>CAJUAE010000055.1 GCA_910583965.1 uncultured Lachnospiraceae bacterium
ATAAATTCATCCTGAAGGGTTATTTTTTTACAAAAAACTTTTTACTCTCAAGTTATATTAAAGATATTTGATATAAAAACATTTGGATGGAAGTTGGTTATTGGTGCTTTAATTATCATTTCTCCTACAGTGGGTAGCACATTAACTTATTATTATTGCTCCGATTTATATATGTTAGGTTATTTTTTAGCCGTTTTATCTGTGTGGTTTATGGTTGGAAAAGGAGGACGAACAGGAATTATTTTTTCTGGTATTGCTTTGATACTATCAGCAGCACTTTACCAGGCATATATTAGTTTCGCCATTTTATTATGTCTGATGTATATAATGAAATTATTGATAGACAATAAGGTTGCCAAAGAACAGATTTATAAATCCGTTGGAACTTGTATTTTGGGAGGCATCTTGGGAATAGCATTGTATCTTTCGAGCAATAAGATTGTGCAAATAATTACTGGAATTAAAGCAACTGAAGACAGAGGTTTTTCTCGAATGGGAATGATTGATACAAATCAAATTATCAATCAGATAAAAAATTGTTATATTATGTTTTTTGAATATTATTTTTCTGATTCTATGATAAACAATAATTATTATGGTAGGAAGTATATTAATTTATTGTTTTTTATTGCAATTGTTACTATAATAATCATAATTTTACGAAAACAAAAATTACTAATTTATAGAAAAATTTTTTTTGTTTTATTATTGTTGTTTATTCCTTTGGGGTTTATGAGTATTTGTATTTTAGCACCAGAAGTAAGTGTATTAGATAATGCAGGGGTATTAATGCTTCCAACTATGAATTATATATATGTATTTGCAGTTATATTATTTGAGAGTATAGGTGAAAAAAATAGTTGGTTTACCACCGTTGGAATTGCGCTTTTTGTACAATTAATATTAGTTTTTCTTATGTTGCTTTCATTGGAACTTGGAGGACAGGTTTATATAAAACATAATATGTTAAAAACATACAATGTAGCAATGCAGATACATAATAGGATAGAACAATATGGAGTAAGGAATAAAATATGTGTTATAGGAAATATGGAGGAGGGGAACTATCCAGAACTTTATCCAGACTTAAAAAATAGTCAGCATTGGGTGGCGGCTGGAAATAAAACAATTTGGCCAACTTTTGAAGGTACTCAGAATTGCTGGATATGTTTTATAAAACAATATCTAGGCAAGGCGTATACCGTATGTTCTCTGGAAGAATATTATGAAATTATAAATACACCAAAATATTCACAAATGGGTATTTTTCCTGATAAGAATGGAGTTTCTGTGATAAATGATATCGTTGTAATTAAACTTAGTGATACGACATGGTAAATGTTGAATGGGTGAGCAACAATAAACACAAAAACAGGGCAATTTTGATTAAGACTGTCATTAGAAAATATGTTATACTCATACTATCAAATCTAATAAAGGAGGATGTAAGTATGGGTGATGCGAACATAATCCAAAAAGTATTGACTTATATAGAAGACCATATAGAGGAAGAACTTTCTTTGGATAAAATAGCATCAGAATTGAATTATTCAAAATTTTATATGGCACGAAATTTTGCAGAGAGAACAGGTTGTACAATATACAAATATATTCAGGGAAGAAGGTTGACATTAGCAGCGCAGAAACTTGTTGAGACCAATGAGCCTATTGTTGAAATTGCATATGAGGCACACTACAGTTCACAGCAGGCATTTACGCAGGCGTTTAGCAGAGTGTATCAGTGCTCTCCACAAATCTACCGAAAGAATGGTATATTTTATCCAGTGCAAATGCAAATTACATTGTGGACAACACAAAGATTGTTTGCAAAAGATTATAGAATGGGAGGTAGAATGGCAGCATGAGTACAATTCCATATGTAATTGAACAGACGAGCAGAGGCGAGCGCAGTTATGATATTTTCTCTAGGCTGTTATCTGATCGAATTATTTTTCTTGGAGAAGAAGTGAATAATACATCGGCCAGTTTAGTGGTAGCACAGATGCTTCATCTGGAGGGAGAAGACCCAAATAAGGATATTCAGTTGTATATCAATAGTCCTGGTGGTTCTGTGACAGCAGGATTTGCGATTTATGACACAATGCAATATATTAAATGTGATGTGTCGACAATTTGTGTGGGACTTGCAGCAAGCTTTGGAGCATTTTTGCTTGCGGGCGGAACAAAAGGCAAGCGGTTTGCACTGTCAAATGCGGAGGTGATGATTCATCAGCCTGCAATTCATGGAAATGGTGTGCAGGGGCAGGCGACAGATATCAAGATTTTTTCGGATCATATGCAACAGAGCAAACAGCGGTTAAATCGTATCCTTGCAGAGAATACAGGTAGAACACTAGAGGAAGTAGTGTGTGCGACAGAACGAGATAATTATCTTTCTGCTGAGGAAGCACTACAGTTTGGCCTGATTGATAAGGTAATAACACAAAGAATATAAATAAAATATTAGATGAAGAATAATTGGGTAGAGAAGGTTTTCTCTACTCAATTATAATTTACATTGTTTTGTATTCTGTGGTATACTTCTATATAAGCTTCTAATTTTTCTATTTTATTCCTATTATGGAAAAGTTAAAGTTAACTTAATAATGAACTCTTGGAATCTTTTTGTGTTTTCAAGAGTCTAACTTATTGTGAAGGAGATAGAGATGGACAAAAAAGCAATGTATAATTTGACGTATGGTTTGTTTATTTTGACAGCAAAGGAGGGCGACAAGGATAACGGCTGCATTGTCAATACTGTTTCGCAGGTTACGACAGAACCAAATCGTATTGTGGTAGCAGTGAACAAGAAAAATTACACACATGATATGATTGTGCGGACAGGGGTATTTAATGTATCAATTTTAACAGAGAAATCTAAATTTGAAACATATCAGCACTGGGGTTTCCAAAGTGGTGCAGACGTCGACAAGACCGTAGCGATTTCTTTTGAGCGTTCAGAAAATGGGGTGATTTATATTGCAGAGGAAACCAATGCATATCTTTCGGCAAAGGTAGTTTCTGCGACAGATCTTGGCACACATACCTTGTTTTTGGCAGATGTGACAGACGGCGCGGTTTTGTCACAAGATAGTTCTGTGACCTATAGTTATTATCAGAATAATATTAAGAAAGCGCCTGTGGCAGCAGATAAGAAAAAAGGATTTGTCTGTACTGTATGTGGGTACATTTATGAGGGAGAGGAACTTCCAGCGGATTTTGTGTGTCCTTGGTGCAAGCATCCAGCATCGGATTTTAAACGATTGGAATAGGTTTCGTTGTTTTGTGCGAATACGATTCAGATGCTTTTAAGGGGAAATGCAATGAAAATAGCAGATATGCACTGTGATACAATCTCTGAGATTTGGGAGAGTCGAAAGATAGGAAAACCGCAGCAGCTTTTTCAAAATAGTCTGCATGTGGATATTCAAAAGATGCAGACAGCGAATTATCTTTTGCAGAATTTTGCACTTTATATAGATTTAAAAAAGGGAATTGACCCATTTGCCTATGTGTTAGAATTGGTTGATGTTTTTCAAGATGAGATGCAAAAAAATGAGAAGTATATTTGCCCTGTAAAAACTTATGGTGAAATCATTGCAAATGAAAAACAAGGAAAAATGTCTGCGTTGATGACGATAGAGGAGGGCGGATGCTGTAAAGGAGAGATTCAAAATTTGGAGACATTATATCAGTTGGGAGCACGCATGATGACACTTACGTGGAATTATCCCAATGAGCTTGCAAGTCCCAATATTTTTGACAAGGATTCTTTACTTTCTGCGAAAGGATTTCCTATATTTGATGCTTCTGTAGGCTTGACAGAAAGAGGCTTCTTGTTTATAGAACGAATGGAAGAACTTGGTATGATTATTGATGTTTCCCATTTGTCGGATGCAGGATTTTGGGATATTGCAAAACATACCAAAAAGCCATTTGTTGCAAGTCATTCCAATGCGCGTGCACTGTGTGGTCATGCGCGCAATTTGACAGATGATATGATTCGGGTGATTGCAGATCGCGGGGGTGTGATTGGTCTAAACTGTTATGGACGATTTCTGAATGCGGTCAATGATGATTCTTCTAGCGTTGCAAGATTGGCAGAACACGCGCGCCATATTCTAAATGTTGGTGGCGGGGAATGCCTTGCTCTTGGAACCGATTTTGATGGTATGAATGGGCGACTTGAAATGCAGGATTGTTCTCAGATATATAAATTGGTTCGTGAACTTGAGCACAAACATTTTACGGACAATGAGATTGAAAATATTTTGTCTCAAAATGTTATGCGCGTGTATAAAGAATTGCTATAAAATATTGTTGAAGACTGTTTGTGTGTATGATACAATGGACGAGTAACAGCGTGTATTTCAAAGAATATTGAAATATACTTAAAAAATAAGGTCTGTTAAAAACAGATAGAAAAGGAAGGTGTTTTATGCAAAAGGGAAAATGGAGTAAAAGGGCTGCAAAGCTGATTTTTTCCTTCCTGTTTGCAGCGTTATTGTTGGTATGGCTTCCAGCAGAGGCATTTGCGGCGGAGGTTACATTGACAGTAAACAACTGCGTGATTACAGGAAAAGATATCACAGTTGTAGCATCAGGACAGGTGCAGCCAGCTCCCGATGGAATGTATTATTTATTTGAGTTGAAACCCTATGAGGAGGGAATTGGTGCAAGGCAGAATTACTGTGCATCTGTACCAGCGGCAGAAGTCGCTACATTTACTGTTCCACTGGATTTTAACACAGCAAATTCTAAGTTGTATTCTCGATTTGTAGTGGCAGTGTTGGAGAATGGTGCGTTTGTTCCAGTTAGCAATGCGTCTTACATCACCAATCCAGAAGCAGTTGCTTCCAAATCTACAGATTATCCAATTAGAAGCAAAAAAGGACTGACAGCGGATTGGCAGTACAGCACAGACCTCTCTGCACTGGGCGCAGGTTATGCAGCATATGAGCTTGATATTAGCCGATTCTTTACAGGCGGCGGCACAAACTATACCTATAATGGAAAAACTTACAGTTTTAATTCTGGTGTTGTGGGAGAATATGATATTGTATGTCAGAAGTTTGCAAAAGAAGGATGCAATGTGATTATGGTCATTAAAAATTCCTTCAATGCAGCAACTGCAGACTTGATTGCTCCATTAGCGCGTGTGCCAGGCAAAAACTGTTATGCCATGAATGTTTCAGAACAGGGTGGCGTGGAGAAAATTGAAGCGTTGATGTCTTTCCTTGCAGGTAGATACGCAGACCAAAACAGAGCGATACATACATGGATTATTGGAAATGAGATTAACAACAATTCGCCATGGCACTATGCAGGCGATATTGGAGAAAAGGAATTTTCAGAGTATTATGCCAAAGAGTTCCGTCTCTGCTACAATGCGATTAAGAGCCAGAATGCAGGAGCAAGAGTGTTTATCAACATCGATCAGCGCTGGATGCATACAGATGCAAACAAATATGCATATCCAGGCAGAAATGTTTTAGATAATTTTGCACAGTCCATCAATGCTTCAGGCAATATTGATTGGGGTCTGTCAATTCACCCACATCCAGTTCCACTGTTTAACTGCCAGTTCTGGAAATTGCCTCCAGGATATTCAGGAATGAAAAATCTTGTAGTACATTCTGATAATACAAGAATGGTAAATCCAACAAACTTAGAAGTTGTGACAAACCATATGGCACAACCGTTCTTGCTTGCACCAAATGGAAATGTGCGTCATATTTTGATTTCTGAGATGGGATTTACTTCCATGAATCCACAATTGGCGACAGACCAGAATATTCAGGCAGCAGCAATGCAGTATGCGTATAAACTGGCTTCCTCCAATCCTTTCATTGAAGGTATTGTGATTCACAGACAGATTGACCATGCTTCTGAGGTTGCAAATGATGGTATGGCAGTTGGTATTAGAGATGCAGGCGGCGTTCCAAAAGTATCCTTTGAGATGTTTAAATATATGGATACCGCAGACCCAACTTATGCAAATTTTGCACTGCCATATATTGGCGCGTCAAGCTGGGCTGAGCTTGGATTAAATTAAGAAAATTAATTTATTGAGTAGGGAAAGTTTTCCCTACTCAATTTGCGTTTAAAATAGACTTCCTAAATTTCTAGAATTGTATTTCATAATAAGTTGCGTTATGTGTTAGTGGGCTGCGCTTTTGATAATCAAATAGAATATAACTAGGAGTTTGTAATTTGTGTGTGCGGTCCTCCGCGCGTTCTTTCCAGACAGGATAGAAGAAACATTCAATATGTGTCATACGCAAAAGTTGCGCGGAAGTATATCCACTGTAGCCTTTGAGATATTTGGGTGCTTGTTCTTCTTGAATATAAAACTTGTTGCGTTGTTGACGGTCCGTTTTGTTTTCGGGAGAGAAATTTGGCCTGCTTTTTAGATTTTCACGCAGATATAAATCAAAGATAAGCAGTTCAATATAAAGTGCGCGTTTGTCTGGGGCAATAGAACAAGCAAATTCTAATAAAATCTGGTAGCGATAGTTTCTTGATGGTGCATTCATAAAATATCCGTTTGTGTGGTAGTAATCTGTAAGTGCGTCAAACAGATGAAATGGAGAGATAAATTCTTGTTGTAGGACAGAAATGGTATGCAAAAATTGGCCAGAATTATAATAAATTTCCACCATTTCTGCAATCCCCTTTAATTTAAGGATTTCTTCATAATGAAGCCATTTGGTGTACAGAACTTCGTAAGGAGGTTTCGATTGATACACAATACCATATTCTTCTACACACTGCTCTATAGGGGAACCTTTTAATACTTTCAAAAATCCAAGCTGCAATTGATCGGGTGCCATCGCATACACTTCATTAAAGGAATGAACAAAGCTGTCATAATCTTCATAAGGAAGTCCTGCAATCAAGTCAAGATGCTGGTGAATATTCTCAAAGCTGTGGATTTGCGCGATATTTTGGCGCAATGTTTCTATATTTGTATGGCGATTAATGGCCTTTAAAGTCGTTTGATTTGTGGATTGTACTCCAATTTCAAGTTGAATGAAACCGGGACGCATATTGCGCAGAAGCCTGATTTGTTTTGGTGTCAATAAATCTGCTGCAATCTCAAAGTGAAAATTTGTGATATTGTTATCATTTTCTAATAAATACTGCCAGATAGAAACTGCATGTGTTTGATTGCAATTAAAGGTGCGGTCAATAAATTTTACTTGTGGTACATTGCAGTCTAAAAAATATTGTAGTTCTGATTTGACTGTATTGATATCACGTAGACGTACTGTTTTGTCAATGGCAGAAAGGCAATAGGCACACTGGAATGGACATCCGCGTTGGGATTCATAGTAGAGAATGCGATTTAGGAAAGGTGCTAAGGCATTCTTTTTGCTGTCTGTTTTGTCCGCAGAAAAATCAACATGATATAAAAATGGAAGTTTGTCAATATTGGTGTATGCGCGCTCACCTGTAAAACCATCTTTACAGACGATTCCTTTTATACTTGATAAAGAAATTGTCTTCTCCCAATAATAATACAACAATTCCAAAAAAGTTTCTTCTCCTTCGCCAACCATAATACCAGAAAGTTGAGGAAATAGCTGCATTATTTTTTCCGCATGAAAAGAGACTTCTGGCCCGCCAAGCCAAAGTTCTGTTTCAGGAAGAATTTTTGGAAGCTCTGTTAATAGTTCCTGCACAATATTCCAGTTCCATATATAGCAAGAAAAGGCGGCTACTTGTGGTCTTTTTTGATAGATATCAGCTAGGATAGTACTTGAAAGCTGATTGATAGTGTATTCTGCAATCTCAAGAACACAGTCATTTGGGTAAGGCAAATAATATTTGTCTGCATAGGCTTTTAAACTGTAGATTGCTGGATTTGAGTGGATATATTTTGCATTGATTCCAATTAAGAGAACTGTCATAGAGAATGCTCCTTTACTGTTCGTAAATTCCTTTCATATGCGTTTATTATAGCAAAAAAAGTGCCTTTGCCACAAGTTATTTTTGGACAAAAGAGATGTGTTACCATTTCGTTTTGGATGTTCCTATTATTGTGATTCAATTGGTTGTGTGATATAATTTTTTCGTTGTTGGTAGGACTACAATTTTGTTTTTCTATGAACGCATAGAAAAATAAAATTGTTATTAATTAGAGTAGGAAATGGGGAATGGCAATGTATAAAATATTTATTGTGGAAGATGACGAGATGATTGCAGCAGGACTAAAACGTCATCTAGAAAGTTGGGATTATAAAGTGGTATGTGCGCAGGATCTGGCAAATATTATGCCAGAGTTTGTATATGCGGCGCCACAACTGGTGTTGATGGATATTAAATTGCCTTTTTATAATGGATATTATTGGTGCACTGAGATTCGGAAAGTTTCTAAAGTGCCAATTATCTTTCTCTCGTCGGCAGCCGATAATATGAATATTGTTATGGCAGTGAATATGGGTGGAGATGATTTTATTGCAAAGCCATTTGATTTGGATGTTTTGACAGTAAAAATTCAGGCGATGCTTCGTAGAAGTTATGATTTTGTGAGTCAAAGTGTTGTTTTGGAACATCAAGGGGCAATGCTAAATCTGACAGAGGCGACACTGACATATGGCACAGAGAAGCTGGAGCTTACAAAGAATGAACTGCGTATTTTACAGATATTGATGGAAAATAAAGAGAAAGTTGTAGCGAGGGATACATTGATGGCAAAACTTTGGGAGAGTGACAGCTATATAGATGAAAATACATTGTCAGTAAATGTGAATCGTCTGCGTAAAAAACTTGAGTGTGCAGGACTTGTAGACTTTATACAGACAAAAAAGGGAATAGGATATCGTGTAGGATGAAAGATTTTAAAGTGTATATTAAAGAAAGGATTCGATGGCTTGCAGTGATATTATTTTTGGCATTGGTAATGACTGCAACGATGCTTCTGAATGGAATCTCTATTCAAGAAATTGGGTATGGATTACTGTTATGTATTTTTGTTACTGTGGTGGCAGTTGTTACTGGATACAGCAGACATTGTGAAAGTTTGCATCTGCTCAAAGAAGTGCGTAAAAATATTGACGGAATATCCAATCATATAAAAGAGCCAGAATATCTATATGAGGAATATTATCAAGATTGTATTCGTGCACTTGTGCAGGAGAAGGATAAAATTCAAAATGAAATGCGAAATCATCAGCAGGATATAACTGCATATTATTCCATGTGGGTTCATCAGATTAAGACGCCGATTGCAGCGATGAAACTTTTACTCGATGAGGAGATGAATTTATATTTAGAGACAGACGAAATAGGAGAAAATGACATGTGTGTCATAAATTCCAGAGAAAAACAAAACGAATTATTTCGGATTGAACAATATGTTGATATGGCTTTACAATACACACGCCTAGAGGCACAGACCAATGATTTTGTGTTACAAAATATTGCACTCGACGAGGTAATTCGATTGTCAATTTATAAGTATGCAAAACAGTTTATTCATAAACAGCTTCAATTGACTTATAATCCACAACAGATTACGGCTGTAACCGATAAAAAATGGTTGGGATTTGTGATGGATCAGTTGTTATCAAATGCTGTCAAATACACAAAACAAGGCGGTGTTACAATTCGAGTGTGCCGTACAAATCCATTACAGAAGGCAAATTTGGAAAATGGTATTGAACAAGAGAAGGAAGTAAAACATTGGTATGAGAAAGAGACCCCTGAAAATGAAAGTATACGAATTATAGTGGAAGATACAGGAATTGGTATTCGTGCGGAAGACCTTCCAAGAGTTTGTGAAAAAGGTTACACAGGGTATAATGGTCACGCAGATAAGTATTCTACAGGGATAGGGCTTTATTTGTGTCAAGCGATATTAAAAAAACTTGGACATCAGTTTCAGATAACGTCGGAGCAAGGAAAAGGGACGAAAGCCGAGATTATTATCTCATAAAAATTTGAAGATAGTTGGTGCATTTGTGATAAGGGATATTCGATATTTTGGAAGTCTGCCCGTGTTTTCAGCACTGTTATTTTGGCAGGAGCAAGGATTTTCTCTGATATAGAGGAGATTGTATTTATTTTGTATACAGTAATTTATCTGGTTTTGGAGATAACTGCTATGTTGAGTTCTATGATATTTAGAAAAATATAGGAATGGAGTTTAGTTTTTGTTCTGTCTAGTAACATGGAAATATTTATGGTAAAATAAAAAAAGAACCATATAATACACAATTGTTTATGGGAGTTTGTGTGAAATTTTAATTTCACACAGGAAAAACGCAAAAGACAGCGTTTTTCATTTCTATTTGAGCCGCAAAGGCGGCATGGGGGGATTACTATGAAACGAAAAATAAAACAGTTCTCAACGGTAGTATTATTGATAAGTATGCTGGGAGGATGCGCTTCACCAAAACAGTCTGGGGAAATACCATTTTCAACAGAAGTGCAAGAAGTTGTGGAAGTGCCGTCGGTGGAACAGACAGAACCTGTAAAGATTACAGAGAAGGCAGCAGTTGGTGCGCGACCGATGCTAATACAGACTACAATGAAAACAGAAAACAACAATATAATACCAAAGGTGGCACCATACACAGTATCGCCAGATTTGAGTAATCTGGAGAATTTGTGGCAATTTTATAGCTTGCAACAGGGCGGTGAGATGGCAGATAAATTAGCCAAAAACGGTTTTGTTGTGTCTGGAAGTGCAGGTGCCGAGTTTTTTGAAATCTATGAGACAAACCGTTATGATATGATTCCTAATTTTGTGACAGTGGATTCTCTTATGCATACATATCACTTGTATTTTGCATATCTGTTAGAAAACATTGAGAAAGAGTATCTATCCAATGCACTTGTGAATCTTTCTAAAAGAATGCTTGACAATAGTAGAGCGCAATATAAGGCACTTAAAGGCAGCGAGTGGGACAGCGCAGCAAAGCGCAATGTGGCATTCTTTACGGTCGGCAATATGCTGCTTGATGATAACACAGTGATTGATAGTGATGTGGAGGAGATGGTGTCTTATGAATTAGAGAATATTCGTCAGACACAGGGAATTAGTGTCTCGCAGATTTCATCAGAAATGGAAGACTACTCGCAGTACATTCCGCGAGGATATTATGAGGGAAATGAACAGCTTGAGCGATATTTTAAGGCGATGATGTGGTATGGCAGAATGCACTTTACACAGAAGGAAGATGATATGGACAGAAGTGCACTGCTGATAACTTTGGCTCTTTCAGATGACGCGGAGGCATTTAAACTGTGGGAATCTATCTATGCAGTGACTTCCTTTTTTGCAGGGGCGAGTGATGACCTTGGCGTGTGCGAGTACGCATCAGTTTTACAGGAAGCGTATGGTGTGGATTGTACCATTGACAATCTGATAGGAAATGCAGATGCTTTTTTAACATTTCATAATGGGACAGCAACACTCCGTACTCCACAGATTAATTCAATTCCAATTTGGGAAGATGAAGAAAATGTGATTTCAGGATTTCGCTTTATGGGGCAACGGTTTACGATTGACGCAGCAATCATGCAACGGTTGATATACAAGAATGTGGGGAATAACAGTGCAGGTGAGAAACGGATGCTGCCGGATGTGTTAGATGTTCCAGCGGCGCTTGGCAGCGATATTGCATTCACACTTTTAGAAGAAAAAGGGGATACATCTTATGCGGGATACCCAGAGGCAATGGAAAAGCTCCGTGAGGGGTTAGCGCAGGAGAATGCGGCATTGTGGTCTTCAAGTTTGTATGCAGGGTGGCTTTATACTCTTCGACCGCTTCTTGATGTCAAGGGCGAGGGATATCCAATATTTATGCAGAATGAGGAGTGGCTCAAAAAAGATTTGGAGTGTTTTGCAGGAAGCTATGCAGAATTAAAACATGATACAATTCTCTATGCAAAGCAAGTCTATGCAGAGATGGGTGGAGGCGTGGACGAAGAACCAGATGACAGAGGTTATGTGGAACCCGAACCACTTGTGTATGAACGTTTTGCAGAACTTGCCAGCCAAACTGCAAAGGGACTGAAAAGGTATGGAATGCTTGATGCAACAGACGAGGAAAGTTTACTGCGTCTTGAAGAAATAGCAAAACAAATGTTTGTAATTTCAAAAAAAGAGCTTCAAGAGGAACTTTTGACAGACGAGGAATTTGAGTTTATTCGCGCATATGGCGGCTACATAGAGCATTTTTGGTATGAGACAGCGAAGCAAGCAAGTGATGACGAGACAGTAAATGCATTGAAATATCCAGCAGCGGTTGTGTCAGATATTGCGACAGACCCAGATAATGGATTGGCACTTGAGGTTGCGACGGGCGATCCTTCCATGATTTATGTTGCGATTCAAGTGGATGGTACTGTTAAAATTGCAAGGGGAAGTGTCTTTTCCTTCTATCAGTTTCCATGGCCTTCTAATGATAGGTTGACAGATACCAAATGGCGTCAAATGATGGGGATTGAGTTGAATGAAGATGGCCACTATAGTCAAGATAGACCCATTGCAAAGCCTGATTGGACAGAAAGTTATCGGCTATCATGATATGTGGGAGTAAGAAAATTTTTATGGCGCTGGCTGTTGTCAGCGCTGTCATTTTTGTGTTGTGGGGGATAAAACTATTTTTAACGGAAATTCCTTTGTGGGTTCGATGGGAAGAAAATACTTTTATGGATAAGAGCGGCAATTATGAAATTGCGTTGCACCATAAAAAAGTCTGTGTCAAATATGACAAAAGTGTTATCTGGAGTTCACCAAAAGAAGTCAAAGTACAGAAAGTGCTTTCCTGCGATATTGACAATGATGAAATGGAAGAACTGGTTCTTTTGTGCTGGAAAATTGGGCGATTTGGAAAACATAAACCATTTTGGGTTGCAGATGAGGAAGATACTTGGTCACAACATCTTTTTGTATATGAGTATGAGGCAGAACGGATTCGCCCAAAATGGATGTCATCTTATCTGGGACAGGATATTGTAGATATGAAATCAAACGGACAAGAAGCGCCGTATATTCGACTATGGATGCAGGAGCCAGAGGGAACAATGAGTAGTTGGTTCTGGGATTCATGGGGATTTCAGCGGGAGGAAAATAACATTTCCTTTTGCGTATTTGGTGATGTGCTTGCACACAAACCTATTTACAACTATGGTTTGCAAAAAGAACCATCTTTTGGATTTTTATTTGAGAATGTGCAGGAGATTCTTGATGACAGTACTGTGTCTATTATTAACCAGGAGACACCGTTGACAGATAATCCAGCAATGTATGGGGATTTTCCAAGGTTTGGAACACCTGTGCAGGTGGGACAGGCAATTGTAGATGCAGGATTTGATATAGTGACTTGTGCGACAAACCATGCGCTTGACCGAGGCGTGGAGGGGGTGGATTTCACCAAAAAATTTTTTGAAAGCAATGACATAAAGTGTCTTGGTATACAGACTTCTGAGGAGGCAACAAGAAATTTATATACTATTATTAGAAGAAATGGCGTGCGCTTTGCACTATTAAATTTTACTTATGGCACCAATGGAATTTCGATTCCAAAAAGTTTCCCCAATATGGTGCATCTCTTTTCGGAGAAAGAGGTGCATAATGCATTGGAACAGGCAAGATCTGTCGCGGACTTTGTAATTGTCTTTGCGCATTGGGGAACAGAGTACGCACAAAAACCAGATGCTTTTCAAAAAATGTGGACGCAGATATTTCTGGAGTGTGAAGTGGATGTAGTGGTGGGTACGCACCCACATTGTTTACAGCCATATGAGTTGCTTGTGAACGATAATGGGCATCAAATGTTAGTCTATTATTCCATTGGAAACTATATTAGTGCCCAGTCTGAAAAGAGTTGTGTCAAGGGTGGTGTGGCCCAATTTACAATAGGACTTACACCAGATGGATATCAACTTACAGAGTATATGCTACAGCCGCTTGCGATTACTTGGCATGAAGGTGGAAAATATACAGTGGAATGTTTGATAGAAAAAGGGAATAACGAATGATATTAAAAAAGATGATACCAAAAGATTTTTATAAATTGTTCCGAACCAGAAATATGGAGGCATACATGACATTTCTGGTTGCTATCTATGATGAAAACAATGAGATTTATAGAGCACTTGGACTCACTATAGAAGATGGACAAGCAATTATTGGTGAAATAATTAGCCGGATGCAGATTGAGTGGATGGAGGATGGCGAGGAGATAACAGAATTAGGCGAAAATATGTTTTTTGGAAGTTCGGGTACGCCTTCTGCCATCTTAAATACACTGGTTCGCTGGGGGTGGATAAAACAGGATTATGACGAGCAGCTAAACACTTATATTTTGTCTTTTCCAGAGTATAGTCAACTCTATGTGGAGCTGTTTAAAAAGCTGGTAAGTGAGGATGACAGCAGGGAGCGGGAGAGTATTCTTTCTATTTACAGTGCGCTTTTTACTTATCAGGCAGATCAGGAAAAAAATAATGATATTCTGAAAAGTGCACTGATCACTTCAAAGAATTTGGAAACGCTACTTTCTAATATGCAAAATGGAATGCGGACATACTTTGATGTGCTTTCAAGAAGCAAGAATTTTATTGAGATACAGCGTGTACTTGTGGATGAGATTAATAATAGTGACAGTGAAAGATATGCGATTCTGACAACCTCGGATAGTTTTTATCGCTATAAGGAATCTGTGAAGGAATTGATCAGTCATATTTTGTATCAGCATGACCAGAAAAAGTCAGCTCTTTTGAAAACATTGTATTTATGCAAAAAGGAAACATCAAAGTACATTCATATTCAAAAAGCGTTACAATACAGTGATGAGGCAGTTGAGCTTGTCTATAAAATAGAACGTCAGTTTGATTTGATAGAAAGAAAATATAACAAACTTGTGGAGCAAAAAGCGGTCTTTGCCAAGCGTGCCCTTGCTAGAATCCATTATATTTTTCAGGAGGGTGATGTGGAGGAGAACAGTGTAATCGGACTCGTTCGGTTGATTGAAAAAAGTAGTAATTCAGAGCAGATTTTGGAAGATTTAAGTGGAAAAATTTCATTGACAGCGCCGTTTAAGATGTTTGATGACAATAGTATTTATAAGCGGCATGACAGCGGGGAGAAACTTTTTCAGCCACTAGCAGTGGAACAATCAGAAGAACAGGAAAAAACAAAAATCACTGATTTTGTGCCAAAACCGCGCTACACCAAAAAAGAATTGCAGGCGTTTTGCGCGCGCAATGTAAAAGATGGTATATTTCAGGCGACGACTGAGACGGTTCAGTCGGTGGAAGACTTGGAAAAATTGTTGTTTTTGTGGCAGGAAGTTACTGGAAAGCAACCAAAGCAAGATCCGGTGTTGCTTGGAGGAGAGCTTCAGAGTAGAGAAGGATTTACTTTTTCAGAGCTTCGCATTACGATAGAGGAGGGTGCTGATGATGAAATACATGGATGAGTTGTCGCAAAGTGAGGCGGCGGGAATTAAGAAAACAATACAAGATTTGTTTCGGCAAACCTGTATTTTGCAAGTAAAATGTGACCCAGTGACTCTAGTGCAACGGGATAATCCTCGCTATCGCATCTGCGCAAATCACAGAGAATTTATTGCAGATTATCTGTCAGTACTTGACTGTGAGCTTGTGCATGACCCGCAGGAGCATATTTTCCGCATTAAGGGAGAGGGAATGCCCATTGATAAACTTACGCTGACTGGAACGCGTATTTTACTATTACTCAAGATGATTTATCGGAATAAAATTATGGGAGAAGGATTGGATGCAACCGTGACATGTCTTCGGGAAATCAGAGAGATTGGGAGTAATACCAATCTGTTAACACGGAAGCTGGCGGCACAAGAATGGCAGGATGCATTGTCCACACTCAAGATACATCAGATAATAGAGTTGCCGGGCGCAATTGGAAATCTTGAAGATGATACACCGATTTATATTTATAGTACGATTAATATTTTTTGCTCGTCGGTGGAAATCAATGAACTGATTAAAAAGTATGAGGAGTCTACAAGTGAAGAAAGCGAAGAAGATATTTAAGAGGATGTGTCTTAATAATTGGGGAGGAATTACGCACCAAATCTTGGAGTTTCATGAGTATGTCAATCTGTTTAGTGGAATGAGTGGTTCTGGAAAGTCAACAGTGATGGATGCCATACAAGTTATTTTGTACGGCAGCATCTCGTCAAGCTTTCTAAATAAAGCAGCGGATGACGCGAAAAATAAACGGAGTGTTTTAAGTTACTTAAAAGGAGAGCAGAAAGACGGAACAGCAAACCGCGCGGGGAAGGATTTCTGTTCAATTATTGTGCTTGAGATTGAGGATACAGGAAGTCATACTGCGAATTGTGTGGGATTGGCCTTTGAGGTGCGGAAAAACGATACAGAGATTCGAAAAATGATTTATTTTAGTCATTCTGGCAGAATGCCGCAACAGGGATATTTGACAGAGGCAGGATATCCATTTACCAATCAGGAGATTAGAAAGTTGGTCGAGGAGCGCGCCGCAGGCAGTGAAAATCGAGGACGCAGTGATGTGAATCGCATCTATCCCTCTAAGGAAGCGTACACCAATGCACTTTATGACAGTTTGCTTGGCTACATTGATGGAAAGCGGTTTCATGTGATGGAAAAGAGTGCGATCGCGCTTAAAATGACAGATGGAACGGGACAGTTTATCAAGGATTATATGTTTCCAAAAAATGACGGGGATATTATTGGAAAGATTAGCGAACAGCTTGGAGCCTATCGCGACATTCAGGAAAAGATTAAAGATATGCGCAAAAGAATTGCACTTTTGAGCGAAGTACAGGAAGCCGGAAAACATAAGGCAGAGGTTAGTGCGGATATTTTGCGCGCTAGGGCAATGATACAGTGCGTGGAAGTTTTAGAGCTTGAGAATAAGATTGCGGCGGATGCGCAGGAGATTGAAAATGCAGCACAGGAGTTGATACGTCTTACAGAAGCAGCAAAGAAAATAGAAATTGAGATGAATGATATTGATGGAGCGTTGATTCAGGTATCAGCAGAACTCAAGGCAAGTGATGTAGGGATAAAACAAGACCAGCTTAAGGAGCTTGTCAAATTGCAGCAGATGTATGCGGCAGACAGCGAACAATGGCGTAAGATTACAAATGGGTTGCGCAAATGGGAGGAGGATGAAATTGTCACGGATTATGTGAGCAATCCAATGCTCAATAAAATTGCTGCGTTCTGTAAGGGAAAAGTGGATGAGGAATTATGTCAAAATCTTAGAAAAAGTATCTTGAATGCAAAGAAAGGGATTGATGAGATTTTTGAGGAATATAATGAGCAACGGCGTGCGTTGGAAAGGGAAATTCAAGAGCTGACTCGGCTGGTAGATGATATGCAAAATGACAGAAAGCCATATTCGTCGACGTTAAAAGAAGCAAGAGTGGCATTGGAGCGCAGGTTGACAGACACTTATGGTCGTGTGATTAAAGTCAATATTTTTGCTGATTTGTTTAATGTGGAAGATGCAGAGTGGAAAAATGCGATCGAGGGTAGATTAGGACGATTAAAACATTCACTTGTGACAGAACCAAAGTATGCGCATGATGCTGCTAGAATCTTTCGTGAGATGAAAAAATATGAGGAAGTTGAGTTGATTGATACAGATGCGGTTTTAAAACAAAAGGCATTTGTTGAGGATAACTCTTTATATGAAGCAGTAAAAACAGAAATCCCCTATATGGATGCGTGTCTGAAAAGATATCTAGGAAGAATACAGAAATGTCATACGATCGAGGAGCTGGAAACGGTTCGTGATGGTGTGACGCCAGACTGTTATTCCTATAGCAATTTTATTTTTCGTCATCTTCGCAAAGCGGATTATGAACGATATGCATGTATTGGGACAAAAGTATCGAAAGCGAAGTTGGAAGGATATTGCGAAAGTTTACAGAAACAGGAGACAGAATACGCAGAAGTTCGGCGTGTGACAGAACGGTTGAAGGCAGCGGCAGGATTTGAGGATTTAAACAATGATGCAGCGTATTTTATCCGCCTGTCAAAAGCGGGAAAAGAACTAAATAAAGTGACTGGGCAAATCACAGATCTTAGACAGGAGATTGAGCGGATCTTGGAGGGTGAGTTTAAGGAGCTTCAAGATCGTAAAAACCGATTAACCGAAAAGAAAGAAAACAAACGGGTGGAGCAGAGTCAAAATCAGAATCTAATCAATGAATACACTCGAAGGAAAAGTCATAGAGAAGGAGAATTAAAGACACTTCAGCTAGATTTGGAAGAAAAGCGTTCTGTATATAAAACAGATATTCGGATTATGGAGGAAGTTCGACAGCAGTTGGAAACGCGCTCTGGCCAAACAATACGCAGCAGGCTGTTGACACAGATTAACCATTTAGAGGAACAAGAACAGGCGGAGATAGAGACACTTCAAAATGCTAGAAACCGCTTTAACAGAGAATATCCGTCGGTTGGCTTTAACGGTGCAGAGAAAGATAATACAGTGTATGATCGGTTGCTGCGGGACTATCAAAACGATTATGAACCGAAATATGAAAGTGAATTTGAAAAACAGTGTAGTCTGATATACAAAAGCCTGCGAGAAAATGTGATAGCGACCATTCATGGTGATATCAATGCAGCAAAGCGACATACACATGAAATTAATAGGTTGTTGCGAGAAACCAATTTTGCGGACAGTACCTATCAAATAAAGATTGAACCAGCGAGAGATGCGAAGGGACAATTTTATGAGATGCTGACAGCGCCAGAACTTGACAGTAAAAATATTAGAACCGATTTGACAGAAGGGCAAATAAACATTGGAGAGGACGTTTTTTATCAGAAATATGAGCAGAAAATAAAGTTGCTAACAGATAAATTTATGCCATTGCGGGAGGAAGATGGAAGAATCCGAGAACAGCGTATTCGAGATATGGAGGACTATGCAGATTACAGAAATTATCTTTCTTTTAGTATGTATGAGCAGGTGACAGATGCAAACGGAACTGTTGTTCGAGAGAATTATGTGGATGAAATGGCTGGGCGCGACTCTGGCGGCGAGGGACAAAATCCAAAATATGTGGCATTGCTTGCGGGATTTGCAATGCTTTATAGCACACAGAGTAGTAGAGATTCCAAAATTAAATTGGTATTACTTGACGAAGCGTTTTCAAAAATGGATCAGGAGCGCAGTGCAGTCTGTTTAAAATATGCGCGCAAAATGGATTTACAGTTAATTGTCTGTGTTCCTGACGAGCGTTTGCAGTCGCTTATTCGGAATGTGGATTGTGTGTATGGTTTTCGGCGTTTTCAAAATCGGATTTCGATGATGCATATTGATAAAGGAAATTATCTTGAGTTATTGGAAGGAGAGAATGTGCATGGAACAACAGATGACTCTTTTTGACAGAGAATTGCCACAACCGTTAGCGGCACGTCTGCGTCCACAATCCTTGGAGGAATACGCAGGACAGACACATTTGCTCGGAAAGGGAAAAGTGCTGCGCCGTCTAATTGAGAACGATCAAGTGTCCTCCATGATTTTTTGGGGACCACCGGGTGTTGGCAAGACAACGCTTGCACGGATTATTGCAGGCAGAACAAAATCCTCGTTTATTGATTTTTCAGCAGTGACAAGTGGCATTAAGGAGATTCGCACTGTGATGGAACAGGCGGAACAAAACCGTAGATTTGGAGAGCGAACAATTGTATTTGTAGACGAGATTCACCGTTTTAATAAGGCACAACAGGATGCTTTTTTGCCATTTGTAGAGAAAGGTAGTATTATTCTGATTGGTGCTACAACAGAGAATCCGTCATTTGAGATTAACAGTGCACTTTTGTCGCGGTGTAAAGCATTTGTATTACATGCACTTACTATCGAAGAATTGACAGCACTTTTGTCGCGTGCATTAAAAGATAGCAGGGGTTTTGGAATGCAACAGGTGCATATTTCAGAAGAATTGCTTCAAGCAATTGCAAACTTCGCCAATGGAGACGCAAGAAACGCACTGTCTACGCTGGAAATGGTTGTTTTAAATGGTGATATTGATGAAAGTGGGGCAGTTACAGTCACAAGGGAAACTTTAGAGCAGTGTATCTCAAAAAAGTCTTTGTTGTATGATAAAAAGGGCGAAGAACATTATAATTTAATCTCTGCCTTGCATAAGTCTATGCGCAATTCTGATCCAGACGCGGCAGTCTATTGGCTTGCAAGAATGCTTGAAGCAGGAGAAGACCCACTCTATGTTGCAAGACGTGTGACACGTTTTGCGAGTGAAGATGTTGGTCTTGCTGATCCACAGGCACTTTCTATCGCAGTGGCAGCGTATCAGGCGTGTCATTTTATTGGTATGCCAGAGTGCAGCGTCCATCTGACGCAGGCGGTGATATATCTGTCGCTTGCGCCAAAATCCAACGCGCTTTATATGGCATATGAACATGCAAAGAAAGACGCGATAGAGCAGCTTGCCGAGCCAGTGCCACTTGTGATACGCAATGCAGTTACAGACTTGATGGGATCGTTGGATTATGGAAAAGGTTATCAATATGCACACGATACAAAAGAAAAAATTGCTCGTATGCAATGTCTTCCCGATTCTCTGTTGGGAAAAGAGTATTATCAGCCAACTACACAGGGAAAGGAAATTGCGTTTAAACAGCGTTTGGAGCAAATTAAGGATTGGAAAGCAAAAAATTGTGCTTTGTGACAGACAAAAGCAAAAGCTTTAATGTAATTTTAAATAAAGAAAGAGAGGAAAAAGATGGAATTTTTA
>CAJUAE010000056.1 GCA_910583965.1 uncultured Lachnospiraceae bacterium
GATTTCGGAAATTTCTGAAGCCTTATAAAACAAGGGGTTCGAGTTTCCGAGAGCATATCAACAAAAAGGAGGAATTTATTACGGAAATATAAAGATTGCTGCGGGCATACTTGTCTGTAGCGGTGTATATTTAGCCTGTATGGCTTTATATCTTATCATCTCAAATGGTTTATTTGGGTGGGAATGTACTAAGACATCAGTTCAGATGGTATATTCCATTGTTAATCTGCCGGATTTTAATATAGGGGAATTACAGCTTGCTGTCATGTTCGGAGGGTTGCTTTCTGTTTGGGCGACAATGGGTATCGCGCTTTATTTCTCCTCAATAAGCAGAAATACAGTTGTATCTCTGTCATTGGGATTCGTACTGTGTATATTGCCATTGTTCGTGTATGTTATCATTCCTGACAAGGTTGGATTATGGATGAATTGTATTCTGCCATCAGGCGGTGTGTGTCTGCAGACCAGCTATCTGTTTCAACTGATAGATTTTCAATTTCTTAATATAGGCGGACTGTCAGTCTGGGTGCCTTATGTAATGGTAGCTTTTGCAATTGTTGAGATTCCACTGTTTTTAGTCGTAACGATTCGGTGTTATCTGAATTATAAGGTGAGTTAAATAAGGCAGTTATATGAAATTTGGAGATGGGAAGCAGATAAAATGTTTAAATGCGTATGGAAAAGAGAAGGTAGGTATAAATATGACAAACACTGTAATATTAAATAATTTTAAAGCTTTTTTGAGGATTTAAAGAAGAACTACAAGTATTCAAGACTAGGTAAAACATTTGCAACAACAAATAACTTTTATTTTTATGATACTGGCACAGGTAAAGTATTGAGCGTAACATTATCTATATATAAGATTCTAGAATGTTTGCTGGAAACGGATACGTTTGACTCAATTTTTCAATTAGGCATTGCGAATGAAGAGTTATACGCTTCTTTGCAGGAGATTAAAGAAGCTGTACAAAATGAGAATATTTTACAAGCACCGCCAGTTTTAACTATGGTTGGTCCACAGACACATTCTTTGGAGGAAACGATATATGGTGATTTGAAACAGATTACACTTGAAATAACGGAACGGTGTAATTTTAGGTGCAACTATTGTATCTATTCTGAAGGATATGAGTCATTTAGGAAATTTGGTAATAAGGATATGAGTTTTGATGTAGCTCAAAAAGCTATTGATGATTTAAAGAATCGGTCAAAAAACCAAAAAATAGTTAAAATAAAGGGATTAAACGTGCAGAGAACGTTTTGTGTTCTGTTTTATGTTCTATTGAGAGCGGAGCTTTACAGTATTCCCCCTTGTTTTAAGGAAAGTGGAGAAGATAAATTGGCAAATGAATTGGTTCTTATTTTTTAGTCATGATTATGATATTTTTATAATGAATCTGATTTTCGATTGAAAAAGATTGCAGTATGATTCTATAGAAAGGTAGGAGATAGATTCACAAAGTCTTTTATATTTGATAGAAAAGTGAGTATAAGGAACTGTTAATAAATTATTTGTAATAATGACAAGCCAAATATAAACATTCGACTTGCTCAAATGTTTATCTGTGTCATCGCAAAATTTTGGAACAGCTATTATAATTATGATTTTTTCTTGGAGATGAACATTTAGATAGTGTCCTTGGCACAAATAATTTTTGAATAGTTTTTAAGTGAGACTTTGAGAGTTCAGAAGTCAATGGAGGAATGAAAATGCAATCAGAAATACAACAAAAGTATATTACTTTTGAACATGAAAATGAGATTTTTGCAATGGAGCACCCAGATAATTACACGTATTTATATTTTCCAATTGCTGGTGAACAGGGAATTAAGTCTAGTGTGACGCCTAATTTTTCGGGGGATAGTAAACTAGACCAGAATACATTTTTGCTTGAACCAGTGAGCAGTGAAAATCTACACAATAATAAGTCGTCCAGAAATTTCTGGTGTTGTGTTGAAAATGTTGGCGCATGGTCTGTTACAGGCGCATCAGCAGAAACAGAATATAATAAGTATACAACACAGCAAGATGAGTGCTGTATGAAAGCTGGTTTTATGTGGCAGACCGTGTGCAGAAAATCTTCCAAATACCAGTTGAAAGCAACAGTCACAAGTTTTGTTCCAGTGGACCACAATATAGAAATTCTACAAGTTGTCATTGAGAATACGGCAGAATATACACAAAGAATTACACCGATTGCCGCTGTCCCAATTTATGGAAGAAGTGCGGACAATATTCGAGACCACAGGCATGTCACATCTCTTTTGCATCAGATTACAGTGACAAATCAAGGCGTAGAAGTAAAACCAAAGCTTTCTTTTGATGAAAGAGGTCATCAGAAGAATCAGATAACCTATTTTGTGTATGGGGTATCTGGAAATGGTGCAATGCCAGAACAATTTTTTCCGGTTGTAGAAGACTTTATCGGGGAAGGTGGAAGCCTAATTGCACCACTATCAGTAAAAAATAACGCGGAGGGAATGAAAGCAGGCGCACAGATTGATGGGAAAGAAGCGCTGGGCGGTTTAAAATTTGCCTGTGTAGAGCTAAAGTGTAAAGAGAGGGTGACCTATACAATTTTAATGGGTGCGACCATGCAATTGGAAGGTATGTCGGATATTGTTGTTGCCTACAACAGTGAAAATAAAGTGCAAGCAGCACTGGAAAAGACAAAACAATATTGGCAAGAGAAGGTGAATGTTTCGTTTCAGACAGGAGATAAGACAACGGACAGCTACCTTCGATGGATTTGTTTCCAGCCAATACTACGTCGACTATATGGCTGTTCTTTTTTGCCATATCATGATTATGGTAAAGGCGGCAGAGGGTGGAGAGATCTTTGGCAGGATTGTTTATCATTATTGTTTATGAATCCTGATGGTGTACGTCAAATGATTATCGATAATTATAGTGGTGTTCGGATTGACGGAACCAATGCAACAATTATTGGAGAAAGACAGGGTGCGTTTAAGGCCGACAGAAATAGTATTACGCGCGTCTGGATGGATCATGGTTTTTGGCCATTTTTGACCACAAAATTGTACATAGACCAAACAGGAGATATTGCAATTTTTGGTGAGAAAGTGTCCTATTTTAAAGATAAGCAGATTCAGAGAGGCCGAGCTTCTGACAGTGATTGGAATGAGGCATGTGGTATGCAGCAGAAGACGCAAAATGAAACTGTCTATCAAGGAAGTATTGTAGAGCATATTTTATTACAGCAACTCTGTGCCTTTTATGAAGTGGGCGCACACAATCAGATACAACTGCGCAATGCGGACTGGAATGATGCACTTGATATGGCATCAGATAAAGGAGAGAGTGTGGCATTTACAAGTGCCTATGCATACAATCTTAGAGAGCTGGCAGCATACCTTGAAAAATATGAAACAGTTACCAAAAAGAGTCAGTTAGAGTTGATAGAGGAAATTGCAATTCTTCTTGCAGGAGATATGCAAAAATATGAAAATATAGAATGGAAACAGACAATTTTAAAACAGTATGTTCTGACTTGTACACATAATATTTCTGGAAGAACTGTTTTGATATCGATTGCGGAATTGGCACAAAATCTTAGGGAAAAAGCAGCGTGGATGATGAACCATATTCGCCGTAACGAGTGGGTGACAGATGTAGAAGGAAATGGTTGGTTTAACGGTTACTATGACAACAATGGAAATCCGGTGGAAGGTGTTTATGGCGATAATGTGCGCATGATGCTTACCAGTCAGGTATTTTCAATTATGAGTGGCACAGCAGACCAAGAAATGACAAAGAAAATTTGTCAGAGTGCGGACAAGTATCTTTATAAAGAAAAAATTGGTGGGTATCGGCTTAATACAAAATTTAGCGAAGATAAATTTGACCTTGGGCGAATGTTTGGTTTTGCTTATGGAGAAAAGGAAAATGGTGCAGTGTTTTCTCATATGACTGTTATGTATGCCAATGCGTTGTATCAGAGAGGATTTGTAAAAGAAGGCTATAAGGCACTTCATACACTGTTAATGACAGCGATGAATTTTGAAACAAGTAAAATTTATCCGGGTATACCAGAATACTTTGATGCGTCGGGACGTGGTATGTATCATTATCTGACTGGCGCGGCAAGCTGGTTTATGCTAACTATGATTACGGAAGTATACGGTGTGAAAGGAAATCTGGGCAATCTGGTACTTGCGCCAAAACTAATGGCAGAACAGTTTGATGTGGATGGAAATGCATCGATTCAACTAAACTTCCTAAAAAAGAGGTTTTTGATTCGATATCACAATCCAGAAAAAATGACTTATGGTACATACAAAATTGAAAGTGCTCAGTGCGATGATATAACACTTGAAAAAATGACAGATGTGTCATATGCAGTATGTTTGAAAAAGGAAGCGATAGAGTCACTTGACGACACAGTACATGTTATTGATGTGGTACTTGGTTCTGTACAAGATAAATTGATATAAACTTGATAACCAAAGGAGAGATAGAAGAATGCAATACGGATATTTTGATAACAAGAAAAGAGAGTATATAATTACCAGACCTGACACACCAGCTCCGTGGGCAAATTACCTTGGTTCCCCAGAATATGGAGCAATTATTTCCAACAACGCAGGCGGTTATAGTTTTGCAAAATCGGGTGCAAATGGCAGAATTTTGCGCTATGTGTTTAATAGTTTTGACCAGCCAGGACGTTACATATACATTCGGGATAATGAAAGTAAAGATTACTGGTCTGCGTCTTGGCAACCCGTTGGAAAAGATTTGGATTCTTATCAAAGTAAATGTGCGCATGGAACAGCCTATACTAGAATGGAAGCGGATTATAGTGAGATTCATTCGGAGGCGCTTTATTATGTACCACTTAATAAGTCTTATGAAGTATGGAATTTAAAAGTAACAAACAATTCTGATAAAGTAAGAAAAATAAATATTACTGGATATGCAGAATTTACGAATAATAATAATTATGAGCAAGATCAAGTTAACCTTCAATATTCAATGTTTATTACAAGAACTTCTTTTGAGAAGGACCGCATTCGTCAGACAATTCACGGCAATCTGGATGGATTAGAAGACGGAGAGGAAGTTGATAATAAGCTTGCAATTGACCGTTTCTTTGGGCTTGCTGGAGCAGCGGTAGATTCTTTTTGTGGAGACCGGGAAAAATTTATTGGACGTTATCATGGTTATGGAAATCCTGTTGGTGTTGTTAGCGGAGATCTTGGCGGAGCGTTAAGTTACAATGAAAATGGCTGTGGTGCGCTTACAACTACATTGACGCTTGCAGCAGGTGAGACAAAAGAGATTGCTTTTCTTTTAGGAATGAAATATAAAGAGGAAGCTGACAAGATTTTTGAAAGTTATCAAAGACCATCAAAGACTTGTGCAAAAGAGCTAGAGGAACTGATTACTTATTGGCATGAAAAGTTGTCTCATTTTCAAGTAAAAACGCCTAGTCCAGCATTTGACACGATGATTAACACTTGGAATGCCTACAACTGTTTTATGACTTTTATCTGGTCGCGCGCGGCGTCCTTTATCTATTGTGGTCTTAGAAATGGTTATGGTTATCGGGATACTGTGCAGGATATTCAAGGAATTATTCATTTGGCGCCAGAAATGGCAGTCGAGAAGATTCGGTTTATGCTCTCTGCGCAGGTGGATAATGGCGGTGGACTTCCACTTGTAAAATTTACACATAATCCTGGACATGAGGATACGCCAGAGGATGCTTCTTATGTGCAGGAAACAGGACACCCAGCATACAGAGCAGATGATGCACTTTGGTTGTTCCCCACAGTTTACAAGTATGTATCGGAATCTGGAAATCTGGCGTTTATCGACGAAGTGATTCCGTTTGCCAACAAGGGCGAAGGGACAGTGTATGAACATTTAAAACGTGCAATCGATTTTTCAATGAACCATTTGGGTCCACATGGAATGCCAGCGGGGCTTTATGCGGACTGGAATGATTGTTTGCGTCTTGGAAAGGATGGAGAGTCTTCTTTTGTGGCTTTTCAATATTATTACGCAATGACAATTCTAAAAAAATTTGCATCTTATAAAAATGATAATGCATACATAAAATATTTGGATGAGAAACAAGAGCAGTTAAATAGTTTGCTACAAAAACTTTGCTGGAATGAGGACCGATTTATTAGAGGATTTACAGAAAAAGGAGAAGTCATTGGAAAGCGGACAGACAAGGAGGCTAATATGTGGCTCAATCCGCAAAGTTGGGCTGTTATCAGTGGCCTTGCTACGGACGAACAGGCAGACATAGCACTTAATCTAGTGAACGAGCGGTTAAATACAGATTATGGAGCGGTTCTTATGGACCCACCATATCATCTGGATGCATTTGATGGTGCGCTTGCTGTAATTTATAATGCAGGGGTCAAGGAAAATGCTGGAATCTTTTCACAGTCACAAGGTTGGATTATTCTTGCGGAAGCGCTGTGTGGACATGGAGAACGCGCATTTACATATTTTATAGAAAATGCACCAGCTGCTCAGAATGACAGTGCGGAAATCCGTAAGTTGGAACCATACTGCTATGGACAGTTTACAGAAGGGAAGGACAGCCCGCATTTTGGTCGTTCTCATGTACATTGGCTCACAGGAACAGCATCGACTGTAATGGTAGGGTGTGTCGAGGGAATCCTTGGAATGCGTCCTGACTTTGGAGGATTGAAAATTGCACCTTCAGTTCCAAAAGATTGGAACTATTTTGAGATTGACAAAGATTTTAGGGGAAGTCATCTTCATATTATCGTGAATAATCCTGGTCATGTTGAATCTGGATGCAAATCTTTGAAAGTAAATGGGCAGAAAATAGAGGGAAATTATATCCCGGCAAATATTCTTAAAAAAGAAAATGAAATAGAGTTATATATGTCGTAAAGGGTTTTATTATAGGGCACTTGTTGCAGCAAGTGCCCTATATGGAAAATAAAGAAGAAATGAACTACCATGTTTTATGATAATTTCGGTCACGATATTTCCTAGGTGTCAATCCAACATATTTTTCAAAGGTTTGGATAAAATGACTCTGTGAGGAAAATGCAAGATAATTGGCAATGTCAATTAAACTATAGTCAGAGAATTTGAGAAGGTTTTCAGCCTTCTCTATTTTCTTTTCTCGAATATAGTCGCTGATGGATATCCCTAAATTTTGTTTGAAAAGGCGTGAAAGATAACTTGGCGATAACGCTGTATAATTTGCAAGTTCATTGATGGTAATTCGTTCGTTTATGTGGCTGTAGATATAATCAGTACAGAGCATAATCGGTTTGGAAAGGATTACATTTTTTTGCAATACAAGCATTTTTCCAGTGAAGTCAAGCACCATATCTTGATGCAATTCTGTGATAGCTTTAATAGTAGTGCAGGAATCCATTTTTAAAATATAAAAATCGCTAAGACGGTATGCCTGTTCTAACTCAAGCCCTCCCTCAACACAGTGTCTTGTAATAAGAGCAACTGTGACGACAAAGTGGTATTTTAGATTTGTCAGTGCATTCTTGGATAATACGCCCATTCCCTCAGGATTGGTAAAATCTCCTTGATTCAAATTTTTGCGAACAAATTCCATATCTCCGTTTTTTACAGCAGAATAAAAAGAGTATTCTTTCTCCATAGGACGATGATATGCTTCCGATTCACTCTCATAAAGTTCACGCCGATACCATTCATTTCTTAAACTGTTCATATAGTTCTCCTTCTATTTCACTAAAAATTTAGTCTTTTTTTCTACATTTTTAAACATAATTATAATTATGTCATGATTTTGATATTTTTACAACTGATTTTATATAAGAAGTAAACAATATACACTATAATCGGTCTTGTAAGTGAGATGTAACGATTTTGTTGCAATAAAAATGATTGAACAAGGGAGGAATTTTAAAATGAAGAAAAAAATCATCAGCAGTTTATTGGCAGTTTCTATGATTATGACATCGCTTACAGGATGTGGAGGAGGTGATAATTCATCCAATGATGCACAGGGAACAGCAGCATCTTCAAACAATGAAGCGGCAGCATCCAATAATGATGCAGCGGCATCAGGTAATGATAATGTGGCAGAAGCAACTCCTACCCCAGCGACAGACGAAGGAAAGGTTATCAACGTTTACAGCTTTAATGATGAGCTTCGTACTCGTATCACGGCGGTTTATCCAGAGATTGAGAGTACCTCTAAAGATAAGACTTCGTCTACATTAAAGGATGGAACAGAAATTCATTGGATTATTAATCCCAATCAGGATGGGGTATACCAAGATAAGCTTGATGAAGCACTTGGCAATCAGCTAACTGCAGCTGATGATGACAAAGTTGATATATTTGCAGCAGAGCTGGATTATGTTGTCAAATATACAGATGCGGACATCGATGCTGCAATGCCGCTTGAATCGCTTGGAATTAATCCTGATACCGATTTGGCGGATCAGTTTGAATTTACCAAGATAGTTGCTAGCGACCAGAATGGTGTGATGAGAGCTTCCACATGGCAGGCATGTCCAGGTGTTCTGGTGTATCGCCGTGATATCGCAAAAGAAGTCTTTGGCACAGATGATCCTGTAGAAATTGGCAAGAAGACCAAAGATTGGGATACTATGAAAGCAACTGCGGAAGAACTTAAGGCAAAAGGATATTATGCATTCTCAAGCTATGCAGATACATTCCGTACATATAATAATAGCATGGAAAATGCATGGGTATCACCAGGCGAAACCGTTATTCGAGTTGACCAAAAGATTCTTGATTGGGTAGAGGACTCTAAAGAGTGGAAGGAAGCGGGATATTTTGACCCTACTGTAAAGGGACAGTGGAATTCCGACTGGTTTACAGCAATGAGTTCTAGTGCTAAGGTATTTGCATTTTTGTTCCCAGCATGGGGAATTGACACACAGTTGAAGCCAAACTGGGATGGCGAGGACGGCGCATGGGCTGTTACGAATGCACCATTGGCTTACAACTGGGGTGGAACATTTGTTCTTGCTGCGGAAGGAACAGACAATCCACAGCACGTAAAAGATATTCTTCTGGCACTGACAGCAAATCAGGATAATCTGACAAAGATTTCAAAGGAGTATGCAGACTTTACAAATGCGAAATCTGTAATGCAGGCAGCAGCGCAGGATGGTTCGTTTGCATCAGATTTCCTTGGCGGACAGAATCCATATACCTACTTTACACCTGGTGCAGACACAATTAAGATGGCTCCGCTATCAGCATATGACCAGGGTTGCGTAGAACTGATTCAGAATACATTTGGTGATTATTTACAGGGTCAGATTGATTATGACAAAGCAAAAGAAAACTTTGAGACAGCAATTAGAGAGCGTTATCCTGAAATCACAGAGATTCAGTGGCCACAATAAAAATATAGACTGCGGTGCATAAATGCACCGCATATTTAGAAAGAAGGGAGAGGTAGTTGATGGAACAAAAACACAAGAAGATAAATTACTCGAAGTGGGGATATATTTTTATTCTTCCGTTTTTTGCCAGTTTCTTTATTTTTTCGCTTATTCCGTTAATTGATACAATCCGATACAGTTTTTTTGAATATTATCGTTCTGGACTGAAGCAAATCGGCCCTAATTTTATTGGAATGGAAAACTATGCCAGTTTGCTAAAATCCGATATGTTGAAATATGCGGGAAATACATTGATTTTGTGGCTTATTGGTTTTGTCCCACAAATTGTAATTGCACTTTTGCTTGCATCTTGGTTTGTAGATGTGCGGCTTAAGATTCGTGGTCAGCAATTCTTTAAAGTAGTGATTTATCTACCGAATCTAATTATGGCTTCTGCGTTTGCAATGTTGTTCTTTACCCTGTTTTCTAATAAGGGTCCAATCAATTCCATTTTGTTATCTATGGGGCTGACAGAGAGTCCAATTGATTTTATGGGGACTGTTTTTGGTACAAGGTCGCTAATTGGCGTAATGAACTTTTTAATGTGGTTTGGTAATACGACGATTATGTTGATGGCTGCGATTATGGGTATTAGTCCAGATATTTTTGAAGCTTCAGAGATTGATGGATGCAATAGTGTACAGAGATTTTTCTATATAACACTTCCAATGATTCGTCCAATTCTTGCCTATACATTAATTACTTCCATTATCGGCGGTCTTCAAATGTTTGATGTACCACAGATTTTGACCAATGGTCAGGGAAGTCCAGACCGTACTTCTACAACGTTGATTATGTTTCTTAACAATCACTTAAAGAGTAAAAATTATGGTATGGCGGGTGCATTATCTGTTTATTTGTTCATTGTGAGTGGAATCTTATGTTTTATTGTATATCGAATGACGAATGACGATGATCCAGATGGTTCCAAAGCTGCTGCAAAAAAGAGAAAAAAGGCGGAAAGGAGATAAGTTAATGAAATCAAAAGGATACAATAGTTTTCGTACTATTTTTGCGCATGTATTGCTTGTTATTCTGTCGTTTATGTGTCTATTTTTCTTCTATATTCTGTTTGTCAATTCAACACGTTCCCATGCAGATTTGCAGAAAGGATTTTCTGCATTGCCTGGAAGCCATTTCTTGACAAATTTAAAAAATGTGACAAGTGATGGAAGCTTTCCAATGGTGCGGGGTGTCATAAACAGCTTGATTGTCTCGGGCTGTTCAGCGGCAATTTGTACTTATTTTTCTGCTTTGACAGCATACGGTTTGTATGCATATGACTTCAAATTAAAGAAAATTGCATTTACCTTTATTATGGCAATCCTTGTGATGCCAACTCAGGTTACAGCAATGGGATTTTTGCGTTTGATTACCAAGATGGGCATGAATGATTCTCTGCTTCCTCTGATTATACCGTCAATTGCATCGCCTTCTGTATTTTATTTTATGTACAGTTATTTGCAGTCATCGCTTCCGCTTTCGTTGGTCGAAGCTGCAAGAATTGATGGCTCCAAGGAATTTCGTACCTTTAATCAAATTGTTCTTCCTATTATGAAACCGGCAATGGCAGTACAGGCAATCTTTACTTTTGTAGGATCATGGAATAATTATTTCGTTCCTGCCTTGGTTATTCAGTCAAAGGATAAGATGACAGTGCCAATTCTGATTGCACTTCTTCGAGGCGCTGATTATATGAATCGTGATATGGGAAAAATTTACATGATGATTATGGTGGCAATTGTTCCCATTGTTCTTGTATATCTGATTCTCTCAAAGTATATTATCGCAGGTGTGACACTTGGTGGTGTCAAAGGATAAATCTGTGTGCATAAAATACACCCCAACGGCTTTGGCTGTTGGGGTGTCTTAAAAAGAATCGGAGGTGTGTTATGATGCAGAAAAGACAGGGAATACTTTTGGCAGCAACGATGTTTGTATTGCTCGGAAGCGGGTGTCAGTCAGATAAAACAAATGGTAATATAAAAATTTATTACTCTGCGATTGAGGATGGAGATTATTATGAAGATTGGGCGAGCCAACTGCAAGAACATGCGACATTATATGATGCTTCGTTTGACGTAGGATATGCTCAGAATTCTGTGGAGACACAGGATGCCCAGATAAAGAATGCTGCCGTAGATGGATGCAATGTGTTTTTGTGCGGATTGGTCTCGCCGGATACAGTGACAGAAGTTAAAGCAGCGGCAGGAGATACCCCGATTGTCTTTATTAATAATGCGCCGGAAGATAGGGCACTGGAGAAAGATCGCTATATCTATGTGGCATCAGATGAATTTATGGCAGGACAATATCAAGCAGAATATGTCTTAGAGAAATTTGGTCAGAAGCAAGAAATCAATGTAGTGATATTGAAAGGGCCAAAGGATGCGTCGGGCGCGATTGGTAGAACTAAGGGATTGAAACAAACACTAAAAGCTAGCGGGAAGAAAATCAATTATGTTTTTGAAGACTATGCGGATTGGAACAGTGAGAAAGCCCAAGAAATGATGCAATTGTTTCTTAGAACAGGTCAATCGATTGATTGCGTGGCAGCAAACAATGACGATATGGCGCTTGGCGCTTTAGCAGCATTTGAGGAGAGGGGACTTGATACAAGTACAATATTATTTTTGGGAGTAGATGCTTCTGTAGGTGGTTGTCAGGCGATTGCAGAAGGTAGAATGGATTTCACAGTCTATCAACCGACTGCGGCACAGATTACTTCTGCTGTGGAGGCAGCAAATAGACTTGCCTGTGGCAAGTCTATTGCAGATATGGAAGGTGCATCAGAAGATGGAAAGTATATATTGATACCATTTGAAAAGGTGGACAGCCAAAATGTGGCACAGTACAGGTAGGTCGGTATAAGAAAGTATGGGGAACAAATTATGACAAAGAAGACAAAATTTATATCCATAAAAATAAAACTTCTAGGAATTATCATGCCTGTAATTTTTGTTATTATGACAGTGCTCACAGGGTTGTCCTATTATGTATCAAAAAGTGTAATTCAATCAAACGCGCATGATCTTTTGCAGACATCTGTAGAAAGTCAAGCAGCAGAGATGGAAGCTTGGCTGGAAAGAAATCTTGTGTCTGTTGGTGTCGCAAAACAAGCTGTCGAGGAAATGGGATTTGATGATGTACAATTGCAGGATTTTTTGGATTCTTATTATAATTATGATAATAATTATTCTGAGGGATTCTATATTGCAGATGCAGACGGAACTCTTTTTCAGGCAAAACCTGTAAAAAGTGTCGAACTAAGAGCGCCGGATGCAGAAGGAAACTATTTGAATAATGGAAACTTTTCAATTCAAGAAAATTTGGCAGATGATAAGGACTGGATGTTTTTTACAGCGCTCGAAGGTGTGGCAGAGGCGCGAATTCAGGAAGGAGAGGCGGTTATTGACATTACCAATGAAGGAACGGTGGATTATAGTGTCCAGTTTGTGCAACCCAATATTCCTGTGAAACAAAACGCGACTTATTCTGTTCAATTTGATGCTTATGCGAATGAGGAGAGGACAATGAAAGTTAGCGTTACAGCACCGGACAGGGAGTATAAGCGTTATCTTGAAGATACTGTTGTCAATTTGACAACAGAAAAGCAAACATATTCTTATGAGTTTTCCATGACAGATTATGATGATGCAAATGCACGTATGGAATTTAATCTTGGTGCAGCAGACTCAACAGCGGGCGTAAAAATCAGTAATGTATCCTTTATGAGGAACAAGCAGCTACATACTACCAAAGATACTGAACAGATAAAAAATACGAATGTGACACAGACAGAATGGTTTCGTGATGGATTGACTCGAGTAAACGTGGGATTTACTAACGCTTATACTAATGAGAGTGGAGTGCCAATTATTAGTGTGTGTGGAACGCTGCGAACAGATTCAAACGATGTACGTGTTATTGCAATGGATTTGTCATTGGATAAAATCAGTGTTTATGTCAATAGCTTTGTAAAGATGGAAAATGCAGAAGCATTCTTGGTAAATGCTAATGACAATACAATTCTTGCGTCGCGCGATAAAACAATGATTTCTAAGCAGATGGATACATTGGACAGTTTGTTTATGAGAGAGATTGCGGATAAGATTTCTCAGAGAGAAATGAATCTGATGGAAATTGATGGAAATATTACTGTATTTCAGGAGATTTTTGGTACAGATTGGGTATTGGTATCCTATGTTCCAGCAGCTACAGTATATCGTGACCTAAATGGTATTAGAAATATTATGATTCTTTTTGGCGTTGCCTCTATATTGGCTTTGACCGTATTAATTGAGCGGATTATTCATGTGGTGATTCATCCAGTGCAAGGATTGACAGAAGTCATTAGAAATATGACAGGTGGCAATTTCACGCCCTATAAAGCTGTGGGAAGTAGTGATGAAATTGGGATTATGAGCCGATGCGTAGAACAGTTTATTGTTACAATGCGGGGGATGCTTGCTTCTATAGACAGTGTGTCTCATATTTTACACGACCAGGCAGACAATAGCAAAAAAGTATCTGGACAGATGTTTGATGCGTCAAAAAAGCAGAATCAGTCAGTGAAAGATTTGAATTTGACTGTGGAACAACTTTCTGTCTCTGTCAATGAAATTGCAAAAAGTGCGACAACACTCGCTTCTCTTGTGGCAGAGACAAAAGAGGATGGCGATGGCATGAATGGCAGAATGAAGGAAACTGTCAGCATTTCTCAGAAGGGGAAAGAGGTCATGCAAGGTGTGGATACAGCAATGCAACGCATTGACAATTCTGTGCGACAGTTACAGCGTGCAATTGATCAGGTGGGGAATGCTTCCGGTGAGATTACCAATATTACAAGAGTGATTGGGGATATTGCAGATGAGACCAATCTATTATCCCTAAATGCTTCTATTGAGGCAGCACGCGCCGGTGCGGCTGGAAAAGGGTTTACTGTTGTAGCGTTAGAAATTGGAAAATTGGCGCAGACTAGCATGGATTCGGTGAAGCATATTGACAATCTTGTATTGGAGATACAGGCATTGATTGGAGATGTTATTGAGCAGGCAAACGGCAGTGTAGAAAATATCAATAGTAGCAGTGCACTAATAGGAAATGCAGTGATTACCTATGACACAATCTTTGAAAATATTGCTGTGGTTGGAGAGCTAGCACAGCAGATGATACAAAAAGTAGAGCAAGTGGAAGATGTCGCACGCAATGTGGCTGCAATTTCGGAGGAGCAGGCAGCAAGTTCGCAGGAGATACTTAGTTCATCGGATATCTTGGTAGAACAAGCAGATGGTTTAATGACAAACAGTGAGATTGTTGCAAAAGAGTCTGAGGAGTTGACAACATCAGCAGAAGCGTTGGAATCACAAATACAGATGTTTCAAGTATAGTATTTTATAAAAAAGCTTAAACATTTTTATAAAGGGGGGGTGAGAAAACAAAAGGTTTGTACAGAGTAACGAAAGGTCTAAATACAATCATAGGAGGGAAAATGCAGATGAGAAAAAAAGTATATGCATTGCCTCTGACATTGCTTCTGACATTGCTAATTGGAGGGATGGCAGTATATGCGGAGAGTAGTTTTGGCATTAATATTAAGACTGCTACCGTGAATATTGGTGATGAGAAGAATCCATTAGTTCTCGAGATTGAGAAACTTCCAGAAGGCAGAAAGACCAAATGGGTTTCTTGGAATGAGAACGTTGCGACGGTGGAGCAAGAGGGAGAAAAAGGCGTAGTGACAGCACTCAGAAAAGGAAAAGCCATTATTTCATCAGGAATTGGCTTTCCGCGTGAGACATGTCTTGTCACAGTAGTGGAACCAAGTATCAAATTAAATAAGGCGACAGCTGTTATCTACTGCGCACCAGCTTCGGAGAACGCAGAAGCAACATCTAATGGAAACACAATACAATTAAAAGCAACTGTAAAAGGTGCCAATAAAGATACGCTATGGAGTAGTAGAAACACAAAGGTTGCCACTGTAGATGCAACAGGAAAAGTGACTTCTGTTGCAGCTGGGACGACAGACATTATTGCAACAGCAAACGGAAAGTCGTCAGTTTGTAAAATAACTGTAAAGGACAATGCACTTTCATTAAGTCTTAAGGAGATGCAGTTAAGCACAAGAGGAACGGGAAGTGCTATAAAACTTATTCCTGCGATTGTCGGTGCAAATAAGAAAGTGACATGGGCTACTTCTAACCCAACTGTTGCAACAGTGAAGGGTGGAAAAGTTACAGGAAAGCAAACGGGCGAGGCAGATATCACTGCTACGGCAAATGGTGTCTCGGCAAAGTGCCATGTTAAGGTAGAAGAAGGTTTAATCTCTATCAATGAGGAACATGTATTGCTTTATAAGATGCAAGGTACTGCCGAGACAAAAAAATTAAAGACAAACGCTTCAAGAAATGATACTGTTGCATGGAGCAGCAATAATGATACTGTTGCAACGGTAGATAATAATGGACTTGTTTCGGCAAAAGGTGCAGGAACTGCGATTATTACAGCGACATGTAATGGGAAAACAGATACTTGTAAAGTTGAAGTGGCAAGTACGACAACAGCAATCATAGAAAGAATTGTTCATTTAAAGACAAAAGGTGTTGCAAGGACCTATACACTCGATTGTCGTGTAACTGGACGGAAAAGTGCTGTAAAATGGAAGAGTAACAATACCAAAGTGGCTTCTGTGAGCAAGGGAAAAATTACAGCAAAAAAAGTAGGAACTGCAATTATTACAGCGGAGGCAAATGGTGTTACAGATAAGGTGATTGTGACAGTACAGGAGTTTGTACCAACAATCACATTAAATCAGAGTGAATATATGCTTTACACAAAAGGAAAGGGCAATACTGTCACAATAAAAGCAATTGTGGATGGCGCCAATAAAAAGACAGTTTGGAAAAGCAGTAATAATGATATTGCAGAAGTGAATGCAAAAGGCAAAGTAACGGCCAAAAAACCTGGTCGAACGCTAATTACAGCAGAAGCAAACGGCGTGACCGCCAAGTGCTGGGTTCGTGTAAAAGAACCTAAAGTAATTCTTGAGAAAAAGTATTATCTATTGAATGTAGGCGATACAGCAGAATTAGCAGTAGATATTGTTGGTGCAAGCCAGTCTGTGAAGTATAGGATATCTAATACAAAAGCAGTCGCAATTAAAAAAGGTGTTATCACGGCCAAAAAGGTTGGAATTGCTGATATTGATGTGACAGCAAATGGAGTTACTTCTGTTTGTCATGTAATGGTAACAGATTGTAAGGAACATGATTGGAAATTGACAGAAGGTACAAAGAAAGAAAAGGATGATATTGTAGCAACTTGTGAGGAGAGAGGACTTACAACATATATCTGCACAAAATGCAGTGGAAAGAAACAGGAAGTTCTCGCGCCATTAGGACACCAATTTGGGAGGTGGACAGTGATAGTTAAGGCGACAGAAAATGCAGCCGGTTTGGAAAAGCAAGTATGCAGTCGTTGTGATGCAGAGAATACCAGAAGCATACCAGCAAAAAGAAAAGGTGATATTGCTGAGGCATATAAACTTGTCTGGGAAGATGGATTTGACGGGGACAAACTGAATCTCAATGATTGGAATTTTGAGTATCATGAGCCTGGCTGGGTAAATGCAGAGTTACAGGAATATGTAGATTCTGAGAAAAATACATATGTTCAAGATGGGAAACTCTACATTCAAGCATTGAAGGAAATAAGAGATGGTAAGGCATATTACACATCAGGAAGAATCAATACAAAGGGAAAGAAAAATTATCAGTATGGAAGATTTGAGGTAAGAGCAAAGGTTCCAAGCGGAAAAGGATTTTTGCCTGCATTTTGGATGATGCCAGAAGATGAGAGTTATTATGGTCAGTGGCCAAAATGTGGTGAGATTGATGTGATGGAGGTTCATGGAAGTGCACTTTCCACAACTTATGGAACCCTTCATTTTGGGGAGCCACATACACAAAAACAAGGGAGTTATACCTTGCCAGAAGGACAGACAAATTTCGGGGAAGATTTTCATGTATTTGCGTGTGAGTGGGACCCAGATGAGTTTCGGTTCTATGTAGATGATATCTTGTTCTATACAGTGAATGATTGGTTTACACAAAAACCCGGATTTGGAAAAGTTGCTTATCCCGCGCCTTATGATCAGCCATTTTATATGATATTGAATCTGGCAGTTGGTGGTAGTTGGGTAGGATATCCAGATGAGGATGCAGTATTTGAAGAAAATGCACAGTTTGTGATTGACTATGTTCGGGTATATCAAAAAGACGATTATGAAACAGATGTTGACAAGCCAGAAAATGAAGTGAAGCTTAGAGATCCAGATGAAACAGGGAATTATATTATTAACGGTGACTTTGCAAAAGTAGAAGATTTGACCAAAGAAGATTCCAATTGGCAGATACTTTTTGCAAATGGCGGCGCTGCAACAGCAGAGATTTCTGATAATGCGCTGCATATCACATCGACAAGTGCAGGTACAGTAAACTATGGCGTACAAGTAGTGCAAGCAAATCTGCCAATGGAAAATGGTGCAAAATATAAATTGACTTATGATGCTTATGCAGAGGAAGCACGCACAATGATTACAGGAATTTCAGCGCCTGATAGAGGATATATCCGTTACTTGGATGATAAGACTGTAAACTTAACAACAGAGAAGCAGACATACGAACATATTTTTGATATGACTGCGGATAGTGATGCAAATGGCAGAGTAGAATTTAATCTTGGAAATCAAGGATCGATTGCGAAAGTTCATATTAGTAATGTAAGATTGCTAAAAGAAGGTGATGCCGAAGAAGAGGAAAAGGGTGTATTGCCTGACGGCAATTATGTTTACAATGGACAATTTAATGAAGGCAATGAGCCAGGTAGACTGCGTCTTGCATATTGGGACTGGAATATTAGACAGTGTAAGGGTACAAGTGTATCTGTTACGAATGACAGTATACGGGAGTTGAAAGTGGTAGTGCCAGATTCTGTAAATGGTCTTGATCAGGTAACAGTATTCCAAGAGGACATTGCCATTTCTGGCGGAAAGAAATATATTCTTAGTTTTGATGCCTACGCAGATGGAAATAAGACTATACAGACTACAATAGCTGGAAAGACCTTTGACAGTGCACTGACAAAAGATAAAATAAGTTATAAATATGAGTTTGAGACTCCTACAGAGCTGAATGGAAGCGAGATTTGTTTCTTGCTTGGAAATGCAGGTACTACATATATTGATAATGTATGTGTTCGGGAAGATTGCATGATTGTAAATGGAGATTTCTCTAATGGATTGCTGGGCTATGAAGTATACCTAAACGATGCGGCAAAGGTTTCGGATTATATCGTGGATTCGCTTAATGAAAAGGATGCGTTTTCTATGGATATCACTGATACTGGCGATCAAGATTGGTATATTCAGTTAAAGCAAAGTGGGATTAAGCTTGAAAAAGACAAGTGGTATAAACTTTCATTTGATGCCAAGTCAACAGTAGATAGAGAGATTATGTATGCACTGCAAAGAGACGGCACAAGCGATGATGATTGGACGCCTTATTCTGGACAGCCAAAGGCAGCATTGACAGCAGAGTTCCAAACATTTGAAAAAGTATTTCAAATGAAATCGGAGACGGACGCAGATACTATTCTTAGTATCTCTATGGGCGCTGTAAGTGGAAAACAAATTTCACAAAAACACACAATTGTGATTGACAATATCAATTTGGAAGAGACAGAGCCTCAAGAGGAGACAGTAGACCCACCAGTAGACCCAGGAAAGAATATGATTCAAAATGGCGATTTTACAGAAGGGGATGCACACTGGATAAATGCAGTGACAACACCTGGTGAAGCTGAAGTAAACTTTACAGAAGGAAAAGCTGCTTATCAGATTCATAATGTTGGTACAGAAGACTGGAATGTGCAGCTAAAACATGCTGAACTTCTAACACTGGAACAAGGAGCATCTTATCAAGTGCGGATGAAAATCAAATCTACAGAATCAAGGACAGTAAAGTATGCGTTCTTAAATCCGGCGTATGATTGGTACGGAGGAGAAGACCTTGTACTGAATGCAAATGAAGAAAAAGCAGTAGATTTTACGCTGAATGTAGAAAAACCTACAGAAAGAGAAATTACATTTGTTCTTTCAATGGGACAGATTAAGGATAATGAGACAAATGAATCAATTCCTACACCAGCATCTACAATTGAAATTGATGATATTTGTGTTGAGAAAATCAGTGGAGATGGCGATATACCAGAAAAGCCACCAGTGGAAGTTGGGACAGAGCTGATACAGAATGGTGATTTTGCAAGTGGTAAGGAAAATTGGTCTGACTATGTAGACAGTGCGGCGAATGCAACAACAGATTTTACGGAGAATAAAGCGCGATATGAAATCACAAAAGCAGGAACAAAAGATTGGAATATACAGTTAAAACAGGAAGGTCTAACAATGGAGGCAGACGCTTCCTACAAGCTGGAAATGAAAATCGGATCTTCAATTGACAGAGATGTCAAAGTAGCATTGATGGGAGCAGGTGATGCATGGTATGGTGGAACAGATATCAGACTGACAAAAGATAAACTAAAATCAGTAAATCGCATTATTAAGTTAGAGGATACAGAGATAACAGGAACACTAGCATTTCAGATTTCTCTAGGACAACTAGGGGAAAATGAGCTTGCAGCACATGCAGTAGAAATCTCAGATATTAGTCTCACAAAGGTAGAGAGTGGTACAACAGAAGGTGAGGAAACAGATACAGACCAAATAATTACCCCGCCTGAAAATAAGGAAGAAGAATCCAATTTAGAAGAAACCAACACCCAAGACAAACAGCTAGATTCAGAAGAAGAGGAATCTAATTCGGAAACAGATACAACAAGTGAAGTGGCGGAATCAGAATCTACTGTGCAGGAAGAATCTACTGAGACAGAGACAGAATTTACAACAGAGGAAGAATCTACTGAAACAGAAACAGAATCTACAACAGAGGAAGAATCTACTGAGACAGAGACAGAATTTACAACAGAGGAAGAATCTACTGAGACAGAGACAGAATTTACAACAGAGGAAGAATCTACTGAGACAGAGACAGAATCTACAACAGAGGAAGAATCT
>CAJUAE010000057.1:0-9702 GCA_910583965.1 uncultured Lachnospiraceae bacterium
GAATTATAAGGTGAGTTAAATAAGGCAGTTATATGAAATTTGGAGATGGGAAGCATATAAAACGTTTAAATGCGTATGAAAAAGAGAAGGTAGATATAAATATGACAAACACTAGACTTGAATAGGCATGGAATGGTCTAAAAGTGGTTATATTAACTTGTGCATGGATAATGGTTTTTGCGAAATTAAATCTGGTATGATTTATTGAGATAGTAGGATTATTTATATTATAACACAAGAAATTAGCAAATTGTTATGCTATGGTGAATTTCATTAAAGAGCAAGAATCAGATGAGTGTATTGAAAACTGTATACTTTTTTGCGAGTTGGATGTAAAACTGTACTTTAATTTCACTCAAAGCTAGAATATTTTTAATATTAGAAATTTATATGAATACTTGACAGTTGAAAGTTCTCAATAAAAAATAACTCTTTCACATGAATTTATGGTATCCTTAAGTTACCAATACTTAAGAAAGATACGAACCACGGAAAGAGTTATTTCATGTATGAGTTTACCATACTTTCCAGTGGTTTACCATACGATTATGATTAATTTTATTGAAAATGTTTTATTCCTCTTTGAATCCTGTTTCTCACGTAAAGCCGCTTTCCGCTGGTTTATAACTATTACTATAGGACTTATGCTTCGTTCTGATAAACTTGGCGTTACCTCTGTCATACGTGACCTTGCCCTCTCTCCCGACTGCTATGACTCCATGATACATTTTTTTCGTGCTTCTTCATGGTCTCTGGATTCCATACGCAGCTGCTGGTTTTCGGCTGTCAGGCAATACGCTCCCTTATATAAAGAAGGAAATCTCTATATCCTTGTAGGCGATGGCGTAAAACAGTCCAAGGAAGGACGCAGGATGCCAGGTGTGAAAAAACTGTTTCAGGAATCCGAAAATTCCGCAAAGCCGGAGTACATCCACGGGCATATGTTTGGCGGACTCGGTATCCTGGCAGGAAACGTACGCAGCTGGGCATGTATTCCTTTAAGTATCCGCCTCCATGATGGTCTCCAGGCTGCCATGGGGTGGAAAGGCGCTGTTGTTTCTGGCGCTTCCCATGTAGTGCAGATGGTGGAAGATGCTTACTATGCTGCCCGTATTTTTGGAGATTCCCTGCTCCTGCTGGACAGGTATTTCCTCACGGTTCCAGCCCTTGAAAGACTGCAGCTTCTTAACAGCAGTGGGAACGTGCGCATGGAGATTGTTACCAAAGCGAAAAAATCTGCTGTTGCATTTGAAAAACCTGGTCCCCGTAAACCCGGAAGGGGACGGCCGCCAAAAAAGGCGCTGCTGTTCACCTCAAAGAGCTGTTTATATCCCGTGCGGGAGAATTTCAGAAAGCAGAAACGGAACTTTATGGTAAAAAGGAATCCATACGGTACTACTGCATTGATTTGTTATGGGGACAGAAGCTGTATCAGGAACTTAGGTTTGTCCTGGTGGAAATGAATGGTATCCAGAGTATCCTTGTAAGCACCAGCCTTACACTGGAACCATTATCCATTATTCGGCTTTACAGCTACCGTTTTCGTATTGAATGCACTTTTCGGGAACTGAAACAGCAGGTTGGTGCGTTCTGCTATCATTTCTGGTCAAAGCACATGCCCAAACTGAATTATTACCAGAAGAAAGAAGAACTGTCTCCACTTGAATGCGTTGAAGGGGAAAAGTCCCGCAAAAAAATACTGGCAGCTGTGCGCGCCATAGAAATGCATATGGCACTGTCCTGTATTGCAATGGGGATCCTGCAGAGCATAGCTATCCTTTATATTGGAAAGGTAAGTTCCTGTCAGCTGCGTTATCAGAGAACACCTTCAAAAGGAAGAGTATCAGAAGCCACTGTCATGAGCTATCTGAGGAAACATTTTTTCCGCCTTTTAGGTCAAAGTCCAGAATTACGTATAACGCAAATAATTCAAGAGCTACAGAACGAGTCAGGAATCTACTGGGATTCACTGGCTTCTTAGTGGTACAAACTTTTTACTCTCAAGTATGAATATTATAAGGATTTATTATGAAGACACTAAAAGATATGAAAATTTATGAATATTTAGATGGTTATTGTACTGCATTTATATGGTGTGTAAAATTGTCGTGGAAAGTTTCTCACATTTATACATTATTGCGTATAAGTGGCGCAGTTTTGCTTCCTTTAATATCCATAGTGATTACATATATTAGTAAAGATGTGATTAACTTGCTTGTTAGTGCATTGTATACAAGAGAAATGATTAATTCACTACTATTTCTTTTTGCTATACTTTTGCTGGTAACATTATTGCGTAAAGCAATACAAACTATAACTCAGTATAGTCAAATTATGCATGGAGAACTCATTAACGGAGAAATTTCGTTAATGATTATGGACAAATCATTAAACTGTGATTTGGAATATTTTGATAATCCATCATTCAATGATAAACTAGCAGTTGCGAATCAAGATTCACATGTAATTGCTAATATTTTGTGGAATGCTATTTCGTCAGTTAGTGCATTGGTATCATTTGCATGTGCTTTCATTGTAATATGCCAGAAAAATGTATTTTATGGTATTGTATTATTGGTCTCTGCTATACCATCTTCTTTGGTATCAGCTAAATATACACGTTCTTTATACAGGTTAAGTGTTGAGCAAATAAACGGTCAGCGACAGATGGGTTATACTCAAAGTCTTTCCTCAGATAAACATTATGCTCAAGAGATTCGATTGTTTGACATGGGAAAATGGTTAAAACAGCGATACACAAATATTTTGCAAAAGTTATTAGTAGAAAGAAAAAAGTTGAATCGTAAAAAAGTTTTAATAATGGGTGTTTTAGAATGTTTGCCAGAAGTTATAATTACATTAATTAGCATAGATATTGCATTTAATATATTAGACGGAAATGCTACGATTGGTGATTATATTTTATACACTGGATTAATAGCACAACTATGGAATGCAGTGTATGCACTAGCATCATCTGTTATGGAAATTTATAGTAATAGACTAAGAATTGAAAATATGAAGTTTTTAAGTCAGTTTGAAAATCATGTAAAAGACTGCGGTAATCTTAAGTTGGATGAAGTAAAAACCATCACTTTTGATAAGGTGTGTTTTACTTACCCGGGGTCAGTATATTCGACATTGAATGATGTGAGTTTCAATTTATGTAAAGAAGAAAAGGTGGCTTTGGTAGGCTTAAATGGTTCAGGTAAATCAACACTTATCAAACTATTGCTACGTATGTATGATCCAAATAGTGGAACGATTTATATAAATGATGTAGATATAAAAAAATATAAAATTTCTGAATTACGTTCAAATTTTAGCGTTTATTTTCAAGAAATGATGAATTATAGTTTTACAATTAGAGAAAATTTTGAGGTTACAGATACAGATTTAGAAGCATCCGATGTTCTTATTGAGCATGCATTAGCAGACGCATATTTTAGCGATTTGCTTGATCGTTCGACTAAACGTTGTGACGCAAGCCTTATGAGATACTTTGATTCGGAAGGTATTGAACTTTCAGGAGGTCAATTTCAGAAATTGGCGTTAGCAAGAGTATTTTATCGTAAACATTCTGCACTAATTTTGGATGAACCGTCATCTAACTTAGATCCGAAAGCAGAGAAAAAAATATTTGAATCTATACAGACAATTGCACGAAATAAAATGACAATTTTTACATCGCACCATTTATCGAATGTATATTTAGCAGATAGAATCATTGTGTTAAAAAATGGGGAAGTAGTAGAAGATGGCACACATGAAGATTTATTAAAAAATAATAAATTCTATGCGGAGTTATTTCATTACAAGTCAGAAAAGTATAAATCAATGTAATATAATATAATTTATATTGTTAAGTTTTTAGGGAGTGCCATATAAAAGATGGTGTACCGTAGTGAAGTAGAAAATTTTACTACGGTACCTTTTTTGATGTTAAGTTTGGAGTGATTGTTGGTTGTTTCCTTTTATGTTGGAATCCGATTAAAGCACTGGTTGGGATTGCATGGTTTTGCTTGTTTTGTGGAAAAGTTTACAAACACACTTGACAAAACGTCTCTGAGCTTATGGTGGAGTTTACACAGTAAATCTCCACCATGCAAAACCTATATGATTGTCAGTCATATTATACAAGGCAGATATATGTATCGCTATTCCAAAGAAATCGTGGATAAAGGAGAAAGTAAGTTTGGCTATATGCGTTCTATGGATGATGTGTATTTTTCTGCGGGATATTTATTTTCTTATGGTGCATATGTATTTGGAGACAACAATACCAATGCAGATGATGTTGGATTTTCCAAAGGAAACGCACAGTTGGGTGACAATGTAATCTTACAACAAGCCTCCTTGATGAATGAGGACTGTATTGATAATTCCATTACAGTAAATGCCTACAGTAAGTTAGCCGATGGAACATATTTTGCAACAATGACAACACCTGATGTATACTCACTTTTTCTTAAAGAGTTAGTGCTTGTATATGAAAAGGAAGGGATGTCAAAAGAGGAAGCGACAGCAAAGGCAGAGGAGAATCTAGTTATCACTGATGTGCCTAAATTGCCAGCAAGCGGTGATTTAACGGAGGAGAATCCAGAGTTGATACCATTAAAAGCAATGGGAGGTATTAATGGATATGCAATTAGTGCTTACACCAAATCGCCCAATGCATGTCTTGCTTTTGTGGAGTTTGCTACCAGCTATGATATAGCGATGAAACGCAATCAGTATCTAGGAACTGTTCCAGCAAGAGAAGATGCTGCCCAGACAGCAGGAGGGGTGTCTGAGATTATCTACAAAAACCTGGATGAAGGAAACGTTGTTGTCATGCCATCAATCCGCGCTGTTGAGCAAGTATGGACACCAGCAGGAATGTTCTTTCAGGATTTAGCGAAAGACGCTTTTCGTACTTCGGACAAAAAATATTCATCTGCGGAGCAAATTCAGAAAGGGCTTGAGGCAGTGGATAAGCAGATTTACGACGTAATCTATACACTTGTGGCAGAATAGTTATTAGTGATTGATTGATACGGCAGGAATGGGGGGATTTATATGAAAGGATTGCAGGATTTTATAAAAAATGCAGGAAAAAATGTAAAACTGAGTATGTGCCTGATGGGGCTAGGACAGATTTTTTATGGTCAGATTGGGAAAGGTCTATGTTATCTGGGAATCCTTGTACTGGCAATTGCATATTTTTTGTACAGAGGATTTGCGGATCTGGCAGGACTTTTTACATTGGGGACAAAAGAGGCAGACACATGGCTAGATGTTCAGGGCGACAACTCTGTAGTAATGCTTCTGATGGGGATATTAGCTATTATCGCGTTGCTATTTTTGGCATATTGTTATATATCCAATATTATGGATGCATATGAGACGCAAAAAATCTGTAAAAAAGGCGGACAACCCGCAAGATTTCAGGATGATTTAAAACAGTTTTTGGATAAAAAATTTTATAAGACAGTATTGTTTCTTCCAATCATAGGTGTGTGTCTTTGTTATACTACCTATTGTCTTTATGATTGCCAGATTGTATTTGGATGGTTATTTTCTTGCCAGCGATACCGATTTATTAATTAACTGGCTCTATAATCTTTCTATTAACAATAATTACTACAATATTGGTGCAACAATCAGTTTGGTAATCTTTTTGATCACTTCCATGATTTCACTGGCGATATACACTAGGAGTTCATCTTACAGAGAGGAGGATACATTTCGATGAAAAGCATGAAAAAAATACGTATTTTAGATTCTGTGGTGACACATGTGATTTTAATTGTGGTGGCTTTCATTTTTTTCTTTCCCTGTTTATGGCTGATACTTGCTTCTTTTAGTAAGTCTGGTTCTATCTATCCGTTCAAGGGATTTTTCCCTAGCGAATATAGCCTAGATACATTTCGGAGCCTGTTTACAGATACAGCAATGTACAATTATCCGAGATGGTTTCGCAATACGCTATTTATCTCGATTATGAGTTGCATAACTGGAAGTTTCCTTTTGTTGTTGACAGCATATACAATGTCGCGTTTTCAATTTAAAGAAAGAAAAGCGATAATGAAGACCACATTGGTGCTTGGGATGTTTCCTTCCTTTATGGGAATGATTGCAGTGTATATTATTATGACGCAGTTTGGGTTGATTAATAATATGTGGGGGCTAATTTTGATTTATGCTGCGAATGCACCTATGGGATATCTGACACAGAAAGGTTTTTTTGACAGCATTCCATATTCGATTGATGAGGCGGCGCGAATTGATGGAGCTACGAATTTTCAAGTGTTTTTAAAAATTAATTTGCCCCTTTCTCTGCCGATTATTGTATATACAGCACTGACTAGTTTTACATTTCCGTGGAGCGATTTTATTCTACCAAAGTTGTTGCTGAAAGAAAAGGATCTCTATACAGTGGCAGTGGGGTTGATGAGTCTTGGGGATACAGAGTTTTCTCGATTTGCGGCTGGCTCTGTGTTTATTGCGGTGCCAATTGTTATTCTATATTTTTGCTTGATGAAATTTTTGGTGAATGGTATGACAGCAGGTGCTGTGAAGGTTACTTTTCACACCCGCGCCAAAGTAGTGGGAATCATGCGCCAAAATGCTTGCCTTTTAGCATTTTGTGTGCAAAATCTGTTATAATTCACACCTCAATAACTTATAACATGATAAAAACTGGCGTGGGTGTGAATTGTAACCTGTGAAGGGATGATGTTACAAAAGTGTGGCGAATCGGATTGACATCTGTTTCAATATCGATTATCATATTGTTATAGCAGAAATTTATGGATAATAAATCTTGAATAGATTGCATGAAAAATACGCTCGGAATCTTGGCGATGCCAAAGGCTCCGGGCGTATATTGAAAAAGAAGTAAAACTATAATATTTAAAACGCAGGTCTATTATCATGATGTGGACAAGAACATTTCTTGGCTCGATAATGCTAGACAAATGTATTGGATTTGAGAAAGGAAAGCAAGTGGATCTATTTTATATGTGGAAAAAGAATAAGCAGGAAAATTTTGTTGTTGATAAAGCGAAAAGCAATGAAATACCTTTGGAGCAGGCAAATCCGATTACACAAAATATCATTGCGAAATTGAGCTATCCATATCAGATTTTTTCAACATCAGCGAGCTATCAGGAAGTGATGGATGCATATGAGCAGGCTATGCAACAAGGACAACAACAGGGCTTTACACCGATATTGGTGCCGTCAGATGATGTGTTAGAGGAATATTTGGGAATTTTAGAAGATGATAATTATTCATTAGAGGATATTTTAAAGACGAAATTGGAATCTGGGGAAGAACTGCTGAAAAAATATTTTGCAGCGTACTCAGAGGATATTGTAGATATGGAGGCGTTTGTTGGCGTATTTGACGATAAACCAACAGCGATTGACAGTTTTTTAGCCTTTCAAAGCTTTCCCTCTGAAAAAAATATAGAGACAATATTGTTTCACGTTCCAACAACGAAACCATGGGAATTGGTGGCATATGTGCCGTTTGGTGGATGGAATGATTGCCCCAGAGTAGAAGAAATGATGGCAATTTGTAAATATTGGTTTGAAAAGTATGGCGCAATTCCTGTAACAATTGCGCATGATGTAATGGAAATGCGGGTTTCGACGCCAGTTGCGAAACAGGATTCTCTGCAAGTTGCCAAAGAGCATTTTGCATTTGCACCAGATAGAGTATATCAGAATACAGAAACAGAGACATTAGCAGAAGTGGCAGCATGTATCGCCGCATCTAAAATATGGTATTTCTGGTGGGATTAATTTGTACAGTTATTCTTTGTGTTGAAAGAGGCTAATAAGCCGTTTTAGGAGAGGAAAATAAATTGAAAAATAAGAATCGGATAACGATTGTATTATTTGCTGTGCTATTATTTTTGTCAGGATGTGGAAAGAAAAGTGAACAAACAGATTTAAAGTCAAATGAAGCTAATTTTATAAAAATGTCTGAATTACAAATGATGGAAGAAAACATATTAGACGAGTCCGATATTGTGACAACACCTAAATCGGAGGCGCCAAAAAAAGTTATTTCAGAGAGTTTTAATTCAGAAAAATTGTTAGATGCTTATCTTATTAGCGAAATCCCAGCCATTTATGGCGATGGAATTGAAATATTGTTTGACCAGTTACTACAGGAAAATGAAGAAGTAGCATATTTGAATTTTTCTGTTGGAGAACGGATTGATTTGGATAACGATGGTGAAGACGAACAGATTATAAATGGTCCTTATGGAGGATTATACTTGGATGCAAGAGACCAAAAAGTATATGTGTTTGCGCGAGGAGAAGGAACATCAGGGATGTTGTCTTATATAAATTATGACAATGCAGTCTGGATAGTACATAGTGATACGTCGCACATGGGCAGACAGATGTTCTGGCTGACAAGATATGATGGTGGAGAAAAGATTGTGGAAGAACTTTTATTAGCAGCGGAATATTGGGATTCTCCTGATGGCGTATATGATGAAAACAGTGACTTTACATTTCGGGAAGAAAAGATATCGATGAAAACATACGAAGCATTGCGAAAAGAACTTTTTGGATGGTAGGATTTTTAGTGTGAAATCAAAGATTTCACCATCCTGATTTGTATGCCCGCAAAGGCGGGCAGATGGGAGTTCGTGTGTGTTTGATTTTAGATAATTGTAGAAAGAAAGGGTGTAGAAAATGAAACTTGCGGAGGCATTACAAGAGCGGGCAGACTTGAATCGTAATATTGAACAATTAAAAAGTCGCTTAAACAATAATGTATTAGTGCAGGAGGGGGAAAAGACTGTGGAATCCCCAGAACAATTAAAACAGGAATTAGATTGTTCGATTGCGCGTTTAACGTATTTAATTGCGTGTATTAACAAAACAAATTGTGAGACAAAAATTGATGGACAAACATTGACAGAGTTGATTGCAAAAAAGGATACACTTTCGCTAAAAATCCATATTTACAAGGATATTGTATATACTGGCAGTCAGACCTCTTATCGGGCAAGAAACACAGAGATAAAGATAAAGTCTGCAATTTCGGTTGTAGATTGGCAGACAGAGATTGACAGAATGGCGAAGGAATTACGGCTTGTGGATAATAAATTGCAGGAGACAAACTGGAATACAAATTTGATAGAATAAATTTGTCAGAGTGGTGTCTATGCCAAGCTTTGTTAGAGCGTATTTGTACAATGTTATATTGGGTAGCAGAATCAGGGTGAATGTCACGTGACGACAACGTAAGTCGTAACTCGGGGCACACTAAAGAGCAGGTGTGGGGTTCGAGTCCCCAAGGATTGTTATGCTCCGATTGCGTACAAATGTATCGTGATAGAGAATTGTTATTACCAGACATTGACTGTATCTGTGAGGGTGGGAATGGGGAAATTAAATACATAGTAAATAGAGGATTTCTATTTTCCGTTTTCGTCAGTCTGCTTTTGGTTATATTATTGGATACATGTACTTTAAAATTATAGTTACAGTCTGTCAATGATAAGATATTAGATTGTGCTATAGTTAATACATATGAAGATGTGATAATAAAAGAAAAATTTGGTCGAAAGTGAAAAGGATGGTTTCCACTTGAGATGCTACCTTCTTTGAATATGCCATTTACGGCACAATTTGTCATCGCTCATTATTTAAAAGAGGGATGCTATACAGATATGATATATGGTGGGATTT
>CAJUAE010000057.1:9802-20543 GCA_910583965.1 uncultured Lachnospiraceae bacterium
ATCGCTCATTATTTAAAAGAGGGATGCTATACAGATATGATATATGGTGGGATTTAGTAGTGTTTATAGAGCTTCCAGCATTTTAGAATTGGATAATAATCCAAATTGATAAATACGACAAACTATTGTATAATATTTCCAAATATGACAGATTTTGCTAAGAAACAATTAATTTATAACTTACAAATTGTAAATAAATAACATAATAATCTTGCATAGGAGATATGTTTGAGAACATAAGTATGCAAGATTGTCAAGTAGTTATTGATTAATTTTTCTAAAGAGTTCTTAGGATAAGGGGGATATTATGTACACAGTTGTATTTATTGATACAGAGGTTAGTGTTGACCGCGATACTGTAGTGGACTATGGTGCAGTTGTGGACAGAAACACATATATTCATACAAAATCAGCGAAAGTGTTTGAAGACTTTCTGATCCAGAACAGTACTGGTAACAAACGGTTTCTGTGCGGTCACAATATTGTTCATCATGATACGAAATATATCAGACAGCAGATGCAAGCAGCAGGGATTACAGATATGATCGATACCCTTTATTTGTCACCGCTGTTGTTTCCAAACAAACCCTATCATGCACTGCTCAAAGATGATAAACTGTTGACAGATTCTTTGAATAATCCTTTAAATGACTCGATAAAAGCGATGGAATTATTTTATGATGAGGTGAATGCCTTCCACAGCCTTAATGAGCTGCAAAAAGACATTTATGCATATCTGCTTAGTTCAAAAGAAGAATTTCGTGGCTTTTTTTCTTATTTGAATTATTATCCACGGGGAGATGCTTCTTCCTTAATCAAAAGTTTTTATTATGGAAAATTGTGTGGTAACAGTGATATTGCGTATATTGGCAAATGTTATCCAGTGGAACTTGCCTATGTGCTTTCAATGATTTCTGCAAGAGATACCACTTCTATGATACCAAACTGGGCTATTATGCAATATCCGGCAATTTCGAATGTAATTCGACTATTGCGTAATATGAACTGTGCTGCGAGTTGTTCGTATTGTCGTAATAAATTAAATATTCATGGACGTTTAAAACAGATTTTTGGATATGATGATTTTCGCAAATATGACGGGGAAAACTTGCAAGAGAAGGCAGTACAGGCGGCGGTTGACAATCAGTCTTTGCTCGCCATTTTTCCTACAGGCGGTGGAAAATCAATCACGTTTCAGCTTCCCGCACTTATGGCAGGAGAGCTTTCTAAGGCATTGACTGTTGTGATATCACCGTTACAGTCTCTTATGAAAGACCAAATGGATAATTTGGAGAAGATCGGAATTGTGGATGCTGTGACAATCAATGGATTATTGAATCCGATTGAACGGGCGGAGGCTATCGAGCGTGTCGAGAACGGGCTTGCTTCTATATTGTATATTGCACCGGAATCCCTGCGTTCCAAGACAATTGAACGCTTGTTGATAAAACGGGTAATTGCGCGTTTTGTGATAGATGAAGCACACTGTTTTTCCGCGTGGGGACAGGATTTTCGAGTGGATTATCTTTACATTGGTGATTTTATTCGAGAACTGCAGGAGAAAAAGCAATTGACAGAACGGATTCCAGTCTCTTGTTTTACTGCGACGGCAAAACAGAAAGTTATCAGTGACATTAAGAATTATTTTAAGCAAAAACTAGATTTGGATTTAGTGCTTTATACTTCAGATGCAGGCAGGAAAAATCTGCGCTATGAGGTGCTTTATCAGGAGAGTGATGAGGAGAAATACACGACGCTGCGTTGGCTGATTGAACAAAAAAATTGTCCGACAATTGTGTATGTAGCAAGGACAAAGCGCACGACAGAGCTTGCGCAAAAATTGTGTGATGATGGAATTGCTGCACTTGCGTTTCATGGAAAGATGGATAGAGCTGAGAAACAGGCAAATCAGGAGGCTTTTATTCGCGATGAAGTACAAGTGATGGTAGCAACTTCTGCTTTTGGAATGGGGGTAGATAAGCCAAACATTAAGTTAGTTATACATTATGATATATCGGACTCATTGGAGAATTATGTGCAGGAGGCGGGGCGTGCAGGCAGAGATCAGAATTTACAGGCAGAATGCTATGTGTTGTTTCATGATGGAGATTTGGACAAGCATTTTATGATGTTAAACCAGACAAAACTAAGTATTAGTGAGATTCAGCAGGTCTGGAAAGCAATTAAGGATTTGACAAAAAGCAGGTCGGTCATACAGCGCACACCATTTGAGATTGCGCGTCAGGCAGGGTGGGATGAGAATGTGGCAGATATTGAGACACGTGTTAAGACTGCCATACAGGCACTGGAGAACGCCGGCTATATCAAGCGTGGAAAAAATGTGCCACATGTCTATGCTACAAGCATTCTTGTTAAAAATATGATGGAAGCTGCTGTTAAAATCGAGATGTCTCTGAAAATGAGTGAGAAAGAACGCTTGGATGCCAAGCGGATTATGAGTATGCTAATTTCGGCAAGGAGTATAGCGAATGCGCAAAACGATGACGCAGAGTCCAGAGTGGACTATATTTCAGATAGACTTGGCATGGAACGACAGGAGACGTTCAAGCTGCTTCAGATTCTACGGGAAGAAGGTATTCTTGCAAACACAATGGATTTGACAGCCTATATTCTGAAAACGGATACAGAAAATAAGTCGCTGAATGTGTTAAAGAAATATGCTGCTATGGAACAGTTTCTTGTCAGCAGGCTCAGTGGAGAAGGACAGTGCATTAATCTCAAAGAATTAAATGAGAGTGCTGTTAACAGTGGGATAAAAAATGCAACAGTGAACGCGTTTAAGACAATACTTTACTATTGGACAATTAGAAAATACATAAAAAAGAGCATTGAAAATACGACTGCAAGAAGTATTATTACACCAGAAATTTCTGTGGAAACATTATGGGAACAACGGCAACAGTGTATTTGTCTGGCTGGTTTTATTGTGAAATATTTATTTGAAAAAAGCAAACAACTAGAGTCTAAAGAAGAACAGCTAGTGGAATTTTCCATTCTGGAATTAAAGAAGGAATATCAGAAAAGCGAAGCACAATCGGGTAGGGAGATTACAGATAAGGAAATTGAAGACGCACTTTTATATTTGTCCAAGATTGATGCAATGAAATTAGAGGGTGGGTTTCTTGTTTTATATAGTGGAATGCAGATTACGCGGCTTGAGATGGACAATAAAATCCGGTATAAGGCAGATGACTATAAAAGTTTAAATGAATACTACAAACATAAAATACAGCAGATTCATATTGTGGGTGAGTTTGCAAATATGATGGTTAGAAATTATGATGAGGCATTGCAATTTGTAAAAGAATATTTTCAGATGGACTATAAACTGTTTATCGCTAAGTACTTTAAGGGAAATCGTAAGAGTGAGATTAATAGGAATATTACACCTGATAAATACAATAAGCTTTTTGCGGAGCTTTCCAGCGTCCAGCGGGAAATTATCGATAATGACACATCAAAGTATATTGTGGTGGCAGCAGGACCGGGGAGCGGAAAGACAAAGGTTCTCGTGCATAAGCTTGCTTCGCTGATGCTGTTGGAGGATGTGAAGCATGAGCAGCTTCTAATGGTGACATTTTCACGGGCAGCAGCGACAGAATTTCGCAGGCGTCTATATGATTTGATTGGGAATGCAGCAGGATTTATTGAAATTAAGACATTTCATTCTTATTGTTTTGACTTGATTGGACGAATGGGAAATCTTGAGGATGCTAAGACAGTTGTGCAGGATGCAGCACAGATGATTCAGAATGGAGACGTAGAAATTGGACGGATTACAAAAACGGTGCTTGTGATTGACGAGGCGCAGGACATGGATGAAAATGAGTACAAAATGGTTTGTGCTCTGATGGAGCGAAATGACGATTTGCGTGTGATTGCAGTAGGGGATGACGATCAGAATATTTATGAGTTTCGCGGTTCTAGCTCCCGCTATTTTAAGGAATTTTTAGCGCAGGAAAATGCGAAAAAATATGAGCTGCTGGACAATTATAGAAGCGCCAGAAATATTGTGGCGTTTGCCAATCAGTTTGTGCAGCAAATTGCGCACAGGATGAAGAGTACTCCCATTTCTGCTGTAAAGGATGGGGATGCAGGTGAAGTGGAGTTGGTACAGTGTCTAAGCAAAAATCTTGAAGAACCTGTAACAGCAAAGGCAATCAGGGTGCGAGATAGAGGGAGTGTATGTATTCTTACAAACACAAATGACGAAGCGCTACGTGTCGTTGGACTCTTAAAGAAAAATGGAGTTCGGGCAAAGCTGATTCAGTCCAATGACGGATTCGATTTGTACAATATGATTGAATTACGTTTTTTTATGAAAAAAATCACAAAAGAGTTAACAGCGCCTGTGATACCACAAGAACTGTGGGAGACAGCGAAAGACAGAATGGTATCGGTTTACAAGGATAGTAGTAATCTTGCACTGTGTCTTGCTATTCTGGAAGCGTTTTCATTAACAAACAAACGGAAGTATCGTTCGGATTTGGAGATGTTTTTGCATGAATCTAACATTGAGGATTTTTTTACAAATGACAACCATGATATCGTTGTTTCTACGATGCACAAGTCAAAGGGCAGAGAGTTTGACGAAGTGGTCATGATGCTTGACCATGTTTCCTTTGACACAGACGAGCGTAAACGATTGTTGTATGTCGGAATGACAAGAGCGAAGAAGGACTTGTATCTTTTTTATAACAACGAGGACTTTGACCGCTTTATCGCAGGAAATGTGAGGGCGCGGGTGGATAGCGGCTTGTATGGACGGCCTGAGGAAATTTTGATGCAGCTTTCGCATAAGGATGTTCATTTAGGTTTTTTTAAGGATAAGAGAAATCTTATACAGAGAATTATCTGTGGAACAAAGCTTTTGACAAATGCGTCTGGGCTTTTTGTGGCACAAAATGGTAAGACAATACAGGTAGTTCGTTTTTCCAAGAAGTTTTTGGAGGAAATCGAGAAGAATCAAATGCAGGGATATGTGATGGAGAGCGCTAGTGTGCGCTTTGTTATAGGATGGACGGACATGACAGATGGCCAAGAATATCCTATCATATTGCCAGATGTTTACTTTGTTAACAAACTTCCCAATAGCTGACAATATCAAGTATCTGAGACTTCAACAAATTGGTCAAATTTTTACAATAATAAATCAATTAAATTCTCACTTAAAAATAAGAAAAATTACTTGATTATATTTTATAGTAATAAACCCTTACTTTTAAAGAAGGGGTAGAAATACATTTATAAATATTTGACATGTTGAAGCACAAATAATATAATCAAATTAGTTCTGACAAAAAGGATTAGAATAATTACATAGATAGAATGAATATAGATGGCAGTGGACGGAAAGAGATAAGAAAAATATAACGATATCAAGATGAATGTAAAAGAGTTTATTAAAAGTATACAAAAAAATCCAAAAATGTTTGTTGATGAAGTTCGGATAGATTATTTAGACCATCTTATTGTGGGGTTTTTTGTGTGTCTTAAAGGAAATAATAACGCGGTTGATATTGATTTGCAATTTCATGCACATTTTACACGCTGGCTGGTGAAGTGGATTCAGAAAAATATAGATAAAAAATACGAACAAAAATATTTTTCGTGGAGTCAAACCTTAAAAGATATAAATATAACAAGTGATGAAATAGAAACAGTAAAACTCTTTTTTGAGTTATGTGATAAGTTTTTTGAAAAAAATGAGAATAAAGAATTTTCTTATAAAACAAATTGTAGTAACAGAATAAATTTGAGAGAATTTATAAAATTAATTCAAAAAAAACCACAGGCAGTATTGTATGAAATTCGGATAGATTATTTAGAATATTTTATTGATGGTTTTAAGGGCTGTAATGCAATAAATGATTTTGGTGACGATACAGCAGTGCAATTTCATTATTACTTTTCAGATTGGCTTGTGAGGTGGATTCAGAAAAATAGAAATAAAAAGTATAAAAAACAGCATTTTTTCTGGTATCATACTTTAAGAGATATAACCAAGGACGAAGCAGAAGCAGTAGCGCTCTTTTTTACATTATGTGATAAGTTTTATGAAGAATACGAAAATAGGAAATGAATATGATTGTCAGAATATATAAGGAGTTTTATGGTACATAAAATAGAATGGAAAGATAGAAAAAATGTAATATCTTGCTATTTGTCAAAGGATGCTACACCAGATAAAAGTGCAGTGGCAGAATTGCATCAAATGACAGCATTGGAGGAGACCTTGGAAAGATTAACAGCGGTGCCAAGTTATTTTCAAGAAGATGCACCGCGGATTGAGAAGATAATCGTGACCCCAGATTTTCATAAAGGAGCTGGGATTCCAATTGGAACTGTGATGATGACAAAGGGTTTTGCGGTTCCGCAGGCGATGGGAAATGATATTAATTGTGGTATGCGGTTTTATACAACAGATTTGTCAGAAGAAAAAATCCGGCAAAAGCTACCAGAATTGACCAAGAAAATTCGTCATATTTTTTTTGAGGGCGGTAGACAGATTCCAATGACAGGGAGACAGCGAGAGGCGTTATTTCGATATGGACTTGAAGGATTGTTGGAAACATATCAGGACAGCGACAAGAGTGGATTATGGCAATATTATCAACCTGAGATTCAGGAGAAATGGTTGAACCGCACCATGTTTCGAGGAAGTCTCAATGCGACAGAGACAGAAGGTTTGGAGGATTTTATTGGCGATTATAATCAGTTGACGTATGATGATCAAATTGGGACAATAGGCGGCGGGAATCATTTTTTGGAAGTACAGCGCGTTGCAGAGATTTATGACGGCCAGACTGCGAATGCATGGAATTTGAAAAAAGGTGCTGTAGTGATAATGCTGCACACAGGCTCTTTGACAATTGGACATCACAGTGGTTTGCTAAATCGTAAGATTTGTCAGGAAATTTATCCTGTTAGACTTGCGCAGCCAGAGAATAAGATTTATGCAATACCAGAGAACTGTACGATACAGAATGCGTGGAAGCGGTTCTGGTCTGCTTCTAAAAATGCTGCAAATTTTGGTTTTGTCAATCGCTTGTTTCTTGGGTTTATGATTCAGGAGGTTTTTACACAGGCATTGGGTGCATGTGATATGGAGTTGCTTTATGATGCGCCACATAATTACATCTGGAAACAGCAGATAGACGGTGAGAATTATTATATTCATCGAAAAGGAGCATGCTGCGCTGGTGGCTGTGAGGAGATGGAGGGGACGGAATTTGCCTATTATGGGGAGCCTGTGATGATTCCGGGGTCTATGGGCAGTTCCAGTTACCTACTTCGTGGATTAGGAAATTCTGATGCGCTTTGGAGTGCAAGTCATGGTGCTGGGCGGCAAAAATCCCGTGGAGATGCAATGAAAGGAAATGATGTGGCATTTCGCCAGTTTATGGAACGTTTTCATGTGATTACGCCCATTGATCCAAATCGCACAGACTTAAAGGGCAGAGCAGATATCCTGAAAAAATGGGAGGAGTCTATTCGAGCAGAAGCACCATATGCCTATAAAGACATTCATGAAGTAATTGCAGTACACACAGCGCATAATATAGCGCAACCGATTGCGCGCATGGAACCGATATTTACAGTGAAAAGTTAAAAAATTTTATTATATGTAAAAACTGTTACATGCTAATCTTTCTTTCAGACGAGAATACTAAAGAATAAATATTTGATTTTGCGAACGATGTTGATTGGCCAAATTGTCTAAAAAATGTCTTTAAAATAATAAGATGAGAAAAGATAGGAAAAAAATCAAAAACGCAATAAAGTATAGTATGTTTGTTTTGCTATCAATATATTTAACAATCTGTTTTTCTATGCGTCTTTCGGTGAGGGAGACTACCATTGCAATAGAAGATTGTATGTTATACTATATTGTAAATATAGATGGAATGAAGGGATTGGGACATAGTGTTGTACTGCTTGTAGATGAAGATGGAAGCGGAACAGTAATTAGTTTTAATGGTATGCAGCGTACTTTAATAGAATGCCTTCTGGGGAAAAGCGGCGTTGGAAAGATGAGTATTGCAACCATGACAAAAGCGGAGACTGCTTTATTTTTGGAGACGGGCAACCTAAATTTGGATAAAGACCAACTTGCAGATAATTATGATATAGCACTATATAGACCAATTACAGTAGAAGAATATGATACTGTATTAGAACAGACTGCTCCATATCTTGCAGCAGAGGAACAATTTGCAGTTTTATATGAGAACTGGGTGCTGGAGATAGATGTTAGGAAAAAGGAAGGATATCAACAGGATTTGGAGTGTTTAGGGCAAGATACAAGTCTACCATTATATCAGATTTATACAAATAATTGTGACCATGTAGCTAGAATATTGATTGGATCTGTCGATTTAGAGATGGAAGCATATTCACAGCGTACAGAACATATAACGCCGAATGGTAATTTGAAAGCCTTTGGCAGGAAGGCGCAAAATTGGGGTGTTATGATGTTGGGTACACAATCAATACAGGAAAAACTTTTAAATTTTTTGATGATTTTTTAATGGAATTTTCTGCAAATTAATGGTATTGTTTACAATAGTAACTGAAAACGACAATATCATGGCTGGTAGTTGTATAAAAACTTTTGTTTTGTAGAATTTTTAAGGAGACATGCAGATGGACAATCGGGAATATGCAGAAGAACTATATACGGAACTTGCACAGCGAGTAGATGCAGGTGAGGTGGGGGATGCATGGGGAGATGAGTTACTATTAGAATTTTATGATTTGGTGTGTGAACTTTATCCTGGGTCAAGTGAGGAACCAGAATGGGTATTCATGTTTTTGCAGCTCTATAACTGGCAGTTTCAGTGTTTTCATGAGGGAATAAGGACCTTTTATACGAATTCATATGGGGTAGATACAGATAACGGCATTAGAAGGATGTCAGACTGTCTGTATCGGCATGGATATATGGAACTTACAAAATGGTATGACTATGGAATTTTTGCTTATAACCTTTATTCAGATTTTGACTATCCAGCCGCGTATGAATTGAGAATGAAAGAGATTGACGAGTGGATTTCTGAAAATGTAGATATGATATGGCAGATTTATGTGGAATTGTTGCTGGGACATAAGGATGAAATACTGAAAGCGGCGGCACGTTGGGAACCTAATTGTGACACAAAGGTAGAAGAACAAAAGGATAAGGAAGATTTTCTAGCGCCAGAAGTCCAAAAGAAAGAAGAACTTACTTTTCAGTTTTTTATTAATCTTAGAACAAGTGGCAGTACAACAGATGGAAACATATCATGTCTGAGTGGAGATATTTCATGTCTGACAGCTTTACATATTGATGATAAAATGGTGTCGCAAATGGTTGCGGCAAAAGAGCTAGAACGAATACAGACGACAGAAGTGTTTCCAAAAGAAGCATTGCGCTTTTTGGATGAGAAACTATTTTCTGTTAGAGAGGATATTATGTTTCGCATTTATGATTTGCAGAATGGAGATTTGCGGCATTTTGCGGAGATAATACATATACGAAAGCTTAGTCTGGACAGCATGGAGGATATTGGACATGTCGAGGTGCTTTCTCGGTTTACAGATCTGACAGAGTTGTATATGAGATTGCCCAAACGGCGTGATTTTAGCTTTGTGAATAAGCTGTCATCGGGACTTACAAAACTTTCTCTTTGTGTGGACTTTTCGCAGGATGGTGTTACTTTTGGAAATGTCTCTGATGAAAAGATTAATGGATTGTATACTATGGAATGGCTGTTAAGATTTCCCAAACTTGAAAGTTTTTATATTGGCGATTGTGCACAACATATAGAGCTTTTGATACGACAGGATTCTGTCAGGGAGCTTATTTTATATGAGATTCCTTGTCCGCCTCTAAAAGTGCTGCGTATGTTGGATGTACAAAGTGTTATCATACATCAAAAATATGCACAGGGATTAGACCGATTGAGTCATATTGAATCGATTCAGGAGATACAATTGGTGAGGGTTGCGGATATAAACAATCTCAATTTTTTGGAGACATTACCAGCTTTGCAGAAGCTTACACTGCATAGCTTACCAGAGTTGAGCAGTCTTCCACATTTTCCAGAGGAGCAGAAGTTGCAGGAACTTACAATTTATGATTGTGATAAGCTTTTTAATATTTCTGTGGCAAGTGAAAAGATTTTTATAAGGAAATATTCATAAAGTTAGATTGGAAAAGAGAGATTTGCAATAAGGAAATTTGTAATAAAGGAATGACAAATAGTAGGAGGTTTTTATTATGTACGAATTTAAAGAGGAGTTTTTGACGGGGATTGACCAGATTGATGTAGAACATAGGCGATTGTTTGAGATTGCGGACGAATTATATAATTTAAAGTGTGAAGAATTTATGCCGGATAAATATGATAATATCAGACATATTTTGGAAGAATTGCGAAACTATACACTGACACACTTTGAACATGAGGAAGCTTATATGGAATCGATTCATTATGAAAGATTACCAGAACAGAAGCGTCAGCATGAAGCTTTGGAGGAGACCATTAATGATTGGGATGTGGATGCAATTGATGAGAATCAAGATGAGACAATTGAGGAAATCTTGCGTCTTGTGACGAATTGGCTTGTAAATCATATTTTGCATGAGGATAAGTTAATTGGCAAACAGGATTAACCATTTACCATGATACCAGGGTCAAAAGGTCAAGAAATCCGATGCAAGCTTGCTTGCAAGAGG
>CAJUAE010000058.1 GCA_910583965.1 uncultured Lachnospiraceae bacterium
TCAAGGTACAAACCGTTTTTTAAGAGGAGGTTTTGACCCTCATATCATTATATAACAAATTAAAAAAATAATGGTTCGCACGTACTCTTGCTTTATGCATTCTACATATATATTTTGAACGCTGAAAGTTGGTCGCTGTATCCGCAGAATCATAGCTTTGCCCCTGACAAAAGCTGCATCCCATCGCAATTTCACAATTTAAGCATTCTTCATCACATTGTGTCGGATAAGTCGCCACACGAAATGGTAATACTTTGTCAAAATCAATACCTGTTTCTACGTTGCCAATTACTACCTCGTGCTTATCACTCTCTAATGAGTAATCTTTATACCTTAAACACGGATATATCTTTCCAGATGGACCTACTGCGATCATTCTTCCCGCTCCGCACGATGAATGTAATTTTATCTCTTCACTTAACGGCTCCCCTATATTCTCATCAAATAAAGAAACTTTATAGTCTCTATATAACTCATTGTCAACAATTTCTTCCGCCAAACGTTTTAACTGATCTTCAAATATCTTATCGTCTCCTTCTTCCCACACATCTTCATAAACCACGTTGGCACTAATATCTTTTATGCCTAACTTCCAAAGATGCAAAATACTTTCTTTCAGCAAAGGCAAATCTTCATGAGCAAAGGTCACTTTTGTTGTTTCATAAAACTGTTCCAAGTACAAAGGGATATTTTTGACAATAATATCATATGAGCCAGAACCATCCGGAAACACTCTTTGCAGATCATGCTTTTCCTTGGTTCCATCTATAGTTATTGTTACTGATAATTTGTCATGATTTTTTTTGATAAAATGCTGTACTGATTCCTGGGCATAATTTACACCATTTGTTGTTATATTTATCCTATAATTCCAATACCAATCAGAACCTACTTCATAAGCTTTTATTTTGTAATAATCTACAATTTTGTCAATTAGGTCAACTTCAAGAAAAGGCTCTCCACCAATAAACCCCAAAATAACACCCTCGCTTTGTTGAAACCTTCCCGAAAAAATATAATCAATAAATTTTTTTGCAATTTCAAATTCCATAACATGGTTTGCTTTTTTATGACAAATATAGCAATACTTGCATCGCAAATTGCAGTCCTCAGTTACAATAAAGTCTATAGTTTGAGCGTTGCCATTTCCCCATTCATCTTCTATATTTTTATTTGTATATTTGTTTTTTTCCATACCATTTCTCCTTTTCCATTTTAAAGCAATTATACTCTTTTCGTTACCAATATTCGTTTTATGTTGAAAAAGCGAATTTGTATGTAATTTTTGCTCTAAAGTTTATATATAAACAATACTAAAGAATGTCATATTCCTAATACCATTTGTGCATTTTCGCATTCTTCATATAGGTCGTTTACTGTATATTTCAAATTCAATACAACGGAAATGAATTGAACTAATTCAAAATAATATATGCAAAATGTCTTTTCTCAAAAATACTGCCACATATGTAAGTTATCTCACACATATGGCTGTATTTTCCGCCTTACACCAGCTTTCCCTATTTGCAGACTTTTTTAAGTCCTGCCGGCTGCTTGGGTTGATGCAAGCAGTACATACATCTGCTATCTGTCGCTAACTTCACAGAATTACGAGCTACTTTTTCCAAAATTGTAGCTGTAATATTTTTCTTTCTATTGCCTGACATATAATACACCTCCAATTTCTTTTTAGAATAGTATACCTTATTTTGTATGTGTTTTCTTTTTTCATGTTGAAATTCCGATACAGCATGTAATTTTTCCCGCAAACATATTCTGTTTAAATAAATCGATTATTTTTCCTTTTACCGCTATATGAGTATTTTATTTACTCACTCATGTTGTTAGCTTATTTTGTCGAATTGTGTAAAAATATTATCAGAAAGGAAGTTATAAACATGGTAAAAAATCGTATTCGTGAACTACGCAAGAGCATGAGCATATCACAAGAAGCCCTTGCAGAAGTAATTCACACTACTCAACAGGCAGTAAGCAGAATGGAAAATCACGCTTATGATATTCCTTCTGAGTCACTTATAGAAATGGCAAAGTACTTTAATGTTACTGCTGACTACATACTCGGAGTTTCTGATACAAAGCGTGATTACAATGGACAATACCGCATGAATCAGGAAATGGATAAGTGTTATGATATTGTCCAGCGTTATCAAAGATTATCTGAAACCAACAAAAAAACACTTCGCTGTATCCTTGAGCGCTTAGAGCAGGCTCAAAGGGAGAGCGAGGAAGCATCTGCAAAGGAAGTGAATAAAAATGCTGAGGATAGCACTCTGTGACGATGACTCAAAATTTACCGGGGAGCTTGAAACTCTGGTAATTGAGGAAAGCCGAAAATTAGGAATCCGCGCGGAAACAGAAGTATTCTCTGATGGTAAAACCCTTTTGAAAAGTATTCAGAGCGGTGATCATTATGAACTTATATTCATTGACATAGAAATGGAGCAGGTTGACGGAATAACAGCAGCACGGCAGATCCGTGAGATAGACCGGACTGTACTGTTGATCTATGTATCCGGTTATGACGAATATTTACAGGAGTTATTTGAAGTTGAACCATTCCGTTTTCTCTCAAAACCTTTAAACCACGAAAAATTTGTTCGTTACTTCAGGGATTCATATAACCGCATTAATGAAACGGAAGTATTTTACCAGTTTACGTTCAACAAGGAAATCAGACGGGTATCCGTAAAGGATATTGTTTATTTTGAAAGCAACAACAGAATTGTAAATATCCATTTTAAAGATGGCTCCTGCGAGTATTTTTATGGAAAACTGAACAATGTTGAAAAGGAACTGGCAGCAAGCAGGCAGTATTTTTTGCGTATACACCAGTCCTTCTTAGTAAACTATGATTATGTCAAAAAAATTAATTTCTTCAATATGACCATCCGTTTTATGGAAAAAGAGCTTGAACTGAAAATCAGCGAGGATCGGCAGAAAGAAGTGCGTCAGCAGCTTTGCAGAATTGCAGGTGGAAAGGCGGTAATAGAATGAGTAAATATCTCATTGTACTGTCTGAACTTTTTCTGGCACTACTTCATCTTCTTATTATACAGAAATATTTGAAAACATTTTTAGGACCAGAAAAGAAAACCCTAAAAAGCTACATAGAATGGAGCATATATTATATATTTCTGTTGATAAGCAATATTAGCGTTAATCTTCCACCACATCTGCTATTGTCGGGAAATGTCCTGCTAATATTTATAATCAGTTCATCTCCCCATAAGAAAAGCATTATGCAGCGCAGTATATTTTCCCTGCTGATATGCACGGCATGGATGCTGGTGGAAGTTATTGTTATGATGATACTTAATACTGTCAGATTTGATGCCGGAATACTCAAAGACGCCGGGAGCTTCATATCCAAAATGTGTATGCTTCTCTTGTCAGTTATCATAAGCCACTACATCAAGGACAATCATTATTCTGAAATACCGCTGAAATATTTTTTAATTATTCTTCTGATTCCTGTTGGCAGTATTTATATCATGCACCACATATTCCTTATTGCGTCTGCACACAGCGAGTTTGCCATGTTTTCTGTCACAGCCAGTTTTCTTCTGCTTGTTGTAAACTATATGACTTTTGAAGTCTATGACTGGATCAGCCGGGACGCTGAACTGCGGGAACAAAACCGTCTGTATGCACAGCAACTGGAGCTTTGCAGCCAGCAGGCAGAAGAACGGGAAAGCCTTTATCTTGAAATCCGCAGAATACGGCATGATCTGAAAAAGCATCTCACAATACTTCTTGAAATGGTTCGGATCGGACAGATAAATGAAACAGAGGAATACATATCACAACTGTTAGATGATGGCATCGGGGACCGACCAGAGGAAGTTTCCCGCAGTGGTAATATAGTAGTCGATTCCCTGATAAACAACACCTATGCTTTAGCGCAGAAGTATAATATCCATTTCAATATCAATGTTCTTGTCCCCGCAACCCTTCCATTTGAAAGCGGACACTTAGCCATTATCTTAGGAAATTTAATGGAAAACGCCCTTGAAGCCTGCCGGGAGATAAAAGAGGGCAATAGATTTATAAACCTTGATATTTCTTATGTGAAGGAAGTTTTTCAGTTAAGCATAAGAAATAATTATCAGAAAAAACGCAAAAAGGACAATATCGGTCACTATCTCACTACCAAAGACGATAACATCTACCACGGTCTTGGTCTTTCATCTATAAACCATGCTGTTGCATATTATCAGGGACAGGTGGAAATTGTAGATAATGACAACGAATTTCAGGTCATAGTGGTTATGTATGGTTCGTATTCCGAAAGCGGCTGATAGAGAACACATCTTTTTATGTCAAAGGGAGCTGTCATGGAACATTTAGCAAAAAAATTAACAGAATATATCCTTAAAAAAGGAATTATTACGGAAGAATCCTTTGAAATCTACCAGTATGGTTTCCAATGTTTTCTGGAATTATCTGCAAGTACGATATGCAGTATTGTAATCGCCCTGTTTCTTGGCATGATTTCGGAGTGCATCTTCTTTTTCCTGCTTTTTATCCCTATGCGGTCATTCGGCGGCGGCTTACATATGAAAACATATTTTGCCTGCTTTATAGGCTCCTGCCTGATACTTTCCGCTACCCTGCTGGCAGTAAAATATGTAACAATGCCTGTTCCCATTGCTTTTGCATTATACATTTTTACTGCCATAATGATTCTGTTTATCGGACCTGTTGACCATCCGAACCGGGAAGTAGACGCCAATGACAACCTTACTTTCGTTAAAAGAACCCATTTCACGATGCTTATCAGCTTGATACTGGCTTTATTTTTCGTTTTTACCAGAAATACAAGGTATATGTTTCTTCAGGCAATCGTATTTACCTTTATATTTATTACTTCCCTTATTGGACGCCTAATCTACAAGCATCCCTAACTTTACTTTTGCAAAATGCTCCGAATTTTATTCTGCCAGTCCGAAATATTCTGCCTGTACTGCTCCTGCAGGTTGTCCGGCAAGTCACTGTCAAGTTTGCGAATATCATCATAGTCTTTCCGTGGCAGCAATTCCTTATGCTCATAAAACCACTGCCAACGCCAGTTGCGCAGCAGGCTTTCCGCCATGCTCTCCGGCGAGGAAAATATCTCATCCACTATCACTGATGCGTTCTGTTCTTCCTTATTTAATAAACCGATCAGGGACACATACCCTACCGGATAGATATATGCAATATGGTAATCCTCTGATTTTTCAAGAACTTCTGAAAAAATGCTTATCAATTCTTTATATTTATCCATTTCAAAATCTCCTATCCCAATCCCGTAATGTATCTAAGCCACATTTTGTGAGAATAAAATTTTAAATCCTGGCTGAACTTATATAAACAGTTTGTCCACTATATAAGTCCATATGCATCAGGCACCATTTGTACATATTAATGATAACAAAAAATCATTGCGTTTACATTATTGCTGCAGAAAACGGCTCTTTATTGCATAAAACGGACAAGTCAGCCAATCCATTCCCTTACTTTTTGTACTATCTTCTCTTTCCACTCAAAATGCAGATAATGCCCACCGTCCAGCCGCAGCACTTCACTCTTATCCGTTTCCGTAATAACTTCCCTGTGCAACGGTTCCCATGACTCCATCATTTCACAGTTATCCCCCGAAACAAACTGCAAGACCGGAACGCTTTCAGGAAATTTCATATCCCTTACAGACTCCAGATTATCTTCCATATGGTTTAATTCGTTCATAATATCCCCGCTGTATGCAAAATCCATAGACAAAATGCGGAATACTTCTAATTCCCTTTCCGAATATGGATAAGAAGTGTCTGCATAGACTGCCTTTTCCGGGTGTCCTATCGAACATAGCCGGGTAATCCCGAATACGTTTGCTGCCTTCTGGAAATACGCCGAAAGCCTGTTTAATGTCACCATGCTGATTGGGAGCGGTTCTTCATCGGACTGTTTAGGAACAGACGGATCAATTCCTATAAAACCAGCCACTTCCTGCGGATAGGTGTTTGCCCAGTACAGCGAATATAATCCTGAAAGAGAATGAGCCATCAAATAATACCTGTCACAGCCTAACTTTTGGGTACACTCATGCAGCTCATCCACAATCACACTGATTTCCCTCTCTGTTCCAACCCTGTCTGAAAGTCCGTAACCAAACGGTTCTATTGTTATAACCTTGAAATCTTCTGACAACATATCCGCCAATGGCAGAAATTCCATGATGGGCGAAGCGCAGCCCCAACCGGGCAGTAATATGATTGTTGTTTCGTTATCTTCCCCCTTTATATCAACTACCATGCTGTTTCCATTCACTTCCACAGTCTTTCCGTATGCATTTTCAATCTTAGACTGCTCTGCTTTTTTGCAGATAAAGTTCCAGACCAACAGTGCTGCAGCAACTCCTAATATAATTCCCAATACCCATTGCATAACCTTTAATATCTTTTTTCCCATGTCTTTCTCCTTGTCTTTTACAGTTTCTATCCTTTGAGCTGTCACAGGCTGCATGATTTTATTTCTGCCCCTGCCTGTTTTCCTATGCTTTCTCCGCATATACTTAATCTCTGAAAATACTATTCGCTTAATCCTGTCATTATCGTTCGTATATCTGACCTCAATGTTTTCTTCGATCAGTTCAGAAGCATTGTCAAGCATCTCACTTATCCTAATCTGCATTACTCCCATATCCTTCTTCAATCAGAAATTTTTTAAGCACCTCTCTTCCACGCCGCAGCCTGGTCTTTACTGTCTGGGGATTCATCTGAAGCTCCTGTGCAATTTCGTCTACTTTTTTATACTGGTAGTAATAAGCTACAAAAATCTTCCAGTCCAACGGCTTTAACTGTTTTAAAATATTTGCTATAATCCTCTGTTGTTCCCTCTGGACAATGATCTGCTCCACACTGTTGTCAATTATCAGAATATCATCCATTAACTGTAGATTTTGCCCTTTGGAAACTCTTAGCCAGTCCTTTGCTTTGTTTCTCGCAATGACTGCTATGTACGCTTTGATACTGCTGTATTTTTCATAATTAATTCTTGCAGCCGTATTCCACAATGCGATAAATGTATCTGCAACCACCTCCTCCACATCTTCTTTTGTTCCTTTTGAGCCTAATAGGTTTTTGACAACAACAGTTATATAAGCACTATACAAATCAATTATTTCCTCAAACGCTTTTTCATCCCGGTTCCGTAATTTCTTTAGTATGCTCTTTTCGTCCATTCCTCCAAATCCTATCTGCTCAAATTTTTTATCAATACGACGCTTGTAAGAATCTGGTTTCACTTTTACGAAAAAACAACAAAATTTTTCATAAGCCGGGGAAAGTTTACATACTATAATGCTGTCTGCAAAAAAGGCGCATAGAAACCCCTATACACCTTTTTCGACTTCCTTACATCTGCTATTAGAGCCTGTCCATACCAAATGACATTTCTTCCAGCATATGTACCAAATATTCCTGCTGCTTTGCATTTTTACTATTTAAGACATTTAGAATACGTTCTGTTATGGGGATTTCACTTAGACTTTCATACAAGAGATATGATAGAGGAACAGCTAATGCATCCGCAATTCTCATAAAGTTTTCTAATGACATCGTTCTGCTCCCACGTTCGATCCGCTTTATTGAATCAACTGAAAGCTCTGCTTTCTCTGCCAGTTCAATTTGTGTTAGATTTTGCTTTTTCCGGTATAACTTCACGTTATCGGCAATAATATATCTTATATCCTTCATTTTTCTGATTCTCCATTCTTTTTATTTGTTTTTGAAATGAAGAATCAGCGGGAGGTCCCCGGTTCGACGCTCGTATGTATTTCTCCCGATTAATCAACAATTTTCGACAATAGCAAAAAAAAGAGTACACCGCACCGACCTGCCATGTCGATTTGTGTACCCGTAAATTGCCGTATTTACTTTTCAGGAGTATATCATACTGAATCAGACAGCGTATATATCCCTTAAAAACAAATCTATGTAAAATATATATCATCAAAATTTATGGCAAAAATATACACCTAATAACAGTTATTTGTTATCAGGTGTAATTTATATAATGTTTTTCATTTGTTTTAGTTCTGTCAAATATTTACACAATAAGCTATATCATACCAGAAAAAAGATTGACAAACAGTACCTTTGCAGAAAATGAACTGTTTTTGCAGAAAACGGCACAAAAAAACCTTTCAGATTGAGTTATATCTTCTGAAAGGTTCTTCCTTAATATCTTAATAAATTTCCGGCTTACCCATTCTGATAAATATTCTTTATATTTGCCATTAATATTGTTCTCTTAGTCTCAAAATTTATAGCCTTCCTAAATTGAAACGTCAAATCTATTGCTTTCACTGTTTCTACTTTCTCTTATGCCGCTCCAATCAATCTCCTTTATCTTTCGCAGAAGGTCATTTGCAGAAGATGCCTGAATGGTAGTTTTCTTAGTAGTGGCACTATTTTTTCTCTTAGCATCTTCTTTCTTTGCAACCGCCTTTTTTTCTTCTGCACGTTTTTCTCTGATTCTTTCAATATGTTCCTTCTGCCTGTCCATAGCCTTCTCTAATTCAGCAAATATAGACATCTTACCATCTTTACCAAAAGAGATTCCCATTTTCGTTATCTCTACTTTATCAGATGTTTTTCCAAACGCTGATTCAAAGCCGAACTGCTGATTTATTTGTTCTGACATACGAACCGCACCCTGTACACGATCCATATAATCCTTTGCGTACTTTTCATCAGAAGCCATCTTTTCCAGTTCTTCACTCGAAAAGATAACAGAGGTTTCTTTTGTGCATCGGGAGAGGATTTCTTTTGCATTATCCCCCTTATCGAAATCAGCCACCATAAAATCCATATTGCTGTATGTTTTTCTCAAATACTCTAAATACTTCTGCGCCCTATTGGAAAGCTGCGACTGGCTTGCCTTGCTGTTCTGCGAAACTGTTTCTGCTCCTTTTGCATCGCCATTTTTTACTTCTGTATTGCTTTTCTGATTCTGCTGAACATTGTTATAATATTGAGAAGTAGTATAACTTCCATCAATTACATTCATATCCTAATCCTCCCTAAAAATTATTATTTGAAGTGTTCTGCTGCTATGTCAATAATATTCCTCTCTGCTTATATAACCTTGTGCCTTGCTATTAACACGCTTTGTATATGAAAGTGTGTGCCTTATCAAACTGTTCTTTATTAGTTTGTTTTTATACCAGGGCATCCAGTTATTCCTAGATGCCCTAGAAAGCAAATAGGGGAATTATGAGTATCTATTATCTGTAGTATACAGTAACATAAACATTTTTTAAAGTTGCTGCGGCAATCATCCCTGTTGAATATCTTGTTGACGCAAATTGTACATAATATGTGCCTGCTGCACTAAGACCATAATTTCCAAAGTCCGAAAATGTCAAAGAACTTGCCCATGTTTGATTGTCAATGTAACGGTCAAATGTTCCATCTCCATTATCCTCATCCTTTGCCACATATAATACAATGTTTCCGGTACTTCCGCTGCTCTTAGATGACGTAACAACAATTTTTGTAATGGTTGCACCAGCCGGTACAGATGAACTCCTGATTGTAAATGAACCTATCGTTGACTCTGCAACCAAATCATCTTCGCCAAAAAATGCGTTCAAGCTGCCAATTGAATGTCTGTTTGATCCGGCAGCATATGGGGTTGGTGTTACCTCAAAAGTTACCGCCCCCTCATCTGCAACAGCCGCCACTTCTGTATCTTCCGCTGCAAAAGCAGTTGCATTCATTGAAAACAACATTATAATACATAGTGCTAATGATAAAATCCTTTTTTTCATGACATCCCATTCCTTTCTTTGTTTTTATTCCCCTAAATGCTTAATTTCCTATCAGATTAAATAGCCAGCCACTTCATGAACCGACTGTAAAAATATCAATAGGCTTTCAAACATTCTCTCCCATCCTTATAATAGCAAAATATAGACAGTATTCAATTACCCATGCAGAAAATGAACTGTTTTAGCAGAAAACGGCAAAAAAATCCTTTCAGACATACATTAACACTCTGAAAGGACTTCCTTATGCTCATTCTTGCACTTCTAACATGACCTTTAATTCATCATCTTTGCCGATTAACTCACCATATCTCCCTGTATCAATGACCATTCCTTCTTTCAGTACGACAATCTGATCCACTTTGCTCAATATCTCTTTTTTATGTGTTATCACTATTACTGTCTTTTCTTTCAACTTGGTATTCAAAAGTCCATTGATCTGTTGCTCTGAATAGGCGTCTGTATTTGAAGTCGCTTCATCAAATATAATAATTGGCTTGTCGTGTATCAGCGCTCTTGCAAGGGCTATCTTCTGCTTCTGCCCGCCAGAAAGCATTGCACCGTTCTGACCTACCACATAATCTAATGATACTTCTTTGATAAAATCTCCCAGTCCACTGTCCTGACAAGCTGCTTCTATCATGGTATCTTCCACCTGCTTATACAGACAGATATTGTTTCTTATAGTGTCATTGAACAGATATATCTGCTGGCTTACAACAGATACTATACTGCGATATGCAGACAATGACAGTTCAGAAATATTCTCTGCCCCTAACAATATTTTTCCTCTTGTCGGCTCATACATTCTGGTAAGAAGATTGATGATTGTTGTCTTTCCTGAACCATTTCTTCCGATTATAGCCGTCTTGCTGCCCTTTGCAAATAAAATATCAACATCTTTCAAAATATCCTTATCTTTTTCATAGGCAAAAGAAACCTGTTCCATTTTCAAATCATTCAAATAAGGTTCCACATTTTTTCCATTATCTGTTTCTTCCTCCAAATCCATAAATGCATAATATCGTTTCGTTGACGGGATAATTCCAGATAGCAGATAGCCTATATTAAGAATTGCAGAAATCGGTCCTGTAACATAAGCACTATATGTAATAAATGCAAATACACTACCCACTGAAAGCTGCAGGTCAAAGACCAGATTTGCACCCAATATATATAACAGTGTGGTAAGGAACTGCACCATAATACTATCTATGATCATGTTCCACTGCCCCAACATATTCATCTGCTTTTGTTTTTTTATAATTTCATTCTGATTAAGTACAAATTCCTCATGTTTTTTGTCAAGAACATTAAACAGCTTAACTTCCCGTACCCCGCCAACAGTATCTCCGAACCATCTTGCATATTTTTGATTTTTTACTATAAAATCGTCCATAATCTGCTTTTGTTTCTTAGCAAAATATTTCATCACGATACACTTGATTGGAATAAACAGAAGTACCAGTATTGTCATTTTGAAATCTATAATAAATAATCCAATAATGCCACCTGTCATGCTAAACGCCTGCGTAACGACAAAGAAAACGCTGCTGTCAGCAATAGATGTCATTTGGTTAATGTCCGTGTTAATATTGTTCAAAGTCTCCGCATAATTCGTATTATTAAAATAACTTACCCTCAATTTCATAAGATGTGAGAAAGACTGTTCCGAAAGAAAATATTGTATCTTAGCTGAAATATCTACACGCTTTTTCTCTTTTACTATATCAATAAAGGAATTTACGGTATATATTGCCATAGACGCTAATACCAGTTCAATCAGCAATTTCTTATCGCCGCCGATAAAACCATCGTCCATGATCCGCCTGCTGATGAGTGGTACACAAAGATTTAACCCCGTAGAAATAAACAGACAACAGACAATTACAACAATTGTTTTTCTGTATCTGTTCAATAGCAAAAGTAATTTCTTTACAGCCTCTTTGTTATCCATATTCATCCTCCGTCAGTTTTGTTTCTATAATCCGATATATTTCTTCAATAGCTTTACTGTCAAACAATCCCGAAAATTTTTTCTCTGCCTTTTCTTCTTCAAAAGAAAATTTAACCACGATATTTTCTCCCTCATTGCAAAAACAAATCTCCACATCACAATCAGGATATATTTTCAAAAATTTTGCCCTATCTTCTAATGGAACGCACCAAATGAGCAAATCACCCTGCTTATAAAAAATCTGGCTTTCAATAAATTTTTTCCATGTTTCCTGATCTGACGCAGGCTCCGGCATATACTCTAACCCATACAATACGCACTCTGGTTCCATACTTACTGTATATGCGTTATAACCATCATTGGCAAAATATTTCTTTAATTCGATAAGTATATAGTAACTATCTATTGTTGATTCCATTGCTAATATCACTACTGGCACATCAAGACCGTTTCCCTGATAATGGTTATTAATAATTTGCTGCTGTCTGGTTTCCCTGCTCCAAAAGAACCCCTGTACGTTTATTTTAGGAACATCATTTTTTCCAAGATATATTAAACTCTTATTTCCTATTTCCAGATTTTCCAAATCAGCCATAGAAAAAGCTATAATAGTATCTATTTCTTCCTGTACTTCTTCATACTTTCCTGTAACTGTTTCAAAATAATGCTTTGCCTTACTTGCGGTTCCTATACCCAATACATATGCTCTATAAACCCAGTCCGGCTCATATATTCCGCTTATCATATGAAGTTGACTCTGCTCACTTGCATATCTCTTTAAACTCTTTATTTCAAATGTTCTATTCGCCTTTAACTTATTAGCAATCAATGCACTTATATATGGAGCTGCATAACTGTTACTCAACGATGTACTTATCTCCACATTGTGAACCCTGATTGTATGTACAGACGGTACAACCGTATCTATACCCATTTGCATATAATCTTTACAATAGTCCAACGGGCTGTCAGTGGTTGCCACTCCAATAACATTCGTAAGGCTTGCCGGATATGACACAAAACCCGAATTAGCCGTTGCCGCTACTATAATCATGCCTTTGGCAGCATATTCGTTAATCAAACATCTTAGTTTCTCATAATCCCTAAAATCTGCTGTTCCTAAACTCAAATTAACCAGACATATTTGATTGTTATAGCACCACTTCAAAGCCGGATAAATATTTTTAATTGCCCCCTCCCCATTCTCGTCTAAAATTCTTATACTGACCAAACGGCAGTCTGGACAATATTTTTCCAGTATCATTGCACAGTTTGTCCCATGCTGAAATTGTTGTTGGTCTATATTTTTTGTATCGGCTATGCAAATACCATTTTCATCAATGGCAATATTTTTTTCAATCCTCCTCTTTATCAGATGCTCGTTAATTCCATTATCTATAATTGCAACTCTAATGTCTTTATCCATATTTACCTCAAAAAATCTGATTGACATTATATGATGCCAATTTTGTAATCATATCTTCATATACCCTATCCATATCAGTAGGATTCATTAAATCATATAATCTGTCTACATTTTGATCATACTCTTTCTTCCCTAATTTTATAATCCTTAACTGATCATCTTTGAGCGTTGAAGGATCGAGCCAGGCATTAGATAAATGAAAACTATCCACTTCAAAATTCAGCCTATATTTACAAACTTTGCTCAGTTCCTCTAATTGTTCGGTAGTATATTTTTTTCCGTACAGCATATTCATAATAACATAATCTCCTGCAACTGCTTGTGAAACCATATATGCTGTAACTCCATAATCAAAATGATGTTTTTTATTAATTGCCATAATTGCTCCGGGAATACCTATTACAATTAAATCAGGTTGTTCAGTCATTTCAATACATTTTACATACTTTTTAAATAAAATAATCTTTTGTGTATCATCTTTATTTTCATTCATAAAAAAAGGAAATGAATGAAAACCAAACAAGCTACTATATGGTTTACTTCCTATGGAACTTACCTTATAACCATTGGCTAATAACTGCTTTCTTAATGCTAATTGTATCTGAAATTTTTCTGTGTATGGTGCAGTCCCGACTACAAATACAATCGGAACAGATATTTGCTGTTCCTCTGATATTAACTCTAATCGTTTGAAATCAAAATCTTCTTTCTCTTTCTGCCCTATATAAATTACATTTTTCCCTTTTTTAATACTATTTTCTATAAAAGAATGTTTATAGAAATCTGGTTCAATAACTATTACATTATCAAAAGCATCATATTTTACATCTGTTACATCAATAATAGGTATGTTAATATCATCAGTAGCAAAAGCATTAGAATTTTCCAATACCACAAGTCCACTAATGGTATAATCACCAAAATCTATATACTCTATCATTGAAAGTAATTCAACATCGCAAGGAAATAATAAAGCATTACTTTTCATCTATCAATTTCTCCTTCTAAAAAACTTTTAAAAAATCGCACCCACACTCTTTTAATACTATATAATCTTTAAATAGATTTTCAACATGACTACGAACCTTGTTACATTTTTCAAGCCTTACCATTGGCGTCATTCTCTCACCATTATCCGCAGTCACAGCACATTGTGTACAAAAATTAATTGCCCAACAATTCTTACATACTTCTTCTGTTATCTGTCCCACATTCAACAATTTTTTCACTTTTTCAATATCAAATCCATCGTAAATATTTCCAATACACATCTCATCGCAAGTTTCATTGACACGTTCACATGGAAACAACTTACCATACGCATTAACAAAAGGTCTTTGAATACCTGGCATACATGGACCACCTGGATGAACCACTTTCTGCATTACCTGTTCTGAAACACTTCTTTTATGTACTATTTCTCTAATGTCTGCAACTTCTCGTACCACCAATTTAGATACACTTTCCCTCGGTACTCTATTCAACAAATACATCATACCAACAAATTTTTCATTACAAACTTCTATATAATTCTTGGCATTGCCACGTTCAGTTTTATCTTTCCTATTTACATCATTTATATAGTTTGTGCTTACAATTATATCTTTTATAATTGGTTCCTTAGTGAAGTAATAATTAATCAATGCAAAATCATTTTCATCATCTAATACTGCATTGAATGTAACATGTTCTAAAAGTTCCTGCGCAATCTCATTAATCCTTTTGATTTTATCTATTACAATATCATACGTTCCATGCTTACCATCTGCAAATGTTCTATTCTTATCATGTACCTCTCGTGGTCCATCAAGGCTAATTGTCAACAAAAAATTTTCTCTTTTCATATATAAGATTATATCATCTGTCAACAAAGAGGCATTTGTAGTCAAATTAAACATCAACCTTTTTCTTTTGAAAATTGTTCGTGAATATTCTACACACTTCTTAATAAGCTCCATTTCCAGCAAAGGTTCTCCACCATAGAAACTGATATTTATTTCCGTAGAATTTTTACTATGCCTATACAAAAAATCCAACGCTGCCTTTGCTGTATCCCAGCTCATCCTCTTATTATTATGCACACGATTATAGTAACTCCCTGAATACACGCAATAATCACATCTAAAATTACAATTCTGTGTAACTTGCATGGTCAATTTTGTCATATTATTTTCAAGAAGATCCTCAACAATTTCTGTCATTGGATGTTCTATTTTTTCTATTTTATTAGTTTGAAGCATACCATTCTTTTTCATATTTTTAATTATCATTTTATCATCCGCATTTAAAACTTCCTTTTTCCCGTTTAAAAGATATTCATATATCCTTTCATTGACTTTGCAGAGCATATTTGTATTCACATCAAACAAATATACTTCTTTATGTAATTTTATTAAATGAACAAAAGGCTTATCCATATACAATCATACCCTTCCCATATCTTCATATTTGTAAAAACAGATAGCCTCCAAATAAATGAAAGCTATCTGCCTAATGTCCCCATATCAAGCAACTACATATGGATTACTAACAGCTTGGAATCATTCTGAGCATTATTTGCATAGTTCTGAGCATACTCTACTGTACCATTAGGATTTACATTAGGGTATGGACATGAACAGCTAGCATAGCACCAGCATCCACAAGCATAGGATACCAAGTTTCCTGCATCCTTTGACATTTTCTTGCCTAAAGTCTTTTTCATACAGCGTTCCTCCTTCCTCATATATTAAATCAGCCCACTTTCGCAGGATAATTTCATTCTTGTATATGTTTACTGACAACCAATGCGATATTTTCTATACTATCGAATTTATTTTCAACCAATTCATTCTCCGTAAAGTGAATATCATATTCATTTTCAATATACAAAACTAACCGCAATACATCTCTTGGCATCAACCCTAACAAATACAAATTGTCTACTTTACCTAATTTATCCTCGTCTATATTAAATTGCTCAAGGATAATTTTTTTTAAATTGTGTTTAATCTGCCCTTCCAAAAAACATATTCCCCTTACAATACTGTATTCTTTTCATATTTATCAATTGCTATTTGTGTCATGTTATTAATATAATCTTTTCTATCTGCCTCCTGTTTTTCAAGTAATTTTCGTTTTAACACATTTTCCTCTGCCATTCGCTCATACTCATCATGTCTTTCTTTTCTTCTCTCGTATGCTTCTACCATATCTGATGATGAGACTGTCATCTTTTCACTTGTAACACAGGCATGAGCAATCTCGCCATTTTCATCCAATGCAATCAAAAAACCTTTTCTTGGATTCGGATTTGCAGCATTTTGTGTTGCAATAAAATTTTCAACACCTACCATTACTTTCTTTGCCAGTTCTGGATCACTTTTCATTTTTTCTTCTAATACAGGCGGTACAACAATAGCTTTTTTACCAATTGTTGAACTGATTCTTGCCTGCACCTTGGGATCACTCATTTTAGGCTCTGCTCCAGATGGTTTCCAATCTAAAACTGACTCATCTGCATTATTCGTAAAGTATTTTTCCCAAGGATAATCATTTCGTCCCCATAAAGAATTATCAATTTTTGCTGTATCCATTACATTATAATACGCCCCCGGAAACCTTGACTGCCACATATCCTTAAAGCTGCACTCTGTTTTTGCTGTCTTTTCCGCTGCTTTAGTTGACAAAATACCATTAAAGCCAACACTATTATTTTGCTCCGTCACCTTGCTTTGCTGACTCATGTAATTCAAATAATGATTATTTGATAAATTTGATAAGCCTAAATTCATATGTCTCCTTTCCACAGTTCCTCTATCATTCAGAACCGCACCGCTCTCCTAAAAAGGTCCAAGCGAGTCATTTTATTACCAATATGAATATTTTATATTATGATTTCTTAAATCGGGCTGCTTATTGATAATAAAACAGCCCGATTTAATAGTGCTTGTGCAACAAATCTCAATATATTCCACGTCCGCACAACACTTTTGTTGTTACGCTCCTAGTTCTCTTTTTTCTTCGGTCTTTTCGGTTGATGAAAGAGTGCTGAACATTCTGCTGTACTGCCAAGAATTGTCTTTTCTACATCATTCCGGGCAATCCGCTCTACTACTTTTAATACCTTGTCAGTAATTTTTTCTGATTTCCTCATTTTACCTCTACCTCCTGTTTTAATATTTTGGCTAAGCACATTAAGAATGAACACAATATGATAGCAATTGACATATAACTTACATAGAGCTGGTTAATCTCTAAAACAATCAGTAAAACTATTACTGCCGTTTCCATCAATACAAGCAATCTGGCTGACTTTTTGTTTTCCTGCAATTCACCTTTGCTCATATCAATGTTAGGGTGATTTACTGTACCAATAACCTCAATAACAAGCACTGCCAATAACAGCATTCCATACATGAAATAAGTTTTTTCTGATAACACTGCTGCTATTTTAATAATTCCAATGTAAGTTATAATTGTCGCAAGATAGCACTGCCAGAATTTATCTGCATGATAGCCTCCGGTTCGTTTTCTCAATGAGAGAAAAAAAATCAAAAAAATTACTGTTGGTATAAACTGTTTAAAAAACATACCAATAATCAGCATGGTTCCAACTCCTATTAAATGTTCTGTCAAAACCAATAAAACGTATTCATAATAATCACTGTTAGATTTTTCGATTATTTTTCTTTCCTCCATTTGAGTTACTAATTTCATTACCATCTTTTCTACCATACCTAAGTGTTCCTCCTTTTATCTAGTATAAAGAAAAATCAAAATAAAACAATAAGTCTTGCAGAAAGTGGACATTTTTAAGCAGAAAATGGCACAAAAAAGCATCTCATATGATCATTGGGCATACAAGATGCTTTCTTTTAGGCAGGAATAATTATCGAAAAATAAAACTCATAGTTATCATCCTTTATAATATATGAACCACCATATTTCTCAATTACATCAATAATATTTTGTATCCCGATTCCATGTTCTTCTGTTTTTATTAGCTTCGTGGATTTTATTTTCCCATTTTCATAAACAATCGGGTTGCTGAATGTATTCTTTACGCCGATTTTTATCATGCCATCTTCATTGACAAATTTCAGTTTCAATATTCTTTTTCCGCTATCACACTTTTTACAGGCTTCAATTGCATTATCAAGCAAATTAGATAATATCGTAACAACATCTTCATCCTTAATCCAAACTCCTGACAAATCATTTACCCGCAGCACAACAACGATTCCATTTATATCCGCTTCCTGATATTTTGTATTTAATATCGCATTCACTATTACATTATTTGTATCTATAGCATCCAACTCTTTATCTATACTGCCATGCACAGTCTTTACATATTCTTCTAATTTTGAATACTGTTGTTTCTTTAATAAATGCCCTATACAATCAATCTGATTTTTGTATTCATGTGTTTTCTTTTTCTGTTTGTCAAAGTTCTCTGATATTGAGCGATACATTTCTGACTGGTTTTTAACCTGTAACTGAACTATTTTATTTTCGCATAACTGTATCTCCCTCTCAACAATATCATTAATTAAATAGAATACCACAATATTCATTCCAATCATTCCAAAGGCACCTATAAATACCAACATTATCTGCTCTGGTGTCTCGACATATTTGAAAAATGAAAGCATCGAAATTATAATAACTATTGTAAAAATAGGAAAAATCAATAATTTTAGCCAATCCGTATCACATAAAACCTCAACAGATTTTTTACCGAGCTTTCTTCTTATGATGATAATGCCTAAAAATAAAATTGCCTTTCCAAGCAAAATCATTAAGATTTTTTCCAAATTGTACTGCTTTCCTACTGCTTCACTAAGAGAACATAATTCTTTACCAATAGAATACGCAAAATAATCCGTAGACAACATCATTGCCTGATATAGCCACCCTAATACAAAGGCTTTCCCCATACTTATTTTCACATGCCATAACATAACCAAAACATATAACGATGCTACTATTATCTGTTTCAAAATTAATATATTTGAAAATGTCCTTGCAGCTACAAATACGCTAATTTCCAATGCCATTAACTGAACAAGGTTAATCCAGCCTTTGTTCCGTACTATTCCAAATATTTCGCAAAAAATTTTGCCACATAAAACTTCAAACAAAATTATTAATGCTTCTGCCAATAAATCAGACATCTAAATTTCTCCCTGATATGATATAAATTGCTCCTTGACATATGTATATCTTGCTTTTGGTATTACCAGTTCGACGTCATTATTCAATATCACATGATACCGGACAACGTTCTTTATATGCTTAATATTCACAAGATAACTCTGATGTATCCTTATAAAATCATCTGATTTCAGCGTATCCTCCAGCGCACTTAGTTTTTCATACATGGTATAGGTATTCAAATTATCCTCCATAATATGAAATTCCAGTTTATGAAGTTTGCTTTCAATATACAACAGCCTGTCCAGAGATACTTCTTTTGTTCCTTCTTTAAATTCAAATTTCCTTTTGGCAACTGAATAATTCAGTTTGCCTATGATGGCATCCATGCACTCATTAACTGTACCCTGAAAGTTTTCACTTCCTTTTAACAAATATCTGACAGCATCTAACCGATACCCTTCCAAAGAATAGCTCACATAAGCGGTTACAAATACAATAAACACTTCCCTGCTTGCTGCCCTGATTTTTTCAGCCACTTTGATGCCATCCATTTTTTCCATATTGATATCCAGAAATACAACAGTATAACGTACTACCTCGATTCCCAACTTTACTAAATCCTCACCAGAGCTATATGTATCTATCTTAAAAACAAGACCTTTTTCCGTCATGTAACCGGATATAAGTTCTTTTAGTTCTTCTGCGAAAATCAATTCATCATCACATATAGCAATCCTGAACATCTATTTCGGTTCCTCCTTCCTAAGTCAATTTTATCGTGGTTTGTCTTTAATCCTTAATCCCCGTCTGTTCTGTATTTCGTCATGCATTACAAAATTCTTTAATATTTTCCCTACATTCATAGTGAACGACGATAAGCAATCTTTGCTTTGTGCGTGTCCTGTTACGCTGCTTATAAAACCCCCCTTTATATTTTAATATGCTCTCGGAATCTCAAAGCCTTATTCTATGCGACATCCAAGACTC
>CAJUAE010000059.1 GCA_910583965.1 uncultured Lachnospiraceae bacterium
AACATATCCTTGAGGACGAAAAGGAGTCGAGGGAATATATTGTGCAGGCATGGGCAGAGGCAATGGTCATCTACAATAACTGTTCACATGAGTTGAAACTGTCAAAGGAAATGGAAGAATATCTGAAGGAAATGCAGAAACAGTTTATGCCAGAAGATACAAAGGTGGGCGTTATTCAGGCTTGGCTGGATGACTGTGCTGACGAATATGTATGCAGCGAGATGATTTACAGAGAAGCACTGCGGCATGAATATGAAGAACCGAAACAATGGGAGATTAAGGAAATTAACAGCATTATGAATACCTGTATTGACGGGTGGGAGAAAATCAGTTCTCACAGGTTCGGCAGGTATGGATTGCAGCGTGGCTGGAAACGAAGAACCAATATGCAGGGATTTTCACCGTTGCCGGAGAATGCGAAGACACCTTTTAAGGAATAAATGACAGAATGGGTTCTTTTTGTACTTTGGGTATTTTCATATTCCCGATTTGCTGTATGCCAACCAATTTGTTGGCATACAGCAAATCGGGAATAACGAAGTTACCCAGACATCAGAAAGAGCGGCAGTATATTTTAAACTCTTTTTTATCCGGTTTACAGGGCGCGTTTACATTTTTGTAAACGGTGCGTTTACAGTAGAATATAGGAAAATCAAGGCTTTCAACCTTTTGTAAACGGTGTAAACAGAAAAAACGGAAAACGTAATAACAAGATTAACAACAATATGGAGGACATTTATGATGCAGAAATATAACAATACAAGAATCATTATCGGGCTGGATCATGGCTACGGTAACATAAAAACAGCGCACAGGATATTCAGGACAGGCGTGGAGTGTTTTGAGGAAGAACCAATAGTCAGCATGAATTATATCAAGTATAAGGATAAGTATTATGTGATCGGGGAAAACCATTTGATTTATCAGGGCATCAAGACCGATTCACAGGACTTTTATATTCTTACGCTTGCAGGCTTGGCGGAGGAACTGAAATTCCGAGGTCTGCATGAGGTGAAAGTGGTGCTGGCGGTTGGACTTCCGCTTGCTTGGGCGAAAAGTCAGGCGGCGGATTTTAAGAAATATCTGATGCAGGAGCAGGAATTGTTTTTCTCGTTCCGCAAAGAAAGTTACAGGGTGCATTTGTGCGGAGTGGAGGTGTTCCCACAGGGATTTGCAGCGGTATGCAATGCCGGTTCGATGAGAGGGTTTAATATGATAGCGGATATCGGAAATGGCACGATGAACGTGATGCAGATTATTGACGGCAGACCGTTAGAGAAAAGCCTTGTGACGGACAAATTCGGTGTGTCTATCTGTATGAAGGAAATTCAAAAGGAATTGTCTAAGTCGGCAGGGGAAAACATACCAGAGATTATGATTGAACCGATATTGATAAACGGTTTGCAGGGCAGGAATGATGTAACAGCAAAAACTGTGGAACGGATTGCTACAAGATATACAGAGGATATTTTAAAACGCTTGGTTGATTATGGATATAAGGAAAATTTAGTTCATCTCTATGTGATTGGTGGAGGCGGTTGTCTGCTCAGGTATTACAGCGATATTGCTTCAAAAGGGAATGTAACTTTTATTGAAGATATCTGTGCCAATGCAAAAGGATACGAGTACCTTGCAACGCAGAAACAGCGCAGACAGGTAGTGTAGAAATGAGGTTATGGAATGAGAAAGACCTATAAATGCAGCAATATAAAATTCTGCATGGAAGATGAAAACCAGCACAGGACTTGGGAATATTTGCAGGGCATGACACGAAAAGACGGTTCTTATGGGAAGATACTTTCTGATGCGTTTGTGGAGGCTATTGACGGGAAAACAAAGTTTAGCGTTAATAAAGCTGAAAATGAATCTGCTGTTCTGAAAGAAAATGCCGCTGACATTATTGAAGAAATGCTGGACAGGGTGTTAGAAGAAAAATTCCATGAGATGTTCCCTAAATTACAAGAAGTTCTTGCAGGGCAAATGAGCAGAGCTTTTAGAGAATATGTTGCCGATTTTCACTCCGGTGTGGATGCTTCTGCTGATAAAACTGATATAGACGGAATGGAGCAGATGCAGGAGCCGGAATTATCAGAGGATATGATGGCGTTTGCATTTGCAATGGGCGAATAGGTGGTTCCGAATTTTTATATTTGGTACTCAATCCTGAAAAGGAAGTCTATGGAGCAGTGCCGAAATGTTTTTGTTCGGTACTGTTGCCCAAAGCGAATGACGGCTGTATTTTGCCGGAATGAGCAGTCTGTCGGAAGATTTTTCCGGCAGACGGTATTTGCCAGCGGCAAATACTACCCTCGGAGAGCGCCTTACTTCTGATGCGTATGCGTCAGAAGTAATAAGGCGTTACTTTTGTCAAAAGTAACAAAATGCTGTACGCAAGGTGAAAACAAGCGACGCAAAGCGGCATTTGTTTTCACTGGCACAGCAGCGATAAATGCGAAGCATTTAGAGCATATAGACATAAAAATATAAGAAAGAGAGTGATGCATTGGCGGCAAAAACAATTTCCTTTCCAAAAGGGAGAGGACATCTTACGCATAACAACAGGGATTTTATCTGCAATAATGTGGTGTTGGAAAGAACAGCTTGGAACCGGATTTACATACAGGAACCGTTAAGAGATGCTTATGAGAAATGCTTCGGACAGGCGCTTCGGGATTATAATGCGGCGCAGAAGCGCAAGGACAGGCAGAAAGACGATTATCTGAAAGAGATAGAAAATTCCGGCAACAAGGAAAAGACATTTTATGAAAATATCGTACAGATAGGCAAAAAGACAGATACTCCGGTCGTAGACGAAAATGGCGTGTTGACAGAGGACGCAAAAACGGCAATAGCGGTCTTGGAGCAATATGCAAGGACGTTTCAGGAACGTAATCCGAATTTGTATTTATTTAATTGTGTGATGCACTTGGATGAGGCAACGCCGCATCTGCATATAGACTATATTCCTGTAGCACATGGATATAAAAACGGCATGAAAACACGCAACAGCCTGACAAAAGCATTCCAGCAGATGGGATTTGCAAAAGCGGTCAGCAGAAAACAGAATGAAACCGTTGCATGGCAGGAACGGGAGAGGGAATATCTGACAGAACTGTGCAGGGAGCAGGGGATTGAGATAGAAGTTCTAGGTGTACAGAGGGATAATCTGTCACTGCCGGAGTATAAAACAGCGATGCGTGAAATGGAAAAATTGGAACAACAGGCGGCAATTCTGGATAAGCGGAATGAGGTTCTTGAACAGCAGAATGATGATCTTGTGCAGAAAACATCGGAACTTTGCGGACAGGTGCAGGAAATGGAGGCAAAAAACAATGAGCTGGTTTTACAGGTACAGAAACTCACAGAGCAGATTGAGGAAACGGAAGTGAAAGAAAAAGCAGCGAAGGAAGTGCTTTTGAAACATGATTTAAGAGCGGAAACTTTTAAAATGATTTCAAAGGAAGTGGCGGCAGAAACAAAAAGTATGAAAAGTGTTGCTGTTCCAGTGACAAATCTTTTCGGTGGTGAGGAATATGTCAAAGTAAAGAAAAGTGACTGGAATAAAATACTGGATGCTTTCAGCAAGGCAGTCTCAAGGAATCATCTCTTGGAAAAGTATGAAAAGAAGATAGGCGTTTTGGAGAAAAAGATGGATACTCTTGCTGACCAGACAGAAAAATTGAAACGTTTTGTAGCTTCAAGGGGATTAGGGGAGGCGTTTGTGGAATTTGTAAAATTGCTTGCGCCAAAAACAATGAAACAGAGATTGGAAGATGCAAAATCGGATGCTTCAGAATACAATCAACAGCGAGAGAACAATCAGCAGACAGTTACAAGAGAGAATAATCAGTGGAAACAGGAATTGTAGATTTTATGGATAAATATTTGATTTATTGGTGAAACAGATGGTAAAGAGGAAAGAGCGTGCGTTGGTCATGCTCTTTTATTACAAGAAAAATGCGACAAAAAACACAAAAATAGTGGAAAATGCAACGATATAGTGATATAATGTACAATATATTTGGAGGGAAACAGCGAATGAAAGTAAGTTATAATCGTTTGTGGAAATTGATGATTGATAAAAAAATGAAAAAATCGGAACTTCAAAAGAAAGCACAGATAAGCGGTAATATCATTACAAGGCTCAATAAAGACGAGTTTGTTTCTATGGAAACGATTGCAAAAATTTGTGATGTGCTTGAATGCGGTGTTGACGATATTTTGGAATTTTCAAAAGATTGAGGAGGATATAAGAGTGGCAGCAAAAGCAAAGGCGAAAGAAGTTTCTATGGGGGAGGCTCTATGGAAGTCTGCGGATAAATTAAGAGGTTCGGTAGAACCATCTGAATATAAGCATGTAGTTTTAAGTTTATTTTTTCTAAAGTTTGCAAGTGATAAATTTGAGGCTCAAAGAGCAAAAATCATTGCAGATGGTATGGAAAAATTTGTGGACAATATTGCGTTCTACACAAAAGATAATGTGTTCTATTTGCCGCAGGAAAGCAGATGGACTTATATTATGGAGAATGCCAAGCAAGATGATATTGCTTTAAAAATAGATACAGCGCTCTTTACAATTGAGAAAATAAATCCCATTTTAAAAGGTGCTTTGCCAGATAATTATTATTCTCGTTTACAGATTGATACAGTCAAATTGGCATCTTTGTTAGACGAAATCAATAAGATTGACACGACAAAGGATAAAGAGAACGATATTATTGGGCGTATGTATGAATATTTTCTAAGTAAGTTTGCGATTGCAGAGGGAAAGGGGAAAGGCGAATTTTATACGCCGAAAACGATTGTAAATTTAATTGCAGAGTTGATAGAGCCTTACGATGGAACATTATATGATCCGTGTTGCGGTTCGGGCGGTATGTTTGTACAGTCCATAAAGTTTATTGAGGCACATCACGGGAACAAAAAGAAAGTTTCTATTTATGGACAGGAGTATACGAATACTACTTATAAATTGGCGAAGATGAATCTGGCAATTCGGGGAATATCGGCAAATCTTGGGGAAATGGCAGCGAATACGTTTACAAATGACCAGCATAAAGATTTGAAGGCGGACTATATCATGGCAAATCCGCCGTTTAATCAAAAAGAATGGCGTGCCGCAGATGAACTGACAGATGACGCAAGATGGAATGGATATGAAGTACCACCGACAAGTAATGCAAATTATGGGTGGATATTAAATATTGTGTCAAAAATGTCACAAAACGGAGTGGCAGGCTTTTTGCTTGCCAATGGTGCATTATCGGATGATGGAACAGAGTTGAAAATCAGACAAAGATTGATTGAAAATGATTTGGTGGAAGCAATTTTGATATTGCCGAGGAATCTTTTTTATACAACGGATATCAGTGTAACGCTTTGGATTCTGAATAAGAATAAAAAAGAGCGTACAGTGGATATGAATGGGGCGGAGAAACATTATCGCAATCGGGAAAAAGAAATACTTTTTATGGATTTGCGGCAGATAGGAAGTCCATATGAAAAGAAGTACATAGAGTTGACAGAGGCAGACAGGGCGAAAGTAGTTGAAACGTATCATAACTGGCAGCAGGCGGGGTATGAAGATACATATGAGAATATACCGGAATTTTGTTATTCTGCTGGATTTGACGAGGTAAAAGAAAAGGGATTTACGCTTGTGCCAAGCAGATATATTGAGTTTGCGAATAGGGATGAAAATATTGATTTTGATACGAAGATGAAAACGCTTCAAAGTGAATTACGAGAATTATTGATACAGGAGGAAAAGTCTAAAGCAGACCTTTTGGAAGTGTTTAAGGAGTTGGGGTATGAAATCAGGTTATAAGACGATAGAAGAACTGGTTATTAAGGTTGATGAACGAAATTTTAACAATGAAACAGATGTTTTGCTAGGAGTAAGTATTGATAAATGTTTTATTCCTTCTGTTGCCAATACAATAGGAACAGATTTGACAAAATACAAATTGATAAGAAAAAATGATTTTGCGGTTAGTTTGATGCAGGTTAGCAGAGATTCTAGGATACCAATAGCAAGACAGAAGGGGTATGAAGTTGCGATGATGTCACCTGCATATCCAATATTTAGAGTAAAGAATCCTGATGAGATTTTACCAGAATATTTGGAAATGTGGTTTAAAAGAGACGAGTTTGATAGGGAGGCAGCATTTATTGCGGTTGGGGGTGTTAGAGGTAGTATGCCATGGAATGAATTTGCACAGATGCAAGTATATGTCCCCCAAATTGATGAACAGAGAAAAATTGTCGAAGCGTATAAGATTGTGGAGGATAGAATTGAGCTTAAACGAAAGATAAATGATAATTTAGAAGCGACAGCTCAAGCGATATTCCAAGAGAAATTTGCCCCTTACTATGATGCTGATGAGCTGCCAAAAGGGTATAGTAATGTTAGTTTAGATAGTCTATGCACAGTTAAGGGCGGCAAGCGCCTACCTGCTGACTGTGAGCTACTTGATACTCCAACAGAACACCCATATATTCGTGTCCGTGATGTCGGAAGTAGTCGCTATGTCTGTATAAATAGCCAATTCCAATATATCGACGAGGAAACACACTCGGCTATTTCTCGCTACACTGTAAGCACTGGAGATATAGTCATTTCTATCGTTGGTACAATCGGCTTGCTTGGTAAGGTACATTCTTCACTTAACAATGCCAACCTTACAGAGAATTGTGTCAAACTCGCTGATATTCACACAGTAACTTCTGATTATCTCTATTACACACTCTGCTACAAAAAGCAGATTAGAGAGATTGAGTTGCTTACGGTAGGAGCTGTGCAAGCAAAGTTGCCAATGTACAACATCCAGTCAATGAAAATCCTCGTGCCAACAGAAGAAGCTATTTCTGATTTCCAAAAGCGGATAAATACCTTTAATAAGCAAATTGAAGCTAATACTATGGAGATTCAGCGACTTTATGAATTACAAGATACACTGCTTTCAAAGCTGTCTGCCTAAGCCACTAAATTATTATTTATAAGGATATATTTATGAAAGCATATACATTTTATTTTGATGAATCATTTCATGATAAGAAAATTCGTATTAACGAGAACGGACAATTTAATATATTGCGAGAGGATGCTCTTGATAATTATATCGGTGTATTTTGGGGATGCCCTACTTCTGAATTGGCAAGTAACAGAAAGCTTATTCAGAAATTTGAGAACAGGCAAAAGGTTCAGTATGGATTAACAGAAGAACAGGAGTTTAAGTCCACTGTAATAGCAAAAAAGAATTTTAAATATGGTATCCGTTCGTTTAATAAGGTTACAATGACATTTTACAAAGAATTATTTGAATTGATAGATATATTGAATCCAGTAATACAAGTAAATATGGTCAGTAAAATGGAGCTGTATCTACGTTTAGCATTTAAAGGGTTGCATTATTATGGGCAGGGTGAATTGTTTAAGAAATCATTTTTTTATACACTCACAAAATTTATGATTACATATCATAATGAAGAATTACTGAAAGTACTTTATGCTGTAAATAATTATAGTTCTATGATGAAATTTAAACATCTGCTTCAATATAATTTTAAGTGTATAATAAAAGAGATTAAAGGGATAGAACGAAAACAACAGGAATTAGTGGCGTATCAAAATATTTTATATGTGCTCAATCATTCAATAATGGATGAATTGCCTGAAAAAGAATATGAATTTCAATATTTTATAAATTTTGAAGGATTGTGTAATTTGCTTGAAGAGAAAAATATTAATATTGAACTTGTGAATATAGTAATTGATGAAGAACAAAGTACATATTCTGCATCACAAAATTATAGATTTCAAAATATTAAATGTGGAAAATCGCATGAAATCATAGAATTAAGACTAGCAGATTGGTTAGCATCATTTATTGGAAGGATGACATATGGATTATTTAATGATGAGGGAGTAGAAGAAGATACAGTAACTAATATTCGAAAAATAGGCGAAAACGATTTGGCTAGTAAAAGAATTTTGAGTGAGAATTGGTTTGATATAAGTATAAAACATTTTGAACTTTATCATTTACTTTATGATACATTGGTTATAGGACATACGGAGTATTGGACTGCTATGACAATGAGCTATAACGATCAGTGTTCAAGCTTTTATACTTTACTCAGATATTTTTCGACTTATGATAATTATGAGAAATATAGAAAGATAGATCCAAAATTTCATTCAGAATATTTTAATTCAGCTTGTTGTAGGGAGTTAGAATGTTCTTATCAAGATTTTTATAAATATTAAATGCAGGGGAAAAATAATATGTTATTTAACGAACACGCATTAGAACTATCTATCATAGAACTTTTACAAAACAAAGGCTACATTCATCAAACAGGCAGTGAATTGTTACGTGAAAAATCAGAAGTTCTGATAGTAGACGATTTAAAAGAATATTTGCACACCCGATATGCTTCTGAGGAACTGACAGAAAGTGAGATTGACAGCATTATCCTCTCCCTACGCACAGTAGGCGGAACTTTGTATGAATCCAACAAAGCGGTTCTATCCATGATAATAGATGGCTTTGTGTTTAATCGTGAGGATAGGGAAAAGAAAGATATATTTATTGAATTGATAAACTACGAAGAACCCAAAAAGAATATATTTAAGATTGTAAATCAGTTAGAAATAGAAGGATACAATTATCAGATTCGTATTCCTGATGGCATTATTTATGTGAATGGACTTCCTCTTGTAGTATTAGAGTATAAGACAGCAATACAAGAAAACACAACCATAATGGATGCATATACGCAGTTGACAGTCAGATATCAGAGAGATATTCCAGAAATTTTCAAATACAATGCATTCGTGGTTGTCAGTGATGGTGCAAACAGTAAGTATGGTTCTTTATTCACACCATATGAATTTTTCTATGCTTGGAGAAAGGTTCATGATGATGACAAGGAAGTGGACGGTATCAATTCTTTGTTCACGATGATAGACGGCTTGTTTGCGCAGGACAGGCTTCTTGCGGTAATAAAGAACTTTATCTATTTTCCTGATGCTACAGACAAAAATACAAAAATAGTGTGCCGATATCCACAGTTTTTTGCCGCCAATAACCTGTATGAAAATGTGAAAGCACATATGAAGCCGAATGGCGATGGTAAGGGCGGTACATATTTTGGAACGACTGGATGCGGGAAAAGTTATACAATGCTTTTTCTTACCCGCATGATTATGAAAAGCAGTTATTTCAAAAGTCCGACTATTTTAATTATTACTGATAGAACTGATTTAGACGATCAGCTATCTAAACAATTTATTGCATCGAAACAGTTTATTGGCGACAATAATGTAATCAGTATAGAGTCAAGGGATAAGCTGCGAGAAGAATTACAGGGCAAACCAAGCGGCGGAGTATACTTGACTACAATACAGAAGTTTACGGAAGATACACAGCTTTTAACAGACAGGTACAATGTGATTTGCATTTCAGATGAGGCGCACCGTTCGCAGATTAACCTTGATATGAAGGTAAAAGTTACGGAAAAAGGCGTAAATAAAACGTATGGTTTTGCCAAGTATCTGCATGATTCCTTACCAAATGCAACTTATATTGGTTTTACAGGGACGCCGATTGATGCTACGGTGGAAGTATTCGGAAATATTGTAGGGCATCCATATACCATGACAGAGGCGGTGAAAGATGAAATAACGGTAAATCTTGTTTATGATGGACGGGCGGCAAGGGTAACATTGCGTGAGGACAAGCTGCGTGAAATTGAAGAATATTATGACATGTGTGCCAGACTTGGAGCATCTGAAGAACAGATTGAGGAAAGCCAAAAGGCTGTAGCGCACTTGGATGCGATTATTGGCGACCCTGACAGGCTAAAAGCAGTAGCAAAAGACTTTGTATTACATTATGAGAAAAGGGTAGAAGAAGGTTCGACAGTAGCAGGCAAGGCAATGTTTGTATGTGCAAACAGACTGATAGCCTATGCGTTTTATCTGAATTTGATGGAGCTTCGTCCAGAATGGAAAGAAAAGAGGAAAGCGCCGGAGGGTGTGGAATTAACGGAGAAAGAGGAAAAGGAATTAAAACCGATAGAGAAAGTGCGCCTTGTCATGACAAGAAATAAAGATGATGAAAAACAGCTTTATGAAATGTTGGGTACAAAAGAAGACAGGAAGGAACTGGACAGGCAGTTTAAGAATGTAAAATCCAATTTTAAAATAGCGATTGTGGTTGATATGTGGCTGACGGGATTTGATGTGCCGTGTCTTGATACCATTTATATTGATAAGCCGATTCAGCAGCATACATTGATACAGACGATTTCCAGAGTGAATCGTGTCTATGAGGGCAAGGATAGAGGCTTGATTGTTGATTATATTGGTATCAAGAAAAACATGAATGCTGCACTTCGCAAATATACAAATTTTGAGAAAGAGGAACTGGATGACATTAGTCAGGCGGTGACGATTGTTTTAGATCAGCTTGAAGTGTTAGACCAGATGTTTCACAATTTTAACGCAAAGGATTACTATGTGGGAAGCCCGGTTGAACAGTTAAATTGCCTGAACAAAGCAGTAGAGTATGTGCAGATGACACAGGATTTGGAACTTCGGTTTATGGCGGCAGTGAGGAAAATGAAACAGGCATTTAACTTGTGCAGTTCCAGTGAACAGTTTACCAATGCAGATATTGAAAAAGTGCATTTTTATCAGGCGGTGCGCTCGGTACTGTTTAAACTGACAAAAGGAGAAGCGCCGGATATTTCTCAGATGAATGACAAAGTTCGCAAATTGCTGGATAGCGCTATACAGTCTGATGGTATTGAGGAATTATTTGAAACAGGGAAACATATAGATGTTGATATTTTCAGTGATGAGTATATGGCAAGGATTGAAAAGATTCCTATGCCCAATACGAAGATTAAAGCATTGCAGAGATTGCTGTCTTATGCGATTGAGGAGTTTAAACGGGTAAATAAAATCAAAAGTATTGAATTTGCTGAGAGAATGAAAGCAGTTGTAGAAACCTATAATAATCGAAGGAAAGACGAAGCATTTGCAAATGAGGTTCTTGATGATGTGGCAAATCAGCTTGCGGATTTAATACAGGAATTGAAAGCGGAAAGAAATTCGTTTCAAGATATAGGGATTGATTATGAGGAAAAAGCATTTTATGATATTTTGCTTGCAGTATCGAAGAAGTATGAATTTGAATATCCAAATGATAAAATGATTGCATTATCGAAAGAGATTCGGGTAGTTGTAGATGATAAGGCAAAATATACAGATTGGTCTACCAGAGAAGATATTAAGGCAACTTTGCAGGTGGATTTAATTATTCTGCTTGATAAATATGGTTATCCGCCGGTTACGATTGATGATGTTTATAAAGAAGTGCTGGAACAGGCGGAGAATTTTAAAAAGTATGCGAAGTGATATATTAAATGGATAGATGATTTTTAGAGGAGAATATAAATCATGTACATTAGCCAGATTGACGAAATAAATAATTATAGAAATCTATCGGGGCAAACAATTTCTTTTGATGAGACAATAAACTTTTTTATTGGAGAAAATAACATTGGTAAAACTAATATTCTGGAACTTATATATATTTTTTTAGGTACAGGAAAGTTTCAAGAGACTGATTTTAAGAATGTTTTGCAGCCTATTCAGATTAGCATAACAATAAAGTATGAAGCTGATGAAATAGGTTTTTTTGAAGATAATTTTAACATTGATAATAGTAATTCAATAACCCTTATTGCAAAGCAAGAATCTGTAGATGAGAGAATAAATTATTATCATGACACGCCGGTTCGAACAAAAATTAGTTCATCAGTTATTAGAAAGATGAATGTTTTATATTATTATGCGCAACGAATGCCCTCTAAAGAAGTTGATTTCAGAAAAAGCAGTGGTTCTGGGAAGGTCTTGAATTATCTGATTCAATATAGCTTAGAGGCATCTGGAATACAAGAGAAGGATATTATAAAAAAGATAAAAATAAAAGGTATCGTAAGCAATGTAAATAGGCAAATACGTAATCTAAATTCTATTACAGGGGATAGAGTAAGTGCATATATCGATGCAGATGTAGATAAAATAGTATGTCGTATGTTGGGACTTGGAGATGAAAATGGGCGAGAATTAAATGAGCTTGGAGAAGGAATTCAATATGCTTTTAATATTTTATTGCAAATTATCGAAATAATATACAATGTAAAAATGACAAGAAAATTAGAGGATTTTGAAGATCGACTTATCAATAAAAATGGAAAAAAATTTTTCCCTTTATTTTTGGTGCTAGATGAACCAGAAATACATCAACATCCATATCGTCAAAGAAGTCTCATTAAGAAAATTAATACACTGATGAAAAATGAAAATAGCATGTTTATAAGTTTATTAAGGAATTTATTTGGTGTGGATGGACTTATCGGACAAATATTTATTGCAACGCATTCACCTAATATTTTGCTAAATAATTATAAACAGTTTATCCGAATATTTCATACCATAGGACAGGGTGTAGAAATAGTTTCGGGTAGTTCGGTGAATCTTGATGATATATTATATAAGCATTTGTTGCATAACTTTTTATATTTAAAGGAGGCTATGTTTAGTAAATGCATACTTTTTGTTGAGGGCGATACAGAAAATGGTGCTATGCCCGTTTTTGCAAAAAGAATGAAATTAGATTTTGATGAAAATGGTATTGGTGTTGTAAAGTTGGATGGAGCAGATAGTGTGGAAAATTGTATGAAACTCTATGATGCGTTCAAAATTAAATCTATAGCAATAATTGATAAGGACAAAAAGAATAGATATGCCCATATTGCTAATGTATTTTTTACAAAAGGAAATGATTTTGAAGAAGATGTGTATGATAATTTTACGCTTATTGATTATATGAGATACAATGATCGTGTTGAAAACATAAATGCATTTGTTGGAATTTTAAAACGTTATGGAATAATTTTGGACATATCTTTATTTAAAACCAATCCAGATAGACTCGCGATTAGCAAATCTCTACAGCAACAGATTATGACAGATATAAAGGCTAGCGGATTGACTACTTTAAGGAAAACAAAGAATGCATCAAAGGCAACATTGCTTGCTGAGTATGTAACAACAGTTCCAAAATCATTTCAAAAAATTATTAATAAGCTGAAGGCAGAGGTTAAATGATGGAACTTGAAAAGATTATTAAAAGTAAACATTCTGGTGATAATGATCATTTAGAATTCATTTTTTCAAATGATAGAAAGATTATTGTGACTGCACCAGCTGGTTGTGGCAAGACGACAGCAATGATAAGCAAAATTGCAAGGGAATTAGGTACAGGGAAAATACCGGCGAATAAGAAAGTGCTTGCTATGACCTTTAGTGTCAATGCGGCAATGAAAATAAAAGATTCATTAAAAGAATTATTACCAGTTCTTGTTGAAAATAGTGAACAGTATATTTCCAAAGTTGATGTTGCGAATTATCATAATTTTGCAATGAAGCTATTATTTAAGCATGGATATGCTTTGAATAAGGAATTTGTTAGTTTAAATGATTTTGTAATAGTAGATGATCGAAGTGATATTCTTGATAGATATATTACAAGTTCAGATAGTGATAAATTAATTGCTTTGGATGATGCATTAAAAGCATCTGACGAGAGCAGATTGAAAGATGTAGTTGATGATTATTGGGAGATTTTAAATGAAAAATTGATTTCTAATCATGTCATTACATATAATGGATTGTTGGTTTCGGCTATAAAGTTACTTTTGAAAAAGCAGGTGTCAAATTTCTATAAAGAATATTATAGAATGGTTATCATTGATGAATTTCAAGATACAAATTTATTAGGGTATTGGCTTGTAAATAAACTAATAGGAGATAATATTGTGATTTTTTTAGGTGACAATATCCAGAAGATTTATGGATTTCTGGGCGCAGTTAATGAGATATTTGAAAAGTATAAAGAGAAATATCCTATTAAAGAAATAGAATTCCATAATAATTATAGATTTAAAAATAATTTAAAAATGAAAAAGCTGGATAAGCTGATTAGATCCTACGGAGATACTTATGCTCCATCAGAATTAACGGCGTTTGTTAATTTGAAACATCTTAATGATGATTCAGAGGAAGACGACTTTATTGTGGAAGGAATTAATAAAATTGTTGGTGATACAGATGATAAAGTGGCTGTATTAGTTCGTGTCGGAAATCAAGCGGACTCGATAGCCGAAAAACTTGATGAAAAGAATATAAAGTATTTTAATGCTTTGTTTAAAGAAACCGATGTGGAGTTCATAAAATTTTATAAAATTGCAATTGAGGAATTTCATAACGCAACAGGTGATTCGGGTAAAGTGGTTCAAAGAGATTTACAGAATTGCTTACAGGCAGTCCAAAAAAGAAAGAATGAAATATATACCAGTGTAAATAGGAAATTTGTTTATGATGCGATGTATCAGCTGTTGGAAGTTCTTTTCACGGAGTCCAAGAGGTGGGAGGGAACCTTAAAAGATAGATACGAAAATATAGATTTTGTATTGTGTAGTAATGGTTTAAGACATATGATGGAATATATCGAAGAAACGGTTGTATTAACTACAATACATGCCTCCAAAGGACTGGAATGGGATTATGTTATTGTTCCTAGAATGAATGCATATGCATTTCCAAATAGTTTTATGTGTAGACCATGTAGGGATGCATATAGTTGTAATTATGGTATCAATTATTGCAATTTTACATTTGGCATGGAAATGAAAAAGGCATTTAAGGAGGAAATCAGCGTATTTTATGTTGCAATGACAAGAGCTAAGAAAAATGTTTTTTTGACAGTCAATACAGGATTTAATCAATGGAATTATAAAAAACAAATGAGTTGTCTTATTGGCTTACAAGGACTAAAGCTAGTTGATTATGAATGGAATAACGTAATTGAATAACCATTATGAAACTATAGAAAAAATGTTTGAGAGATAATTGTAAATGCATATAATAAATGTATGTCAATAGGAAGTAGGTGAAGAGTATGCCGGAACATCAGACAATAGAATGGAAAGAATCATGGCATGATGAGTTTTTAGAGTGGATCTGCGGATATGCAAACGCATATGGCGGAACGCTTTATATTGGCAAGAATGACAATGGAGATGTTGTCGGACTTAGCGATAAAGATAGAAAAAAGCTATTGGAGTCTATTCCAAATAAGATTACAGATACAATGGGTATTGTAGCGGATGTCAATCTGCTATATGAGGGAAAACTGCAATATATTGAGATTATTGTGGACAAGTACCCTTCCCTTATCAGCTATCATGGAAAATACTTTTACCGATCCGGCAGTACAATGAGAGCGATAACAGGAAAAGAACTGGATAAAGCAATCTTAAAATCACAGGGAAGAACATGGGACGGTATGCCGATACTCAAATTACAGGTGACAGATTTAAGGAGAGAGGCGATTGAACTATTTAAGGAAAAGGCTCTGAGAAGGCACAGACTGACGGAAGAAGAAACAAGAGTTGATGATATCATACTAATGGAGAATCTTCATCTGATTGATGAAGAAGGGTATTTGATTAGAGCGGCAATGCTTGCCTTTTATAAAGATCCGGAGAAATGGGTTACGGGTTCTTATATTAAGATTGGTTATTTCGGCGATTCCGATTCTGATTTAAAATATCAGGATGAGGTGCATGGCTCACTGATTGAACAGATTGATAAAGCAGTTGACTTGGTTTACACGAAGTATTTAAAAGCCTTGATTTATTATGAAGGGATTCAGAGGATTGAGCAGTTTATGTTTCCGCAGGAGGCGTTTCGTGAGATATTACTGAATGCGGTGGTTCACAAGGATTATAGTGCCTGTAACCCGATTCAGATCAGCGTATACGAGGACAAAATATATATCTGGAATGATGGTGAGATGCCCTCCGAGCTGGACTCAACGGAGAAACTGTTTGAAAAGCATTCTTCCAAGCCGTATAATCCGAAACTGGCAAATGTTTTCTTTAAGAGCGGTATGATAGAGGCATGGGGCAGAGGATTTGACAAAATAAAGGATGCTTGCGCAAAGTACAATGGGCGTCTGCCGGAATACAATATCAGCGCATCAGGGATTATGGTGCTGTGTAAGGCGTGTGATAAATATTTGGATTTGCTGAATGAAGATGAAGATTCGTATCTTGGTCAAAGCGACCAAGATAATGACCAAGATGTGACCAAGATGATAATCGCATTTTGCAAACAGCCACATTCTGCTAAGGAAATTATGGAGTATATTAAAATAAATGATAGGAGCTTTTTTAGAAGGCATTATCTTAATCCTATGATTAAAACAGGACAGTTAAAAATGACAATTCCAGACAAGCCAAAAAGTGGAAATCAAAAATACTACGTTTAGTGACTAATCCACTCACATCTTGGTCATAGTGACCAAGATAATGACCAAGTTGTAATAATGAGAATTTGGAAAAATTGTAATTCGCTACATGAGTGTAGCGAATTGGAAAGAATGAGGGAAATAAGTATGACGGAACATCAGTGCAAAGAATTATCAAAATATTTTTTGGATAACGGCAATCGAAAGTTATCTACAGAAGAAAAGGAAAAAATAAAATTAGCAATAGATCAAGCAAATAGTTTATATGAACTACTACAAGTGACGTTTGCCAGTTTAACTATTGATGCACATAGGTGATTATTGAAAATTTGTGGTATGGGTACAATTTGGGTACACCAGCTTTGAAAGCACATAAATGAGAGATAAAAACGCATCAAAATGATACGATTTTGTAAGAAAAGGCAATGTAAAAAAGAACTTGCAACGAACTGGAAAAAGAGTTCGAATAGACGATTGAAACGCTGATAGCCTGTATATATGCAGGTTTTCAGCGTTTTAATTTTTCCCTGGTTCTATTCTGGTTCTAAAAACAGAGTGTATGCTCATAATTTCAATACTGGGCAATGTATAGCTGATTTATAATGTAGACGTAATAGTATCATTTAGAACCAGAGAATAAAAATCAGATAATGGAGATTAGGAAGATGATAACTCCTATTTAGGCTGGTCAAAATGCTCTGAATTTTGTATCAGAGAAGCAGGTGGAAAAATGATTGCACTTTTGTAACAGGCTGTTTATAATATAAAGAAAGGAGAACAAATGAAAAAGACACCAGATTATGACAACGTGTTTAAGACCATGAAAATGAAACATAAGAGACTGTTCATTTCTGTCATTAATGACGTGTTCAAGAAGAATTATCCAATGAATGCAAAAGTAGAAGTCTTACCCTCGGAGGGGTATCTGACTGAAAATGAAACAGAGGATGGAAGCAAGGAGATTGAAGAACAGATTTCAGATTTTCTGATTAAGATTGGAGGCGAAGTCTATCTGTTGGAATGCCAGAGCTATGATGACGGCTCGATGGCAATTAGAATTGCAGAATATGCTTTTATTGTTGCAAGGCAGTTTGCAGCGTGGGATATTGGTCATGCAGTGATTCCAATGCCGCAGTTTTCTGTTATTTATATCAAAAAGACTGACAAAACGCCAAAGGCAACAACTATTACTTTTCAATTTCCAGATGGACAGACAGTTGATTATGTTTCAGAAAACGTGATAATAGAGAATCTGACAAGGGAGCATATCATTGAGAAGCGGCTGTTTCCATATATACCATTTTATATTGCAAGGTATGAGCAGGCTGTTTCGTCAGAGGGAGTAGTGAATCAGGCAGTAGAGGATTTAATATACTTTCGTGATGAAATGCTAAGGCTTCATCAGGAAAGTGAGTTATCTGATCTTGAAATGACAGATCTGATGGGTTTTGTGAATACAATAATTACACATATAACAAATGGAAATAAGAATGAAGAAAGGCTGGTGAGTATAATGGGCGGAACGGTTATAGAAACGGAATCTGATAAAATTAAGATACAGCTGATCGTTGAACTTGGGCAGGAAGATGGTCTTGATGATGCTGCAATATTGAAAAGGATGCAGGAAAAAATCATTGGTCTGCCAGCAAAGAGAGCAGAGGCTTACCTGGAGAAGTACAGAAAACAGCCTGAGAAAATTATATAAAATAATTCAGTGCAGAATTTGATTTACTGCTGTATCAATATAAAACTTAATACATTAACACATCAGGGAGTATTCCGGTAAACGGGTACTCCTTTTTTGATGGACAAAGGAGGAACAACACAATGAACAAACCAATGACAACTGAGGACCTGTTCAACAAGGTCTGTCACATTTTAAAAGAAAAAGGCAGGCTTCCAGACATTCTTGAATACGAGTCAGCGACAGGAAATCCTGTCCCTGTCACGACTTATGAGTATGAGCTGGGCAGTAAACTGGCTTATGGCGGAAATGAGGGCATTTATCTGGACTTCTGGATAGAATATTTAGCCGCCAGAGAAAAACCAGTGCAGAAGCTGGGGGTATTTAAAACACTGTATGAGAGCAGTGATGCGATGCGCACAATGGCTGGGTTGCTGGCTGATTTTATCATTGAAGAATCTGCTTATGTGAATGCGAATCTCGATGATTTTACCTGGGAAGGCGTGGATATTCATGCGTTTGACAGGGATGGAAAACAGTGCGGACTGGGCTGTACATGCCGCACAATGGAGGATGCGCTCAACAAAAAAGACGGACTGCTGGGAAAATTTCCAAAGGTTGTTGTGAGGGACAATGCCACAAGGAAGGAAAAGATTTTCCAGCAGGAGCCTGACAGTTCGGAAAACACTCAAAAAAAATTCTGTATAACAGTCACCGAGATTTTGAGAAAGGAGATTATCCTCAAAAGTGACAGTCCTGAACAGGCAGTATCAATTGTGGAACAGGCATATGCTGACGGGCGGATTGTACTGGATGCAGACGATCTTGTATGCGATCCTGAGACGGGAGAGACGAGGCGGATTGAAAAAGCAGGCTGTTATACAGATGAACAGGTTCAGTGTATGGAAGCCAGTGATTTCGTGGAACAGCCTTGAGAGGCAGTATCGAAAGCCAGCAGATATAATGGAAGAAGATACTTTTGTCAAATGACATGTGCATAAATAAGGGAAGACGGGCAGAGAGTACCCTGTCTGCCTGCTGTTAAAAATGTGAAGAACAGGGATGTCAGAATGAAAGAACCGTTCCGTTATACAGACGAAACGGGATAATTGAATGACAGCCCGGAAAAGGAGAAGAAATATGGAGAGAACTATAACAGGTTTTGCAGAAGCAGTAAGGACAGAAACCATCAAAAAACTGGGAAGAGACTGTCAGATAACAATAGAAACAAAGAAGATAAACAATAAAGGCGTCTGTACCAGACTTCATATCCGGAAAAAAGGCATGGAACCGGAAACACTGGTTTATCTGGACAGTTATTTCAGGCAGTACCGGAATGGAGACATGACAATTCCGGAAGCAGCAGAATATGTGGCCAGAACCAGCAGGAAAAAGAATCCGTCTGTGGACATCAGGAAGTTTCTTGAATATGGGAAAGTGAAAGACAGAATTGTTTACAGGCTCATCAATACTGAAATGAACAGGGAGTTTCTGGATGATCTGCCGTATATGGAGTTTCTGGATTTGTTGGTGGTATTCTGCTGTCTGGTGATGGAGGATGACAGCCATGCATTTATATGGATACACAATGCACACATGAAACTGTGGGATGTGACAGTGGAGGAGCTGTACCAGTCTGCATCAGAAAACACACAGCGGATTGAAAAGCCTGAACTCATGGATATAGAGGAGGTTTTATATGACCTTATGAAAGATGAAGGCTGTTCTTTACAGGAAAATGACAGCTCTGTGGAAGAAAAACCAGGAAGAAATAAGAATGCTGGCAGTATAGAAAAATGTTCATCCGCTGTTCCCATGTATGTACTCAGCAACAGAGAGCGTCTGCAGGGAGCGGCATGTATGCTGTATCCGGACCTGTTAAGGAAAATTGCAGATACAGTGGACAGCAGCTATTATATCATTCCATCATCAATACATGAGGTTCTGATTATCCCTGCAGCCGGATTTACAGACAGGGACAGGATAAAAGCGATGCTCTGCGAGGTGAATGACACACAGGTAATACCATAGGAGCGGCTTTCTTATTCGCTGTATGGTTATGACAAAAAAGAAAACAAAATAGAAATCTTATGTTAATGCTGCGTGCTGCCACGGTAAACGCACGATTTTATGTCTATCCGCCAAAGAAAAAATCTGATATATT
>CAJUAE010000060.1:0-9409 GCA_910583965.1 uncultured Lachnospiraceae bacterium
AGCTTATTCAAGTGCGCCAATTTATGGTTTTCCTCTACTTTCTTTCACACTACTTCTCCCTACCTCATATCTGTCCTGACTTTTTAGAAATATTATACTACCACAGTTTTCATGCGTCAATGCAGTGTGAAAATCTAAAAAAGGCGCATGAAACAGTTGTGCCTCATACGCCCTGCCAAAACTTATTTTTTCTTAAGAACCAAGTGTTGTGGTAGACCATTAACCATAAATGGTTGATAATCTCCTTGAATCAATGGTTCTATGTAATTGATAAATTCATCTGTCACATAATTTCCTTCTCTATTTACCCAATTTCTAGGAACCACCTTTTCATTATTTGCGATGCGATGTACATCATAAATACCAGCAGCACTCATATAAGGATCGTCAGAAACACGGTCAATAACAACCATCTTGCCAGTGTCTCCTTCATCCGCTGCCTTTACTGCAGCACCACCTACCATAAATGCCTCATTTACATCGACACGTGAAGCCATGTGAGACGCACTTCTCTGTAATGTGGAGAACTCAATACTACGCGTCTTGCAACCAATCTCTGCGCCTAAAAATGTAGCTAGATATGCGGCTGTTCCCTGAAGTTGCTTATGTCCAAAAGCATCTACATAATCTCCTCCACCAGAGAGCTCACAGACATATCTGCCATCGGAAAGTTTGATTCCTTCTGACACAGCAATAACAATAGATTCCTTCTTCTTTATTAATTCCTGTACTTTTTTGTGGAATTTATCAATATCAAATGGAACCTCTGGCAGATAAATCAAATCTGGGCCATCACATTCCTCTGTCTTTGCAAGTGCTGTCGCACCAGTAAGCCAACCCGCATTGCGTCCCATAACCTCAATGACTGTAATCATAGTTTTATGATAAGTAAGTCCTAGCGCATCACGAATGACCTCTTTTGTGGAGGCTGCAATATATTTTGCTGCACTTCCAAAACCCGGGGTGTGATCAGTCAATGCCAAGTCATTATCAATTGTCTTTGGCACACCTAAAAATTTCTGTGAATAACCTTTTAATATTGCATAGTCAGACAACTTTTTAATGGTGTCCATAGAGTCATTTCCGCCAATATAGATAAAAGTTTCAATATCCAGTTTATCGAGAATATTAAATATTCTATCGTAGATATCAGGATTTTCATGGATTTCTGGTAATTTATAACGACAGGAGCCCAAGAAAGCGGATGGTGTTCTCTTTAATAGCTCAATATCCATGTCTGAATGAATCTGTGTGGACAAATCCACATACTGCTCATCCAAAAATCCCTGTACTCCATGTAGCATTCCATATACCTTATGAAATCCTCTCTCCTTAGCAGTCTTGTACACTCCTGCAAGACTGGAATTGATCACTGATGTGGGACCACCAGACTGACCTACAATAATGTTTCTTTTTTTCTCCATTTGATTATCCTCCTTATTATTTGAACCTGCCTATACTGTTCCTGCATGGCAGAATCTTTATTACTGTTTGCTCATTCACCAAAATATATACTCTTTCGCATTTTGTGTGCAAAGCAACAAATACCTAACAGGTTGCTCCGCCCACGACATTTTTCTTCAAAACCTGTTCGCGGTCAATTGTGTTGTTTAACAGCTTTTCCTGTACATACTCAAATCCAAGCCGGTCAATTGTATCTGCAAACCGTTCTCCAGAAAGCCCCTCGTCTCGGAAGAATAAAATTGCATGTTCTGTCATTGCAATTACTTCTTCCTCGGATGTAAAAATTTTTTCAATCATATGGCCTTGTGCCACTTTCTTTCCCCAGCGCCCTCCAATATAAATGCGATAACCCACTTCGGACTCATTCACTGCACCAAATGGACATTTGCCTATACAACGTCCACAGTGATTGCATGCATCAGATGCAATCTCGATCTTTCCATTTTGCATCTGTGCCACATGAATTGGACATCCCTTCTCCACCTGACACACTTTGCAGCCACGGCATTTTGACAAATCAATCTCTGGCACGCGTTGACCAATAATTCCAAGGTCGTTTAAATCCGGTTTTACACAGTTATTAGGGCAACCACCAACCGCAATCTTAAACTTGTGCGGGAGTGCGATATTGTGATATCCTTCATAATAAAGTTCATGTAACTTCTGCGAAAGCGCAAAGGTATCAATCAAACCATATTGACAGGTGGTTCCCTTGCAAGATACAACAGGACGTACTTTAGAACCTGTACCGCCAGTCTCAAGCCCTGCCTCTGCTAAAAATTCTCGGATGGCATCAATGCTATCATATGGAACTCCTTGTATTTCCAATGTCAGGCGTGTGGTCATTGTCACTTCACCTGTTCCAAACCGCTGTGCTGCCTCCGCAATTTTTTTCTGCTCCTCCGCTGTAATCTTTCCATTTCTTGTAATCACACGAACATTAAAAATATCGTCATAACGCTTATCTTGCAGGCAGCCAAGTCCTTTTACGCGCTTGATATCTTCTGGTGATAACTTGGCGCCATTGCGTGCCACTTTTACTTCATTAAATGTGACGCCGCCTTCCAAAACACATGTGTTGGTATATCCCAATGCCTTTAACCGATTCTGTAAAAAATATCCTCGTTTGCCCTTTGCGCACACAAGCAAAAGTTTTGCATCCTTTTCGAAACCCTCCAGCGGTTCCGTCACTTTGGAAAGTTCTATCCAGCGCGCATTAGGAATCGCTGGTGCAGGCTGTACATCTAATACAATATAATCTTTTGCAGCACCAGAAGCATACTCTGATGGACTCATGCTATTGAATACGCCATCTATTTTATTCTCCAATATGTAACATGCAGTAACAAATGGATGAATCGCTGTGGAAAATGGTGGCGCATAAGCAAAATCCATCGTATCGAAGTCATCTAGTTTCATGCCTTGATAAAGTCCTGTCACAGCAATATCTACCATTTTATCCACAGCGCCTGCGCCAAGCACCTGAATGCCAAGCAGTCTGCGCGTTTCTTTATCCGCTGTAAGTTTTACAATAAAAGAAGATGCACCTGGATAGTAGTGTGCTTTGTCATCCAGAATACAAACTACCGATTCCACGTCAAATCCAGCAGCCATTGCTTGCTCCACTGTAAGACCAGTTCTACCTCCATTTAAGTCTGGAAGTAAACGCACAACTCCAGTTCCTAAGCATCCATTATATCCATTTCCCTGTCCATACAATTTTTTCGCCATCGCACGCGCAGTAAGATTCGCTGTTGACCCCATCGCTGACCATTGTGGTTTCTGCGTCAATACATTTTTTACCATTGCACAGTCACCAACTGCATAAATATCCGGCAAGTTTGTCTGCATATTTTCATCCACAAGGATTGTTCCCTTTACCATTTCAATCCCTGAATCGTTCAAAAACTCTGTGGCTGGTCGTACACCAATTGCCAATATTACAATATCTGCTGGCAGAACGCCGTTGTCTGTGCGCACGCTTTCTACCTTTTCAGTTCCGTTGATTCCCTGAAGACTGACAGATGTGAGCACGCGCATTCCGCTTGCTTTCAATTTGCGTTTTGCATATCCTGCCATATCAGCATCAAATGCGTTGGGCATAATCTGTGATGCAGCGTCAATCACGGTCACTTGCATTTGCAACGCAGCAAGATTCTCTGCAACCTCCAGTCCAATAAAACCAGCACCACATACTACCGCTTTGCGGCACTGATTGGTCTTTGCATATGTGCGAACTGCCTCCGCATCATCTGGTGTGCGCACACAGAACACTCCTGTAAGCTTCACCCCTTCCACAGGAGGAACAAAGGGCGCCGCTCCTGTGGCTATAATGAGCTTATCATAATCTTCTAAAGATTCATTTCCATCTGTGCGTCGAAAACAAACTTGTTTATTTGTACTATCTACTCGAATTGCCTCGCACCCAGTCTCCACCTGCGCACCTGTCAATCCTGTATATTTTGCCGGTGAATTTACTATCAGTTCTTCCCTTGTGGCAATGTCTCCGCCAATATAGTATGGAAGTCCGCAGCCAGCATAAGAAATATCTGTACTCTTTGTAAAAATCTTTACCTCCGACTGTCGATCAAGACGTTTAAGCTTGGCTGCCGCTTTTGTTCCCGCCGCAACTCCGCCTAAAATCACATACTTCATTGTTACTCCTCCTATTCTTCGGGTATAATTAATTCCTCGATCAGCCCACATAATAATAGTATAGTGCAACTTGCCCTTATTATCAATAAATTTTATTTAAATATTGTGAAGTTTTATATCACTTTTCACACCATGTACTTGTTGCATCATATCAAAACTGGTATCAATTGTTGCAACTCACACCAAATCTTCTTATTTAAGGAATACGAACTCCGACGTAGATATGAATTGCAACAATTTTATTACTATTTTTTATGATAGTCTCTATAATATAGCATCACAACCAAATTCCTTAACGAAGCCTTTCCACAATCTGTTTAATTGCCTCCACTGTAAAATCTATCTCCTCTTTTGTTGTATCTTCCGAAAGTGTCATCCTAAGGGAACCATGTGCAATCTCATGTGACAGCCCAATTGCCAGTAGAACATGTGATGGGTCTAGTGCTCCAGAAGAACAAGCAGAACCAGACGATGCGCAAATTCCTTGTTGGTCAAGCAATATCAACAAAGATTCCCCCTCAATAGATTCAAAACAAACGTTTGCATTATTGGGAAGCCTGTCTGTTGGATGACCATTCAATCTGCTGTGAGGTATTTCCTTTAATATCCGCTCAATCAGATAATCTCGTAGCTCTGTCTCTTTTTTCATACGCGCGTCAAGACACTTTGCCGCAAGCTCCGCGGCCGCTCCCATTCCTACAATGCCAGGCGTATTTAGCGTTCCTGCACGACGCGAACGCTCCTGTGCGCCACCATGTATTAAGGGACCAATACGCACCTCTTTTCGGATATACAGAAATCCGACGCCCTTGGGTCCATTCAGTTTATGTCCACTGGCACTTAACAAGTCAATGCCCATCTCGTCTACATTAAGCGGAATATGCCCATATGCCTGCACTGCATCTGTGTGAAAAAGTATTTTATTTTTCTTTGCAATTGCACCAATTTCCTGCAAAGGCTGTATTGTCCCAATCTCGTTGTTTGCCGCCATCACTGTGATCAAAATAGTATCTGGTCTAATCGCCGCTTTCAGCTCATCCAATTTTATTTTCCCCTGTGCATCCACATTTACATACGTGACTTCAAAACCGTGTTTTTCAAGATACTGGCAAGTGTGCAGCACAGCATGATGCTCTATTGTGGAAGTGATAATATGCTTTCCTTTTGTCTTTTTAAACTCTGCTGCAGCCCTGATTGCCCAGTTGTCAGACTCACTGCCTCCAGCCGTAAAATAGATTTCTTCTAATCGTGCTCCAATTAATGCAGCCGTCTTTTTTCGCGCCTCGTCCACAGCCTTTGCAGAACTGCCAGCAAAACTGTAGATTGCTGACGGATTGGCATATTGTTCACAAAAATATGGTTTCATCGCGTCAAATACTTCCTCAGACATTTTGGTAGTCGCTGCATTGTCAAGATATATCATTTTAATCCTCCCCCTCATTCTTTTTTACTTTTATTATTTTTGCAGAATCAAAAAGGCACAAAGTACCCCTAACAGTATTGGATATAACAGGGTGAACATCGAAAATACAAAGCGATTTTGTCTGTAAAAACTTTGTTCTTTCAAATCTATTATCACTTGCCAAAATCCTTGTAGTGTACACAGTACCACTGCAATTATCGCTGCTAGATAAGAAGGATATATTGTACGTTTTGTTTGATTACTTTTTGTGGAAGCATTCATATTTTCTGCATCCTGACTATTTGTATTAAATCGTTGTATTTCAAATTGAAATGTTGTTTCGCCTTGTATCTCCTTACGAAAACAGTCTGTTATTACAGTTTTTAAATGTTCTATATCCATTCCTGTTTGTTCGATGGAATTATTTTGTATTAAATAATCCATAAACCACATAAAAGACACTTGATGAAAAATGCGTTCAAATATAATTTCATTCACAACAGGTACGGCCACTGCGTCTGCATCTTGATACACAATAATCTCTCGTTTTGCCTTCTGTGTAGTCATCTTATCAGTCAGCATTGATGGAAGGATATAACCGCATTCCACTTTTCCCTTTTGCACTGCGTCACGTACCTTCGCATCGCTCTCATACATTTGAAATTGTACTAGACCATTATATGCACAAAGTAATTCCGTAAAATCTCCTGATGCGTCATAAACTGCTACTTTAATCTGTGTCTGTGCGTTTTGCTCCATCTTCATAATTGCCGCAGACAGCACTAAAATGCAAAAAAGACTAAGCCAGATACTTCTTCTATGCAAAAAACGCCGAAATAACACCATACCCAATGATGGCACCGAAATTTTTTTGTTAATTCTCCTTTTATGCATTCGAGCATTTACATTTCTTTTCTCATCACATTGCATTGACCAAACAGCTATCAAAAACAGCAATAACCCCCAAAGCAAAAGTCCAGTCACCACATACTGCAATTCTTGTGCATCACCAGTAAGCACCATTGTAAAGCCCTTTTTGACCATGGAAGCTGGCAGTAGTTTTCCAATTGTTGCTATGGCATGCGGCAACAGCACAGACGGAATTAGGCACCCTGATAAATATGCTTGTAACATCGCCAAGACGCCAATAACCACCAGCGCTGACTCGCGTTTTTCTACAAGCTGATAAATCATCATAAAATATACTGTTAAAAATAATATCATTAAAAACAGTCCGACGATTCCTGATAATGTCAAATGAATCGTCAGAGACATATCCAATTTAGGCAAAAGGATCCTTAACAGACCAAATGGCAACAGTAAAGTCACAAACATCAACAGAAATCCTGCTTGACATCTAGAGACAAACTGTGCTGCATATCCTACTCCAATCCGCTTAGCAACCATTGTTTGTTGCAGGCTACTACGCTTGCAAAACACGCCAAAAAATAAGCCTGCAAACAAACCATATACTGTTAAAAATGCACTCCCATAATAAACTACATAAGTGTCATTTTCCGTCAGCGACAATGTTTTTGTCTGAAATAGTTTCTCTCGCCCTGTAACTGTTGTAAGATTAAATTGATTGATATCATCATATAGAAACTGTAATCCTTCCGCAGAAAGCTCCTGAAAAACTGCCCCCACTGCATAAATTTCAGCTTGTGCAGTGCCAAGCATTCCTATTCCTGCAGTAGCAAGTTCTTCAAACAACAGTTCTGTAACTGTGCGTAATCCGCCTTCTGACGGCGCGCCAGAACCTTTTTGTGGCAGATATAGAGTAGCAGGTGTATTGCTCCCAGACAAAATTTCATTCATAATATTTGGTGGCAGAACAATCAGTGCTGACAGTTCTCCGCTTTCTAGAAGTTGTTTCCCCTCCTGTTCAGTAACTGCTTCTAAGCTACAAATGCTCTGAATAGATTCCATATTCTGTACATAGGAAACTGCCAGATTCGTCACCACATTTTCTTCTGCTGTGTAACCAATTCTTAATTTGGGTCCTTCACCGTCTTTTATCCACACTATTTTTGCACAAAAGGCAATGATACTCGCAGCTATCAGACATACTACTGTCAGTATTATTGCCCTCCTTAAAATTAAGGGCAGCATAGCAGCCGCCCTTTTATACTCCATTTGTAACCAAACAATTGTTTTGTTCTCATTCATAGATTTTAATACAATGTACCATATAACAGACTGGTAATATCCCCTTCACTCATTTCTAAAACATTGGTTGATTTTTCTGGCACTTCAATCTGATTCTCCGCAGGTTCTGTAGACATAGAGCCAGTCATTAACAGAAGGTCTTCCCCATCGATTGTAATTGCGGCATTGTCAATCTCGATAGTGTAACGCTCACCTTTTTCAATATTTGTGTACGCACCATTCGCACTCAATCCCAAACTGCTCTCCGGCGTATTCATCTCCATCTGCATTTCATAAGATTGATCTTCATAGCCCCAACTACCAGTATACCCAAAAGTAATTTCATCACTACTGCGATTATCTTGGAGTACAAATGTTAAATCCTCTATATAACTATCCTCTGTTATTTCAGCCATTCTTGAAATTCCAAAATACAGGATTTCCTCCCCTGCCTGCAAATACACACCGCCCTCAATACAGTCAAGTGCGCGCTCTGTGCCTGAAAATGTAATATCAACCGAAAGATAGTCAAGATTTGTATATTCACTTGAGATTTCAAGGTCTTCCGGCGTAGAGATATTGACAATTCTTCCTTTTTTATCCAAATAAAAATCCAATACAATATCCTGTTCAAAACGTGTTCCGAATATATGTTCTATTGCACTGTCCATTTGTTCTTTTAGCTCATCAAAATCTCCGCGGAATGTGGTTTCATATCCCCTCATAAACTCTGCATAATAATTACTATTTAATATATCATCACACAGAGTCTCCATCGCTTGATTGTATGCATCCTTGTCCACTGTCACCTGCACACCGCCATACTCTACAAAATCTTCATCAAGAGAAAGCTCTCTCTTTTCCTTTAACGTCTCAATCTTTGTGGCACTTGCTATCACTTTGCCTTGTTTCTGGAAAAGTGTATAAAGTTCTCCCATTTCCCCAGCATTCTTAATACTTTCTGTCACATCTGTATCTTCAAACAACGTCAAAGAATAATCTTCTGGAAGCGTTTCATTTATAATTTTCGACCATGCTGACTTATTAAAATCCCTGCCCAAATTAGTCAAGTCAAGGCTGTACACCTGATCTTGAAAGATGATTGGCACACTCAAATATAATGTATTATCCGCTGCGACCACCTTTCCAACGCTCATCTCAATACCATATGTTCCAAGGCTTAAGTCGTACTCTGCCATTTTCTTGCTGTAATCGGTAACTGCATCAATCTCCACGCCAACATTGCTGAACGTTCCTGATGACTGCGGGTCCGTAAACGACAAATCGATATTGGTGTGCATTGGCTTTGTCTTTTTTAATTTATTCAGCTCGACAAATCCAATATCCTCAGCAACCGAATTTTGATAGGCCGCCATCTCCTTTGTCATGTTTGCAAATCCTCTTGCCAATTGATTCTTGGCATTGTCCCCAAAAAGAGATTTGACAAGCAATACACTAACGCCAATCGCAATAACGACTGCGGCGGCACACAAAAGACCCGCTATCAATCCAGTTTTCTTTTTCTTTGGCCTTGATGCAGGTGCTCCCTGTACTGGTGGTGGGTTTTGCACAGAACCAAAGCCCATCAAATCGCCACCCATAAAACCTTGCGATTGATATATAGATTGCGACTGCATTGGATTTTGCTCTGCCTCTGGCGCAACTGGTTTTGTTAGCTCTACTGGTTGCGACTGCATTGGATTTTGCTCTGCCTCTGGCGCAACTGGTTTTGTTAGCTCT
>CAJUAE010000060.1:9509-20208 GCA_910583965.1 uncultured Lachnospiraceae bacterium
TTGCGACTGCATTGGATTTTGCTCTGCCTCTGGCGCAACTGGTTTTGTTAGCTCTACTGGTTGTGGCAATGGCTCTATCTTCTGTGTCTCCTCTGTCTCAGTTGGCTTTATTGGTGATACTGCTTCCTGCGACTCCAACTTTGTGCCATACGCAGAAGAATATATGTTTTTATCTTCCTGCGGCTGTGGTTCTGTGCCATAAAGTGCACTGCCAGAACTATTTTCTTTTGTTTCATATTTGTTGTTTTCTTCCACCTTTTTACTCCTTTATCTGTTTCAGTAACGCTTCTCCACGCAAAGTTTTACTGATTTCTCTGCTCACTCCTCCGCTAAGAGCATACACCCTGTCGCACAAATCTAAGTCGGGCTCATCATGTGTAGCAAGAAGAATTGTCCCTCCCATCTGTCGATACAAAGCTAAATATCTTCGGATATCTGCCTTTCCCGGCAAATCAAGTGCTGCGTCTGGTTCATCCAATATTAATATTGGCGGATTTCCCGCAAGCGCGCATCCAATACTAACACGCTTTTTCATCCCTCCTGAGAGTTTTCCCGCCTTTATCTGGCACATTTCGTCTACACCAAGCGCTTTTAAAAAACCTTGTTCCAATGATTGTCGCAAAGCGTTCGCGTCACGATACCACAAACGCAGATTATCCAACACGCGCAACTCTGGTATCAGATGATTCTCCTGAGGAACATATCCCACAAATCGAATAAAATCCTGTTGATTACGAACAACTGTTCCATCAAAATAAATATCTCCACTGTCCGCTTTTCTCATACCAGCAAGAATGTTCAAGAGTGTTGATTTTCCACAACCATTTGTTCCAACAATGCCAACACACTGTCCTGCTTCCGCGCTAATATCCACCCCACAGAGTACTTTCTTCTTCCCGTAGGAACCTCTAATATTTACTGCCTGTAAACGCTCCACTCAACTCCTCCAAACTAAAATATAATATTTTAGCACACTGTTTTTTATTCCTCATATATGAAACACTTATTGGTTTTATTATTGCTGTGTTATCATCAGTCAACGATACCAACACTAATTAGACAAAAGCTGTTTCTCTAGGTCTTCAAAATTCATCTGTGAATATGCGGTATCAAGATCTGTATTATTCCATGAAGAACTTTTCTTTTCACCATTAAACTTTGTTGGTTCATTATACCCATTTTTAAGAATTGTCAATGCATATCCAACTTTGTTATCAACTTTCTTTTTCAAAGTATACGACAAAATTTCAATCATCTGTTCGTGTGTGCGATTGTTCGCATTTGCTGTGCGCAAAATGTCTTTTGCCTCCTTGGGGCTACAATCAAACAGATCGATAATCTCCTGCTCCTCTGCTGTTGTAGGGATTGCCTCTCCATTTTTATCGATTGTCTCATATTCAATCACTGTATTATTCCGCCGGATTCGTTTCACTTTAAACCGAACCGCGCTAATGCTATGTTGTCCACTTGGCAGTTTCTCATTAATCAACTCATATTCAAATGAAATATCCGTATTTCCGTTGATCTCCTGATAAGGCTTGTCAAGAATCTCACGCTTGACATTGCCGTTGGCATAAGATTCTGGTATCTTCATCATTCTGCGAAGCTCATCAAAGGAAATGACAAAAACACCTCCATTAAAGGTTTCTTTATCCTTCAACAAATAATAAAGTCTCTTGGAATACTTTTTTGTAAGATTTAATGGATACTCTATCCGATAGTATGCCCCTTGCTTTGCGGACATAATCATCTCTTTTACTTCTGGATGCAAATCTAATACAATCTTGCTTCGATTTTCATCACCGCGCTTTTTCTGATATTTAATCTTACTAAACCATGGATAATAAATATCGGTTCCCTCATCCTCTTTCAAGCGAAATCCAAGTCCTTCAAACTTTTTCACTGCTTTTTGCAAATAGCTGTACGCATTAGACTCATCATGTAGATTATAGAGATGTTTCACATCACCGATATTAATCTCATAACGCGTATTTTCTTCTGTGTCATCACCTTCACCGACAATCCCGAGCAGTATATCAAGAATATCATTCTGTCTTCTGTCCAGGTCGTACCTTGCCTCAATAATGGTCTGTGGTCGAAATGCCACCTCAGTCCCACCTCTCTTTTTCTTACGATTCATTCAATAACCTCTCTCGCAGCTGTTTCCAACTATCTAGCACATCGCTTTTTCATTCCTCATACACAAAATATTTGTGTTTTGTATTAACATTTTTTTCGCAAGGATTAAGAAGACTATGTACTTGTTGCCACTTTTCATATAAACTTAATAATAATCCAATTTCAACATTTACGCAAGACGATTATATCATTTTCTCTAAAACAGTTATATTCCTATTATTTCATACACCCTATCTAATCTGGGCATAATTTCGTTCATTAAAGTCGTAAACAGCAACCTAAAGCACCAACAATATCTACTATTTTCCGTAACGCACGATTTCATATTGCACATGAAGTTTTTGCATTTGTTCATCTTCTCCTAATCCAGCTAAAACCTCAATTTCTATAGGCGATTCATATGGTGCTGGCCTATCTTTTCTGTGTTTTCGTATTATCTTTCTGTATTTGCGCCGAATGCGCTGCGCTTCACTTTCTATGCCACGCAGACCCATTTTCTGAAAAAATTCTTCTTTGACAAATGCCTTTTCTGGCTCTAACTTTTCAATGATATCTCCATTCTCATCATGACTGTCACGAAAATCTCGAAATGCCTGACGAATCACACAAAAAACTCCACAAGCAAGCACCATCGTACATCCAAATTCAAGTGCATATAGTATGACTTTTAAAAGTTTTGAAGGTTCTCGTGGCGGTTCATCTCCATCCAATAACACCATTATATCCGCTCCTTCTATAGCGGGTGTCTGTAAATTCATCATCTCCTCATATGCAAGGGGAGTTGGTCCCATATTTCCAAACCATTGTCGAACATCAGTATATTGCCGCTGCCCAGCCAAAAAAATCGCAGGAAGCATCCCCATAAAAAGGAGTATTGAAACTGCACAAAGCATAGAAAAACCAATCCCGTAAATACGATGTCTGGAAATCCCTTTGGTGCGCTTATTAAGACTTAAATAATCCTCCACAGCACCTACATACTCATACACTAGTGCTAGAAAAGTATAGACAATCGCACTAAATAACATAATATCGCACAGCACTTTTGCTGTCACACAAATTCCAATCAGATAAAGTACAACAAAATACCGCACATGTAAGAGTGCCGGAAGATTTAAAAAACCTAATTCTTCCGGTGCTAATGGGTCTTCTCTCTTTCGCTTTGCAGCCTTTATTCTGTCGCTAAAACGCATGATAGACACAGCGATTGTTTCTACCAAAATCCCGACATTATAACATATTTGGTACAACCCCCCCTCACCATTTCTCTCTGTCAAATACACAAATCCAGAGACAACACATCCCATTGCAGCAAACAAAACAATACATAAGAAAATATACAAAAAAAGACTACGTGTATGTCTGATAGCATAGTCAGTCACAAAAATAGGGGCTGCAATCAGCAGACATTTCAAATAAAAAACGATTGTTCCTGCTGGGTCTGAAGTATAACATACTGCACAGGCAAGTGGAATGAATGCGGCAAAAATAAGCGTAGCATGAAGGTACTCCATAACTTTCATACACCATTTCAAGAACATCACCGCTCCACCTCCTTCACCAATATATAAACATTTCCCTTATTTTTTGTATCTTTGTCAATAAAATTTTTTACAACGCGCTCACGCGCCTCCCTTTCCCCTCTGTAAACAGGCACTACAATCAGAACTGGTCGCCCTTCTGTATATTGGCTGATACAGTTATACAAAGTACAATCCAAATTTTTTGTAATAAAGAGCAAAAGCGTATCTTCCGAGAGTGGTCTCTTTAAAAAGGTATCATCAAAACTCCTTTGTATAAGTTGTCCAAAGGGCTCTACCCCATCTTCCTTATCAAATTCCGCAAGAAGGCGCTCAAAGAGAATACTGTTTCTTTTATTGTTCGATGGTTCAAAAATTTGCCCATTATTTCCATTGTACACAAAACCAACCTCTGTATTTTGGTTTAGTAGCTTTCTGATAACTGATGCTGCGAGTGCAATACTCTCCTCCACCAGCTCCTCATATTTTAAGATTCCTGTATCTTCCACATCCAGAAAAATCATTGCTTTCTGTGACTGTACAGAATCAAAAGTGTTGACCATAAGTGTACCTGTCTTTGCACTTGCCTTCCAGTTGATAGTCTTCATTGGATCATCTGTTGTATATCCTCGAATTGTACGAAATGCAAACGGATCCTCATAAAGTCGCCTAGCACACTGCTGTATCCCCAACATACGCTCACACATTGTTATAATTTGTGACACATCTGTCATTTTAGCATACACATAAATCTCCGCTGTTGTCTGAATCTTCTTACTGTAACGTTTTCGATACAATAATGTATATGTTGTGATATCCGCATCACTCGCTGTATACTTGCCGCGTTTCGTACATTTTACAGGAATCTCTCTTGTAATTTTCTGTCTGCCAAGCACCACAAACACATCTCTTTTGTATAGATAGTCACTGATGTTGGTATTCTCAACATCAATAAAATTAAGCTCTTTTCTTGTGTGAAACCCAACCTCAAGAATCGGAACTGGCATTCGTTTTCGATTTTCAATTCTCTCATAGAGTTTTGTCTCTTGCCCTGCATACACTACATCTGTGTCAAACCACAATCTTACAAAGATATCCCGCTCCCACTGAAGACGATAAAAAAGCTCCCATAACGTACCAACTGTGAACACTCCAAGCAAAAAAACAATAATCATCTTCTCGCCTTCCAATCCTCTGTTGGCAATTCAGTCTGATTCAAAATTCCTGTGACCACAGAACTTTTCTGTGTATCATCAAACGCACCAATGAAACGGTGACACAAAACATAATGTGCCACTTCCTTAATATCCTCTGGAACAACAAAATCCCGCCCCTGTACCAGCGCATACCCCTGTGATGCACGCAAAAGTGCAAGTGTCCCTCGAGGACTAATCCCTGTCCTATTTTTTCTAGTTACCTGCACTAACGCTACAAGATATCCTCGCAAATCCTCATGTACATAGACTTCACGACATTTTTGTTGAAGAAGTCGAATCTCCTGCGCACCACACACAGCGTCAAGATTCGCAAGTGGTTCTGCATTGATAAAACGGTCTAACATTTGACGTTCTTCTGACGCGCTAAGACTGCCCATCGATATTTTCATAATAAAACGGTCTAGCTGTGCCTCTGGCAATGGAAAACATCCAATTGTCTCCACTGGATTTTGTGTTGCAATTACAAAAAATGGCGGTTCCAAAACTCTTGTTTCCCCGTCAACTGTCACCTGACATTCTGCCATGCACTCCAAAAGACTAGACTGTGTGCGTGGTGTTGCACGATTAATCTCATCTGCCAACAATATATTTGTAAATACGAGTCCCTCCTTAAAGACAAACGTCCCTTTTTCCTGATGAAAAAAAGAAAGTCCAGTCACATCACTTGGCAACAAGTCAGGCGTAAACTGCACGCGATCAAATTTACATCCCATTGATTTTGCCAACGCTCGCGCAAGCACTGTCTTACCTGTCCCTGGCACATCTTCCAAAAGAACATGTCCGCCGGCTGCCAGCGCCGCTAAAAGCAATCTTGTCACTTCTTTTTTGCCAATCATCACCTTTGCAACGTTTTCTTCAATTTTTGACAGTATGCTGATTTCCTCCATTAATATGTTTCCTCCGTTTGTCTGTCGCACATAAAATCCAAACAATCCTTTTGTAATAACCAATTGCGCAGCACGATACATCCTTCTGCGCGTCGTCAAAAGCCTATCAGATGGAGACTGAATCCCGTCACTGATACCAATAAGCTACTCACTGCTTATAGAAGTAGGAATCATTTCACATCTGATATAATAAAATCAAACTCTTATTATGTTTTTATTATAATCCCAAGATTTTAAAATGTACAGATAAGATAGAAAAAAGCAAGCTTTCATTTTATCCCCAAGCACCGTGACCCTCTTTGCAATTCCTCTTTTCATGATGACTCGACCTTTCTGATCACTACTAAATCATTGGGCAATCAACTTTTTCAACGAATTGTGTACTACTCTAATTTGATTGTTTTATTTATAAGTTAAATATTTTAGTTTTTATTTGTATAATTACCTTACACTACTTTGGCAAAAAAGTTAATATAGTTTCTCAATAATACTCACAATATTGATACTTAAAATGATTAATTTTGGAAAGGCTTTATAATTGATGTATATTGTTATAAATTTTGCAATAATTTTTTTATGCATTATCACCGATATATTTTTTTATTTTTATAAATGTTCTTCTTTTCATAAAGCATAAAATATATTTAGTGTTCAATAAATATTTTAATAAATAATACATTCATTTAGCGATTACTACTATTTTCCTTTCACAAAAAACTAATATCTACATCTTATTTACTAAAATAGACAAATTTGCGTACAAAAATTGTTGCAATTTATGTTTTCAAAAAATCTAATTTTGGCAAATCAAACAACGTATGACCAGCAACCCTACGTTAAAATGTTTATGCTACAATGAAATTTCATTCTTGACAATTATTTTAGTATTCACTATAATAAAATTAATACTCATTAAAAGAAACGCAATCAACACAAATATTAGCAAAAACTATCCGCTTAATATTTGTGTAACGATAAAGCGTAAGAAACAACAAATCCAGAAACAACATTAATTTGGGGACACCAATTTTTACTACTTTGTTCAAGATATTTTTCTCATCACTTATAGAAGGGAACGTCTTTTTAACTGAGATAAACAAATGCGCAATTATATTAAGTACACTAGATTGAGGACACTACAATGGCTAACATTATAGATGGTTTAAGAAAAGCTCGAAGACACGAAATAATCGAACTGATATCATTAATAGAAACTTATACCCTTTCTAAGAAAACACTGGTTTCTATTCATAAACTTAAAACTCTTATCCAGAAGTTACTACATAAAAATGGAACTGTCACTGGAATGCAAGAAGAATATGAGAGTATACAAGATAAACTGATACTGTTAAATGATTCCATGCTACAGAATCGCTTTAAAAAAAATTTACAGCGAGAAGTCAGAGCTACTGGCAAATTTCGCAGTGGAAGTAATGATGACCAGCTATCTGTTTTTATACTAGATTCCGTTTCTTCTTTGTATGGAAGAAAACAATATGCTCTTATGTCCCCCGCTGAAATTGCAGATGAGCTAAAGCTAAAATGTCAAAAAAGAAATCCAAAAAACATTAAAAGACTTCCTTCCATTTGGTTTTGGTGCACTATAATTCTACTTCTATGTATATTGCCATTATCATTCTATTTCTATAAAATTGGAATTGATATCCTATTTTCTGTTGCAATTATTATTCCGCTCGAAATCGGAACATGGATTTTCTTTAGAAGAATGCTTGCCCTAGAAAAACTTGCACAAGTCGTCGCACTCAGCGGCATCAGCTATGGTACCTCCTTTTCTGTCCAGTCAGATGAACTATCTGTTTGTAGATGGTCTTCTGTAGAGATAGGCAAATTTGAACGCGGTCTTAGAGCACTACATACTTTAATGGCACATATTCAAGAGCTTATCGCTGGAACAAAGCGATTATCCCAGCTAAATGAACAGAGTGAACAACTGCGCCAATCTAATCTACAATCGTTGAAGCAGCTCCGTTCCACCCCTGTAGAAAATGCGATGGAGCAAGAAGAACTTAACCATAAAATCCAGAGATATCTCACTGAAAATGCAAGACTTGAAGATGAAAACAAACAACGTCTTGAGACAATATTAACTGCTGAGCGTCAAATACAATACAGCAAAAATCTTCAGGAGGGACTACAAAAACTTTTGTCTCAGACAATTTGCGACTTATGGCAAACTAGATACTCCTCTTTTCAATTTCACTCAGAATTTTTTAAGCATCTCGTAGATAATTTTGAATGGTTTTCTTTCGAAATTATTGAGCGCCGACTACTGGAACTAGAACAGGCAACAAACCCTGAATCAATTGGCAAATTCCGCAATGGACATTATATTTTTGAGTTTGCAATCGAAAGACAATCTTGCGCACTAATTTATGACGCAGGACGCAATCTAAAGATTTTGACTATACAAAGAAATTCTTTTCCAAAAGATGTAGGATTGTTAGAACAACAACTAAATGAAACCCTAACTGAATATAGTCTACTACAAAAATCAGAAGTCTCTCAAAAGCAAGAGCATCATTCTAAATCTGAGCACAATACTGTGAGTAATCTAATTCAAGAAATGGCAGTACAGATTAAACAAGGTCGAAAAACAATTGGCATATTAAATAAACAAGTTGATACTCTCGCACTAGAAAAAAAGACAATTGAACTAGAAAGAAAATCACTTCTTTTAGAAAAAGAAGACTTAGCAAAAAAATTAGAACAACTGCGCGCTCAAATACATCAAAACGGAAATCAAAATTCTCAGGAATTAAAGGCAAAAGAAGAACAACTGACCAAAAAAATAGCTGATTTAGAAACTCGTCTGTCTGAGAAAACAGCAGAAATAAAAGCACTTCAGACAAATTACAATCATACTTATCAAAAAGCACTCTTAGAATTAGAACAACAAAAAAATCAAACAAAACATTTTAAAGAAACCATCGACAAAAACAAACAGGAAATGGAACGCCTACAGGAAGAGTATTCTTCCCTTCAACAAAGTAACGATGATTTGACTAATCAGTTAAATTTAAATAATAGCACCTTAAAAATAATCAATGATACTCTTGCGAAGCAGAAGAAAGAAAACAGTGAACAAAAAAATACCTATGAAAAACTTAAATCTACATCTGCCTCTATGAGAAACACCATTGCAAGCCAAAATAAACGAATGCTTGATATTGAAGCAAGTAAACATCAATTAGAAGATGAAAATAAAACCATACAAAATAGTTTGCAGACTGCCCAAAAATATATTCTTGAGCAGGAGAAACAAATTGAACAGCTCAGTCAATCCCTTGTGAGCAAACAGGCACAGCTTGACAGCGCCAAGATATTTGAGAACGCTGATATTCGCCTAGAATTAGAAAAAGCATTTTCGGATGCGCAAACGGAAATTGATATTATCTCCCCTTGGATTGCTAACTTTATTAATGAACCTTTGTTTGTTAATATGATTCAAAAAGCATTGCAGCGTGGTGTTATCATCAAAATAAAATATGGTTTTTCTGAGAATAGAGGTGGAAAAGACCTCTCCCGTGAAACACTAAAAAAGGCTATAAAATCTGATTATAGTGCTAGCAGAGAGGAACGCTCTATTCTAAACATTTACAAACTTCATAAAAAACTAGACAAAAGTTATCCTGGAAGAATTGTTTCCTATCGACAGGATTCGCATGCGAAACTATTGATTGTCGATAAAAAATACTATCTTATTGGAAGTTTTAATTTTCTGTCCTACGATGGGTCAACTTCAGGCAGAGGTGAACTTGCTGTGCGTGACAGTAACCAAAGTATTATTGCAGATATGTATTCCGCATACTTTCAATTTAACACAAACTTGCCAAAATGGATTACCGAATCTTTGGAATAATGCCAAATAATTTGGATTTTCATAAATAATAAGGGAGGATATTAAATTATGCTATACTTTCGTTCTGTCAGTGAAGCCGAAAATGTCTTTAAAGCACTCAGTACACCTATGCGCCTGAAAATTATGGAAATGATCTACGAAGATGATTCCCTCAGCATGAATGACCTTGCCGAAGCACTAGGGCTTACCAATGGTGCAATATCTATGCATGTAGGAAAATTAGAAGAAGCGGGACTTGTACGAATCAAAATTACCTCTGGCAAACGCGGTACTATGAAGATTATCCGCCCCCGTTATGATAGATTAATGATCGATCTTGCCCCAATGAAAGAATCACGTCGCTGCTATACAGATGACATTCGCGTCGGATACTATACTGCCTGCCATGGAACACCAACTTGTGGTCTTGCCACTAGCAAGGAAATTATTGGTTCTTTTGATGACCCAAGAGTATTTTCCTTTCCTGACCGTTTTCAGGCGGGGATTCTCTGGTTTACCAGCGGTTACGTTGAGTATAACCTGCCAAATCACCTGCAGGCAGGACAGACATTGACAGAACTTCAAATCTCCTTTGAGATCTCGTCAGAATGCCCAAACACCAATGAAGACTATCCTTCTGATATTTATTTTTCTATTAATGGTATTCCACTTGGTATGTGGATTAGTCCCGGTGATTATGGCGGCCGCTGCGGCTATGTCTCACCGGCATGGTGGCCTGAAGTTTTGAATCAATATGGACTATTAAAAACTTTAATTATTAACAATGAAGGTTGTTTTATGGACGGCACCAACAAGCTTTCCGACATGACAATTCAAGAACTCAATATTGACTACAATAGTTACATTACCTTTAAATTTGAAGTTCCAAAAGATACTGCCAACTGCGGCGGCTGTACATTGTTTGGTGAAGATTTTGGCGACCATAACCAAGCAATTCGCATCAAGGCATACTATGAGGAGGACAACAGTGACAGCTAAACCACTCAGCCTCTACTCGTCACGCTAGATACTTTATTGTTATCTATTAAAAATCCCACAGATAACTTCTAAAATATT
>CAJUAE010000061.1 GCA_910583965.1 uncultured Lachnospiraceae bacterium
AAATACTTGCGTGCATCATAAAATCCATTTTTATAAATAAACATAAAATTTATTCTAGAGGATATAAGAGAAAAACACAATAGAGAATACAATATGTTTGTATTTTTGATTGTACTTGCGTCCAACGAAGGCAAGATACCTAAACTGTCAAATGTTACTCCGTTATAATTCACAAAATTTTAATAATTTTTATCCCTCTGTACATAAAAAAGTACAAAGAATAGTGTTGACGTGTATACAAAATTAAGGATATAATACAGTTATGAATGTTAGACAGGATTTAACACTTTCGTAACAACCAACATTCTAAACTTCAGTAACTGGCGGGACTAAACCGCATATCAATTAAAATTATATTATTAGGAGGCTTTGCAAAATGAGACCAGAATGGAAAGATTTTGTAGGTGGCAAATGGGAAAGCGAAATCAACGTGCGCGACTTCATTCAGAAGAACTTCGCACCATATGAAGGCGATGAGGCTTTCTTAGCAGGACCTACACAGAACACAAAAGATTTATGGGACATGGTTCTTGACCTTCAGAAGAAGGAGAGAGAAGCCGGTGGTGTTCTTGATATGGACACAAAAGTTATCTCTACCATCACTTCTCATGGTCCAGGATACCTTGATAAGAGCAAGGAGACAATCGTTGGTTTCCAGACTGATAAGCCTTTCAAGCGTTCCCTACAGCCATATGGTGGTATTAGAATGGCAGAGAAAGCATGTTCAGACAATGGCTATGAAGTTGATCCTGAAGTTAGTGAATTCTTCTCTACACACAGAAAGACTCACAACGCAGGATGCTTTGACGCATACAATCAGGAAATGAGAGCATGCCGTTCCTCACATATTATCACAGGTCTTCCTGATGCATATGGCCGCGGCCGTATCATTGGCGACTATAGAAGAGTTGCACTCTATGGTATTGACAGACTTATTGAAGATAAGATGGCACAGAAGGATTCTACAGGCCGCGTGATGACAGATGATGTAATTCGCCTTCGCGAAGAGCTTTCAGAGCAGATGGTAGCGCTTAAGATGATGAAGGAAATGGCGGCTTCTTATGGCTGTGACATTTCTAAACCAGCTACAAATGTACAGGAAGCAATCCAAGCTACTTATTTTGGATACTTATGCGCTGTTAAGGAGCAGAATGGTGCTGCTATGTCACTTGGTCGTACTTCTACTTTCCTTGACTGCTATGCACAGAGAGACTTAAAGAACGGAACCTTTACAGAGGAGCAGATTCAGGAGTTTGTTGACCACTTTATTATGAAGCTTCGTCTAATTAAATTCGCACGTACACCAGAGTACAACCAGATCTTTGCTGGCGACCCAGTATGGGTAACTGAGTCTCTTGGCGGTGTTGGTGTAGACGGACGTCCTCTTGTAACAAAGATGTCTTTCCGTTATCTGAACACATTGACAAACCTTGGACCTAGCCCAGAACCAAACTTGACAGTTCTTTGGTCTACAAGACTTCCTGAGAATTGGAAAAGATACTGCGCTAAGATGTCTATCCAGACTTCTTCTATTCAGTATGAGAACGACGACCTGATGAGAGTGACACACGGTGATGATTATGGTATTGCATGCTGTGTATCTTCTATGGTTATCGGTAAAGAAATGCAGTTCTTCGGTGCTCGTGCAAACGTTGCAAAGTGCTTACTCTATGCTTTAAATGGTGGTGTAGACGAAGTTACTAAGAAACAGGTTGGTCCAAAGTATCGTCCTGTTGAGGGTGATATCCTCAATTATGATGATGTATATAGCAAATTTATGGATATGCTTGAGTGGCAGGCAGATGTGTATGTAAACACATTGAATATTATCCATTATATGCATGACAAATACTGCTACGAGAGAGCAGAGATGGCTCTGCATGACAGAGATGTCAAGAGATATTTCGCGACAGGTGTTGCTGGACTTTCTATTGTTGCTGACTCTTTATCAGCAATTAAGTATGCTCAGGTTAAAGCAATCCGTGATGAAGATGGTATTATTGTTGACTTTGAGACAACAGGTGAGTTCCCTAAATATGGTAATGATGATGACCGCGTTGACCTGATTGCACAGGATGTTGTTCATAAGTTCATGACAGCAATCAGAAGACATCATACTTATAGAGATGGTGTTCCTACAACTTCTATCCTTACAATTACTTCAAACGTAACTTATGGTAAGGCTACAGGTAACACACCTGATGGACGTAAGAAAGGACAGCCATTTGCTCCTGGTGCAAACCCAATGCATGGACGTGATACTCATGGTGCAGTTGCTTCTTTGTCTTCTGTATCAAAACTTCCATTCAAGGATGCACAAGATGGTATCTCTAATACCTTTACAATTATTCCAAACGCTCTCGGAAAAGAAGCAAAAGTATTCTCTGGAGATATTGAACTTGACTTAAATAATTAATCTGTTTTCTATTAACAAAATGACAACTGTAAAGTGTTTATTCACTTTGCAGTTGTCAGATATATCAGGAAGGTAATTGTTGTGTGTCAAATTAACACAACAATTATGGAATAGGTGTATTTATGGATGAGAAATCAATGATTGACGACCTCGTATCTCAGCTTGATGCTGGATTCTCTGGCGCAAAGGCTGTGGGACATTTCAATGTAGATGTCAGTGAGGACGCTTCCACAAAAGAAGTCCAGACACTTGGATGTACAGACTGTTCCAACAATCCCATGGCGTGCAGTGTCCCTACACTTCATGAGGGATTGGACAATGAGTAAATTATTTTAGGAGGTATATAACTATGGCAGTTGATAATGCAGCACAGGTTGATAACTTAGTATCTTTATTAGATGGTTATGCTACAAAGGGCGGCCATCACCTCAATGTTAACGTACTGAACAGAGACACTCTGTTAGATGCACAGAAGCATCCTGAGAATTATCCTCAGCTTACAATCCGTGTATCTGGATATGCAGTTAACTTTATCAAGTTAACACCAGAACAGCAGGCAGATGTTATCTCTCGTACATTCCATGAGGCAATCTAATTTTGCATAAACATGTGTATAAACCCCTGGGATTATTATAATCTCAGGGGTTTTTTATGCACAATCAATACAAATAAAACAACGAATCAATTTTATTGTTACAAGATAATACTTTCTCTATAAGCTCCTCCATTATTTCTACTATCAATTTGAGAATCGCTGGCACATCAATCTATATCCTCTCTTATCTACTAAAAGAAAATTTTCAAAAAGTGTCCCAAATTTTATATCACCTTTTTCAAAAATAAGGTATAATAAATATAATATCAATTTTTAGAGCGGAGGATTATTATGCAGGGAAGAATTCATTCTTTAGAATCATTTGGAACCGTTGACGGCCCGGGCGTGCGCTATGTAGTGTTTGTGCAAGGTTGCCCTATGCGATGTGCGTACTGTCACAATCCAGACACATGGGAAATGAACGCAGGCACTCTTATGGAACCAGAAGAAATATTGGAAAATTATGAGCGCAACAAACCTTTTTACAATGGTGGTGGCATTACAGTGACTGGTGGCGAACCATTAATGCAAATTGACTTTTTGCTGGAACTCTTTACAATGGCACACGCACGTGGTATTCACACATGTCTTGATACTTCTGGTATCGCCTACAAAACAGATGGAAATCCTGATTGGCTTGCGAAGTTAGATAAGCTCTGCAAAGTGACAGACCTTGTAATGCTCGATATCAAGCATATTGACCCCGAGAAACATAAGGAGCTTGTAATGCAGCCAAATGATGGCATTCTTGCATTTGCAGAATACCTTGACAGTAAAAATGTTGAAATTTGGATTCGTCATGTTGTTGTTCCTGGTATTACAGACGATCCCGCAGACCTTCACAAACTAGGATACTTTATTGGAGGACTGAAAAATCTTAAAGCGCTCGATGTGTTGCCTTATCATACAATGGGTAAGAAAAAATATGATGAGCTTGGTATGAAATATCGCCTTGAGAATGTTCCAGAGATGGACAAGAGTAAAATCCCAGCGTTAAAACAGCATATACTGAATGGTATCCGTCAACGACGTGGCCTGCCAGTCAAATAAGGAAACATATCTGTTTGTATTTATTCAGATACTTTCTAATAATTTATATATTTTACCTTGTATTTCACAACAATATATATTACAATAAAAATGTTGACAAGTACTTGTCAGAAGACAGTAAATCGTAACAAACCAGCACAAATTTTAACACTTAACTTATATTATACCAATCTATACATTGCTCTGGTGCGTTACAAAATAGTGATATAAGTAAAAGGAGGATATTGTACTATGGCATATCAGATTTCAGATGCATGTGTATCTTGTGGCGCTTGTGAATCACAGTGCCCTGTTGGCGCTATCAGTATGGGAGATGGCAAGTTTGAGATTGATGCAGATAAATGCATTGATTGCGGTTCTTGCGCAGGCGCATGCCCTACAGGCTCAATTGAGCAGGCATAAAATTAAAATTAATTAAAAGAGCGGAAGTTTCTCTTGCTCACACTCGTCGAACGTGGGCAGCTTAGCTGTATAGCTTCTTTCCGCGTCCGTGGTTATAGCAAAAGAGCTGCCTTTTAGGACAGCTCTTTTGCTATGTAAGTTTTGTTATTCTATTTTTGCCTCCACAGCTTTTCGGAAAAAATGAAACTCTTTCTTTGCTTTCGGTTCTCCTTTATTTGCCTGCTTGTCCTTGGAACTAGGAAACAAAATTGTCTTTTCTTTATTTTTCTCTTTATACTTTTCTTTCTGTTTTGCATTTTTACCACTATACTGTCTTAACAACTCATCAATCCGCTTATAGTAATCTTCATTGCGTTTATCCTCCACCTCATGTCTATTGTTAATTCGTTCTTCCTCGCGTTCTTCCATCAAACGAAACTGATAATCAAGCTCTTTGCACAAATCTCCCTTAACATTCTGTGTAATGCGCTCTACCAAGTGTTCCTCCATCTCCTCGTTATTTGCAGCAACTGCATCCTTAATTAGTTTCTGGAACAAATACTGTAAACGCATTGTCTGTTCCTTTGTCACCTCTTGCAATTGATTATCATTTGTATCTTTTGGCACTTCATCAAGAGATTTCATCTCTTTAATCTCAATCATATTGTTCATTCCGCCCACATTGTTTCCGTCAGATTCCTTTTCCTCTCCTTTTGATTCATTTGCGCTGGACTCATGTTTTTTGCCAAATCGCTCATTCCATTTTGCATCATCTGAATTTTTTAATGCTATCATCTTTGCATCTCCTAATCTTGATATTTTTGTCAACTGCTTTTGTGCAAATGGGTTATCTGCTCGCATATCCTCCCCTCCTTCGTGTGCAGACTGCACCTGATTCAGTATGATTTTCACCGCCTTGAGCTGTAAACCCTGATCTTTCAGATTTTTAATTTCAATAAATCTGTCAATATCTTCCTGTGTATATATTCTATGTCCCTGCTCATTTCTTCCAATAGAGAGCTCCAATTCATCTTCCCAGTATCTCAGAACATGTGTTTCCACACGAACTTCTTTTGCAGCTTCGTTAATCAAATACTTTTCTTTCACCATGTTGAAAACTCCTTTCCTGTCGCATATAATACATTCGTGTCGACAATATATGTAAAAAGAGGACCAGGTTTCCCTGTCCTCTTTCGTATTTTATGCACATTGACACTCAAAGAAAATATACCACTAAAACTGACAAGTGTCTGTTGCACGCATAGGGTAAGTAATCTTCCCTACACGATAATATGTTCTGTTACCTGACCAAATTTGCAAACTGCGTATAATCTGGCAGCCATGCAAGATTAATTGTGCCAATTGCGCCATTTCTCTGCTTGGCAATAATAATCTCAGCCACGTTTTTAAGCTCTGTATCCTTATTATAATAATCATCACGATAGATAAACATCACAACATCTGCATCCTGCTCAATCGCGCCGGATTCTCTTAAATCAGAAAGCATCGGTCTATGGTCTGGTCTCTGCTCCACTGCTCGCGATAACTGTGAAAGCGCTACCACCGGCACATGAAGTTCTCTTGCTAACGCTTTGAGCGACCTTGATATATCTGAAATTTCCTGTTGTCTTGATTCCATTTTCCCAGAACCCGTCATCAATTGCAAATAATCAATAATAATCATCTTCAGATCGTATTCTAATTTAAATTTTCTACATTTAGAACGTAGCTCACCAATGCTGATACCCGGAGTATCATCAATCAAAAGTCCTGATCTACCTATCACATCAGCACTTTCAATCAAACGCTCCCACTCATCATCCTTCATATTTCCAGTTCTGATAGCCTGTGAATTTACCTTAGATTCCAGAGATAACAGGCGATTTACCAATTGTTCTTTTGACATTTCCAATGAAAATATCACGACCGATTGTTTATCATGAAAGGCGACATGCTGTGCGATGTTCAACACAAACGCAGTTTTTCCCATTGAAGGACGCGCTGCAATTAATATCAAATCAGAAGGCTGCATACCAGCAGTTTTGTAATCTAAATCTAAAAATCCCGTTGCGATCCCAGTCACTGCGCCTTTATTCTTAGACGCCTCCTCAATTAAGTTCATCGCATTCATGACAATCTGCCTAATTGGCACAAAATCACCACTGTTGCGCTTTTGTATAATATCAAATATGCTTTTTTCAGAAGTCTCTAAAATAGACTCTAACGACTCCTTCTGTGCATAACAGATATTTGCAATCTCCTCATTGACACGAATCAACTTTCTAAGAACCGCTTTTTCTGCCACAATCTGCACATAAGATTTAATGTTTACAGAAGTTGGCAATGTTGCCATCACATCTTTTATGTACTCAAGACTATAAATCTCGGGGGGTGCCCCTTTCTCTTTTAAACGCTCTTGCAGCGTCACAAGGTCAACGGGTTTTGCCTCATCATTCAGTTCCACCATCGCGTCAAAAAGAATACCATACTGCTTTCCGTAAAAATCTTCCCCGCTAATTTGTTCACTTGCGATTGTGATTGCCTCTTTGTCCATCAACATGGAGCCAATCACTGACTGCTCTGCCTCAATGCTGTGTGGCAGGACCTTTTTTAAAACTGCCTCATCCATTTCTGGCATCGCTCAACCTCCTAAACACACGTGACGTGTACTTTAAGTTTTGCGGAAACCTTAGGATGCAGTTTCACAGTGACTTCATGGGTTCCAGCCGTTTTAATCGGGTCACTAAGCTGTATTTTTTTCTTATCAATCTCCTTAGAAAACTGATCTATCACCGCTTTTGCAATCTCCTTGGACGACACCGAACCAAACGTCTTTCCGCCCTCTCCACCTTTAATCTCCATCTGAACGGTTATCTTTTCAAGCTCTGTCGCCAAAGTTTGTGCTGCCTCATATTGCTCTTTTGCAAGCTTTTCTTCATTCTTCTTTTGAAGCTTTAGTGTATTCATATTTGCATCAGTTGCTGCCACACCAAGTTTTTTTGGAATAATAAAATTCTTGGCATAACCTTCTTTAACTTCTACTAAATCTCCTTTTTTTCCTACGGATTTTACATCCTCCAACAATATTATTTTCATGCCGTTTTTATCCTTTCTCATTTTTACAGAAAACCTATCTCTGTAATTAAATTGCGCCTTCCTCCAGCATTTGGTTCAATGTCTCTTTCACAACAAACACTGCACGCTCTGGAGTGGTATCTGTCAGCTGCGCTCCCGCAATGTTCATATGTCCGCCTCCGCCAAGACGCTCCATAATAATCTGTACATTAACTTCGTCAATTGATCGCGCCGAAATATAGATTTTTCCATTGTATTCTGTCATTACAAAACTTGCTTTGATGCCATTAATACCAAGCAACTCATTTGCAGCTTGTGCGCCAATCTCAGTTGGACTCTCTAGTCCCTCTGCCGGACAAATTCCCATTGCATAAGCATTTTTGTAAATCTCTGCATTGCGAATTGTCTCCGCCTTTGCCTTGTACTCTAGCGCTCCATCTCGAAACATTTTTCGTACTCGAGTCACATCGGCTCCATATCGCCGTAAAAATGCCGCCGCTTCAAATGTTCTAACACCCGTCTTTGCTGTGAAATTATTCGTATCCACCATAATTCCAGAATACATACAATCAGCCTCATTACTTCGCACCTTCACAGTGCCTGCTATGTATTGAAGCACCTCAGCCACCATTTCACAGGTGCTAGATGCATATGGCTCCACATAGGAAAGCGTTGCGTTCTCAATCACTTCAGAACTCTGCCTGTGATGGTCTAGAACTACCACTGTTTTACAACTTCTAATTAAATCTGGACACTCTGTAATACTTGGTTTATTCACATCCACAACGACCAGCACAGTACTGCTGTCAGCGCTCTCTAATGCCTCTGTACTGCCAATAATAAAGTCCTCCTCATAGACATTTCTATCTCGAAAAAGCTCTGCCAGCGGCTTCACAGAACTCGTTATATCATTGATGACAATATGTGGTTTTCTGCCAAGTGCTCTTGCAATACAACTAATGCCAACTGCCGCGCCAAACGCATCTGCATCTGCCAAACGGTGCCCCATAATCAATACCTTGTCCTTACTTGTAATAATTTCTTGGAGCGCATTCGCTTTGACACGCGCCTTCACACGTGTATTCTTTTCAATCTGTTGACTCTTTCCACCATAGTATACAATCGAATCTGGAGATTTCACAATCGCTTGGTCACCGCCGCGCCCAAGTGCTAAATCTATTGCAGTGCGCGCAAACTCTGCATTCTGGGCATATGTCGGCGCATCAACCCCCACACCAATACTCACAGTCACTGCCATCTCATTTCCAATATTGACAGTCTTGACATCCTCTAGCAATTCAAAACGAGATTCCTTTAACGTCATCAGTGCTTTCTTGCGCATAATCACCAAGTACTTGTCCTTCTCAGTTTTTCTGACAATGCCATCTATTGATGCAATATACTTGTTAATCTTTCTGTCAATCAACGCCATCAGCAAGGAGCGTCTGACATCCTCCACACTCTCAAGCGCTTCATCATAATTATCAATATAAATCATTCCTATGACAACACTCTGGTCATCACATTCTTTCAACGCATGTTTCAGCGCTGTCTCATCAAAAAGATATCCTGCAATCAAGAAATTCTCATTTTTTGCATTCTCCACCACCTCTATGTTATCCAACACATCATCTATAGAGATTCGTTTCATCCGAAAGATGTATTCGTGCCCCTCATAAGAGAGTTCCATCTCCGCATCTTGTTCAAAGCCAAGCTTCTCATTTGTCACTGTAGAAAATATTGTGGTGATTGATTTTCGATACCCTTTTTCTTTATGTACCACCTGCTCAAAAGCTGCGTTTGTCCATATGATTCTGCCTTCCTCATCCATAAGTACATGTGGCAATTCCAAATCGCGCAGCAATGTTCGTTGAATTTGACCATATTGCGTTGCAAAATTTATAAATTCATTCATAATTACAGGCTTATTTTTATATAATAGTATCGTCATAGTAATCAGATATACTAGCAGGAATCCAGAAACACAGATTCCCGCCTTTATATTTAGGAAATAAATTCCTACATTGACCATTGCCAGCAATATCCCTAATATTAGGGTCGTTTGCAGGTATGATTTCAGATGTCCCTTTAATTTCACTTTCTGCTTCATGTATGATACCTCCCGTAAATGCGTTTCGGGATGATTTTAATTACGCATATGATTAGTATATCATTAATTTAATAAAAGTTCCATAGCAGATTTTGTCTCTTAAGGTCACAAAGATAATTTTTGTGCAGTAATACTAATATTATTTAATATTATTTCCACAATCTTCTCCATATCCTCAACACATGCAAATTCATTTCTACCATGATGTCCCTCTGAACCCGTACATATATTCGGGCACAAAAGCCCATCAAAAGACAATCTTGCACCATCTGTCCCGCCTCGAATTGCAGAAATCTTAGGTACAACTCCTGCTTGTTCCATCGCAATTGCCATATTATCTACAATATGCATTTTCTTCTCAATCATTTCTCGCATATTGCAATAGCTGTCTATCATTTCTACTTGAACGACACCTGCCCCATATTTTTCTTCTAATATTTTCGCAGTCTTTAAGAAAATAGCTTTTCGCTCCTCAAATTTCGTCCTGTCATGATCGCGAATAATATACTGTGCTACAACTTCCTCAACAGTTCCCTTTATACTATCCACATGATAAAATCCCTCATACCCTTCTGTATTTTCTGGACACTCGTTCGGAAGCATTGCATGAAATTCATATGCAAGCTTAATTGCATTTTTCATAATATTTTTGGCATAACCGGGATGTACACTTTTTCCAGTAATTGTCAGTATTGCACCTGCGGCATGAAAACACTCATAACTCATATCGCCAAGCATTCCACCATCCACTGTATAGGCATAATCTGCGCCAAATCCTTTTATATCAAAAAATGCAACACCGTTGCCAACTTCCTCGTCTGGAGTAAATCCAATACAAACTTTCCCATGTTTTATTTCTGGGTGTGTCAACAAATACTTTGCTGCTGCCATAATCTCAGCAACTCCCGCCTTATCATCACCGCCAAGCAAAGTAGTTCCATCTGTCACAATCAAGCACTTGCCCTTACAATCTTTCAACATAGGAAATTCCGACACACGCGTCACAATATTTTTCTCCTGATTTAAAACAATATCATTCCCATCATAATTTTCAATTATTCTTGGATTTACATTTTTACCACTCACTGCTGGAGCAGTATCCATATGTGCAATAAAACCAATTGCTGGCACATTTTTGTCATCCTCCATATTGGAAGGAATCACCGCATACACATAGCAATGTTCCTTATCATACCGAACATTATCTGCGCCGAGTGCTATCAATTCTTGATATAGCAATTTTGCTAATGTTCTCTGTTTCTCTGTGGACGGCACCTGTTCTGATGATTCTTCTGATGACTGGGTATCAATCTTTACATACCGCAAAAAATTTTCTACGACTGTTGAATATGCCATTTTTTAACTCCTTCATCTTTTTATTTTTTAGTATACCACTCTTTCTACAAAATAATAATACACCCATCAAGTTACGTTATTTCACGATGCACTACATTAGCAATATTGTTCCTCTCCAATATATTGTCTTAGCAACTTATTTCTTTTATATGCGTCTGTGTAGCGCCAGACAGGGACAACTTTCGCTGTATCGTTCCTTTCCGCCTTCGTGTGCAATCGAGTAAGAAAGGTTTTTCTCCTACTCGCGTACCAGGCGTCCGTCAGCTTCTACTGACATTTTTCACTTGGGTGCCCGTGTGCATAAAAAAGACCAATGAATCCTGCTGCTGTTAACAGTTCATTGGTCTCTTATTCTTTGCAGCTTAGGAACTGTTAAGAAATAACTTGTACCTTCATGAGTTATTAATTTATAGTTCCTTATCAACGATTAACAGGAATCCGAAGGTTGTACTGTTATCATTAATCAATCGTATATGGCATCAACGCGATGTGACGTGCTCTTTTGATTGCCACTGTAAGCGCTCTCTGATGTTTCGCACAGTTTCCTGTAATCCGTCTTGGTAAAATCTTACCTCTCTCAGACACATATCTCTTTAACTTCGCTGTATCCTTGTAGTCAATTACATTATCCTTACCGCAAAATACACAAACTTTCTTTCTTCTGCGGATACCGCCTCTTCTCTTCATTGGAGAATCAGCTTTTTCAGTTTTATTAAAAGCCATGATAAAGCCTCCTATTCTATCAATCTTTTCAAAACAGATTCTTAATTAAATGGCAGTTCCTCATCAATTCCGTCTGGAATATTCATAAAACCATCTCCAGCAGGTGTTGGTTCTACAGCTTGGTTGTTACCTCCCCCGAAGTTACTTCCATAGTTGCTGTTCCCATAACCGCTATCGGAATTGCTACTATTATTTTTGCTCTCTGCAAATTCCTGATCGTCAACAATAACCTCTGTGGTATATACTTTCACGCCATCCTTATTAGTATAGCTTCCGGTCTGAATCCGTCCAGATACAGCAATCTTTGTTCCCTTACGGAAATAATTCTGCGCGAATTCGCCAGCCTTGCCAAAAGCAACACAAGGAATAAAATCCGCTGTATTCTCATCATTGCCACGATTATATCTCCTGTCCACTGCAAGCGTATACCGCGCAATTGCCATCTGGTTTTCTCCCTGTGTATAACGCACTTCAGGGTCTCTTGTCAAACGTCCCATTAAAACTACTTTATTCATATATTCAGGTTCTCCATCTACCACTCTGTACCATTTCAAATACAGAGGTGCACTCTATTTCTCGTCCTGTCTAACGCACAAATATCTGACAACATTCTCCATGAGACGGATTCTTGATTCAATCTCAGCAGGAACGGTTGCTTCGCCATCAAATTGAATGAAATAATAGAAAGCTTCTCTCATCTTGCGCACTTCATAGGCAAGTCTTTTCTTACCCCACTCGTCCACGTTTGTGATTGTGCCGCCATGTTTTGTAACCATGTTCTTAACCTTCTCAATGGTGGCTGCTCTCTCATCGTCCTCAAGCTTTGCGCTGACAACAACGGCTAATTCATACTTGTTCATTTTGCTACCTCCTTTTGGTCTCTGGCTTCTTCTTGAGAAGAAGCAAGGATTTATATATCACGAACATATATGATACTATACTTTCCTCCGATTTGCAAGCCTTTTTGTAATATTATTACAACTTTTTTCTTAATCCTTTTGTACTTTTTTCCACTTGGCGTCGCGGAAGCATTACCTGATGTCCACACCCTATACATTTTAATCGAAAATCTGCACCAACACGCAAAATTTCCCACTCCTGACTTCCACAAGGGTGCGGTTTTTTTAATTTCACAATATCGCCAATTTCATATTCCAATCCCATATCCAATCTCACTTTTCTGTATAAGGGTTTTTATTCGTGTAAGTCAAGCTGTGAGAATACTTCCCCAATACTTCCCGTAATAACCAAATTCGCCATTGTATCGCGCTGTGTCGGCGTCTTATTTATAAGCACAAGTTTATTCCCTTGATAGTAATCAATCAGCCCTGCCGCCGGATATACCGCAAGCGATGTGCCACCAATAATCAGCATATCCGCATCACTAATAACGCGTACTGCTTCCTGCAAGATATATTGATCAAGCCCCTCCTCATACAATACCACATCTGGTTTAATTCTGCCACCACATGTACAAGTAGGAACACCACTACTGTCAATTATCTCTTGTACATCATAGAACTTGCGACATTTTTCACAGTAATTGCGCAGCACGCTACCATGAAGCTCTAACACTTTCTTACTGCCTGCTGCTTGATGTAATCCATCAATATTCTGTGTTACAACCGCAGTAAGTTTTCCCTGCGCTTCCAACTTCGCCAAGACTTTGTGTGCAGTATTCGGTTCTGCACTTAAAAAAAGCATCTTATCGCGATAAAACCGGAAAAATTCATCTGGTCTTTTCTGATAAAAAGTGTGACTTAAAATTGTCTCTGGCGGATAATCGTATTTTTGATTATAAAGTCCATCAACACTACGAAAATCTGGGATTCCACTTTCCGTGGATACCCCTGCTCCGCCAAAAAAGACAATTTTGTTACTTTCATCAATCATACATTGTAATGTCTCGATTTCTTTGCTCATTCGATCCCCTTGCTACTAAAACATATACAAAAATGTATATATCAGATGATTTACTACAGCCTCACAGTTTGTACTTGCTATTGCACTGTGCAAGTTTCGCTTAAAATTCACTACTCGCAAATCCTTGTACACTCCGTAACCATAAATTCCAACAAGTCATCAGTACATATCGCATTCCCTTACCTGTGCGATTTTGTAGATTTCACCTAATTCGCTTTTCCTTTCCTAGAATTTCTTTTTTATTTTTCTTTTAAAACGATAAAATAACTTTCAAATCGTTTTATATTTTCGCTTCAAAAAACTTACCATGTTTTAAACGAAATGTTCAAATCCACATTATTCCCAATACCGTCCACTCTACCTTTCTCTGTGTACTGCCAGCAGCTCACATCATAAGGCATATACATATAATCGTCATAAAACGCATACCACTTTTCATAGTCATTTAATTTTGTCATATCAAGTAACCGTGTAAAACAGACAACATTTCCATAAATCATTGGCTTATACCCAGCAGCTTTAATAGCTTCGCAAAAAGCGATTGTAATATTGGTACGTTGTTCCTGCGTTAATTGGTCTGCACGTCCCTTTCCTCCAGCAATTCGCTCCACATCAAATACAATTGGACAGGACACTTGATAATTAGCAAGATTTTGTATAACAAATGCTGCTTCTTCCTGCGCTTCCTCAACAGTAATTGCCTGTGTAAAAAAATATACGCCTGCCGCGACACCTGCGCTGTTTGCACCTTTCATATTGGCGTCATAAAACTCGTCTAACACAAGTTTTCCAGACTCATATCCCCGCAATCCAAGGCGAATAAAAGCATACTCAATGCCTTCTTCCTTGACGGCTGCCCAATCAATATCACCTTGATATTTCGACACATCAATTCCCTTGTGCGAAGTTACTGTTCCATTTTCCACATACTGCATCAGCCCTTCCTCTGTCTTTTGAAAGTTCTCAGCCAGAAGGTTGTGCTTGTTCACACCTTCTAACACTGGTGCAAACACATATTCTTCCTCAAAACTATAAATTAAATTTTCTGGAAAAAAAGAACGTAACATCTTAAGTGGACTTCCGTCTTCCCCTGTCACAAGTGCTTTCATTCGTTCTTTAATAGACTGTTCTACCTCTGCCTCCTTTGACTGCATTAACGTCGCAATTGTCGCAGCATCTACATCTCCCATACTATCCTCACCAGCATTTGCTGCCCCATTGACAGCCTCGCTGTCCTCTGTGGAAACAGGCCCCTCCTGATTGGGCATACCTGGCTCCTGATTGTCAGATGTCTTATTTTCCACATCTACTGATAGTACTGGCAATGTTTGATCTGTAAAAACAAGTTCCCTCTCCCCCTGAAGCTGACTTACTTCCTCAACTTTCTGTACATATAATAATCCCATTGCCCCCGCAAAAGTTAAGGAAATAATTGTCACAATAATAAGTAATATAATAATAGTATGTAATATTTTAATTCGTCTTGTCTGCATTCTCATCCTCCAACAATAGGCTTTTTCTAAACGAAATCACCTCAAAATTCCTACTCTTACAGTCTACACTAAATTAAGGCGATATGCAACAATAGTGTTTATTGGATTTTTTGGTAATAACTTCGTTTTTGCAATTTAAACCTACGCCAGAGTCACGCTACCACTTTCTATAAGAACACATATTGTTTTGAATGACTGCGCGCAGTTCCACAAAACATCCACAAGCTCTACATATGCCTGCCTCAAGATAATCACATGTTTTACATACAGACAGGCGCTCCTCATAGAGCGCCTGATCTGCCTTGATATCATTATCTAATCTTTGAATATAGTTATATAAATTATCTATGTAGGCTTCCTTGTCCATCTCACGTAGAAGACACTTTCGACAGTACTTTTTATTATTATCTGTCTCTATGGTTTTCATTTCCAAGGTTATTCCCTCCATAATATATACATAGCCTCTTATAACATCAGACTATATGTTATAAAACGACATTTTTATTTTATGCGAAACTGTACAACACTACATGCCGGCATTGTAAATGCAATACCTCTATCTGTAATTTTGAAGTCTTTAAACGCAACCTCTTTCACATTATCTGGATTTTGAAAAGTGTTGTATGCATCCATCTTGTTGGTCACAATCGCTGCTGACACATCACTTGGCTGAAGTTCCATAAATAAAACCTCTATTTCCTCACTATCTGTAACAGACAAATTGTTGAGTGTGATTGTCACAATGCCATTCTTGTCAATGGAAACAGACTCTTGAAGATTAGGAACCATATAATTTTCCTCGTCACCAATTTGTTTGATACCTGCCAAATAACTTTCCACAAGCTCTGCATCCTGATGATACTTGTACATATGAAATACATGATACGTTGGAGTAAGCAACATTTGCGGCCCATCTGTAAGAATCACTGCCTGCAACACATTAACAAGCTGTGCAATATTTGCCATCTTCACACGGTCACAATGCTTATTAAACACATTTAGAGAAAGCCCTGCTACAAGTGCATCACGCATTGTATTTTGCTGATACAAAAATCCTGGATTAGTGCCCGGTTCACAAGTAAACCAAGTTCCCCACTCGTCACAAATTAATCCAATTTTCTTTTCTGGATCGAACTTATCCATAATCGCAGTATGCATTTGAATCAATTGTTCTATATAAAGTGCTTTGTACAGTGTTTTGTACCATGCCTTCTCATCAAAAATAGTAGCACTACCTTTTTCTTCCCAACCTTCTGGATGCACATAATAATGCATAGAAAAACCGTCCATAAAACCATGGGAATTTTCTGGTGCATTTTCATAGCAAGTTTTCAAGACTTCCTCTGTCCAATAAGTGTCATCCACATTAGGTCCACCACAAATTTTAAAAATATGTTGGTCTTTTTTGTAAGTGCGAATAAAAGTTTGATATCTTCTATAAAGATTTGCATAATATGCTGGTGTCATATTACCACCACAACCCCAATTTTCATTACCAACTCCAAAATAATCAATTTTCCACGGTTTATCACGTCCGTTCTTTTTCCTGAGATCAGCCATGCGGGACACCCCATCAAATGTCATATATTCAACCCACTGTGACATTTCCTCCACTGTTCCGCTCCCAACATTACCATTAATATAAGTCTTACATCCAATTTGCTCACACAGTTCAAAAAACTCATGTGTTCCAAAACTATTATCTTCTGTCACATCTCCCCAGTGTGTATTGACCATCTTTTTTCTAGATTCTTTTGGACCGATTCCATCCATCCAATGATACTCGTCTGCAAAACATCCACCTGGCCAGCGAAGTACAGGAAGTTTCATCTCACGAAGCGCCGCCACAACATCATTTCTCATTCCCTTTGTATTAGGTATCTCAGAATTCTCACCTACATAAAGTCCTTCATAGATACAACGCCCGAGATGTTCCGAAAAATTGCCGTAAATCTCCGCATTAATATGTCCCTTTTGATTCTTTTCATTAATATAAAGCTTCGCCATTTTTAATGCCTCCTAAATTTTTAAGTAATATTTAATTTTTGTAATCAAATATAAGTTTACCATTCTCCCATTGAATCCTCATCAACATTGTATGTCCGTTTGAATTATATAAGAGAAATCCATGGTTCATTATATTTCATTGTGTATTTAATTGATTTTCATCCTCTACCTTGATATTTTATTTTTGTTAAAAATAAAATATTTTAGTGTTATCTAAATTATAATGGTTTTTGCTTTTTTTGCAATACATTTTTATGGATTCTAATCTTTTCGTTATATTACCTATTTTTTTAGGAAAAACTTATTCATTTTTCACAAAATAATAGTTGTATGGAGGACAAACTTTTGTTGCAATTTGTTCTATCATTTGTTGTACTTCAGAACTGCCAACCCCAAGTTGAAACTTTCTGTCTATATCATTAATTTTTTGTAAAATCTGTTGCAATTTTTCCTCCCATGTAGCACTCTGATCAAATTCCAGAGATATTATACGAACTCCTCTATAAAGACAATGTGTTATAAAACGAAGAATTACAACATTTTCTGACAGCTCGAACTTCCAGCAAGAGATTTTTGTCTCAATCAATATAACACCATTTTTTGTAACTTTTCCATTGTATCCTGCCGCTATAATCTGTTTTTGAATCTGCTGATTCTGCTCCTGACGCAACCGTTTGCTCAACTGCGGAAAAAAAGTATGTTGAGAAATATAAAAATAATCATCTTCGATTAATCCATGAAAAAATAGAGCACCCATCTCTTTTTTTCCTGTTATACATAATTTGCGAAAAAGTCTAACAAGCGATTGCGCATAGTAAAGTGGCCTGTTTAATTGCTCTGTCTCACACCGAAGTCCTAGCATTTCCATTGCCAATGAAATTCGATCGTTTTCTATAAACATTCCCGCAGTCATACTATCAAATAATTTTTGTACACATACAGTCTTTAAACGCTTTTTTGACTTCTTATCTATTTGGGGACAGGCATGGACAATTATCTCCTTAATTTCTTTATTCCATAATACCAAACAATCATGCCCACTATACCATTCCTGAAACTTGTCCCATCCATCTTTTTGCTCTGCAACCAACACTTTTTCTTGCTCAAAATGTTTCTCAGAATGCACATATCCATTAGATTGTTCTAACAAAAATCGAAAAGTATCTACCGTATGTAGGTTTTCATCAAGCGAGATTGCCGCAATTTCTGATACACTGTATCGAAGTTTTTTTCTGTACAATCCCACATTCCACTCCATCTCAACAACTGCATATTTCATAACTTGTCCTCTTTTCCTTCTGCTAACAGTCGCAGTTCTTCTATAAGATTTGTTATATTCTCTTTCGGATATGGAAAATACTGCTTTACAAAATCCATTTCTTCTTTTAATTGATCATACCTTTTGCACTTGTCCACTACACTCCCCATCAATGTAGCTGGTAAACTTGCAAATGCCATCTTTCTGCCTACTGTGTCTGCTGTTGTGTTCTCCTCCCTAGAGATATGACACACACGCACACTTTCAAACAAAGATGCTAAGTAAACTGCTTTCTCATTTTGATACCATTTGTCTTTTGCTGCCATATTATCTGTATAAATTACAACATCTCCATGAAACTCAAATCGAAAAGCAATCTTGAGTAACACTGCACTAATTGCCTCGATTGCTGACATTGTCACATCTTCAGTTTCATTTGCAAGACAGGCATTGACACTCACTGTATTTTCCTCTGAAATTTCACTCTCTTGCTTTAGAAACCCTTGACAAATCACATAGCTATAACTCGATTGTCGTTCTGGCAAGGTATCATCCCACTGCCGCCATAAATTTGTCCGCACAGATTCATCAATAAAAGCTGTCATTGTCTGTTTTTGCAATACGGCTTTATTACTTTCTGATAATCCTTCCTTTCTAACCAGCACTTTACTGACTTTTTCAATACATTTACACGGCGTATATCCTGCATTTTCAACCTTTGCATAAGAAGCTGATATCAGTGTTCTTCCTTTACAAAACGGACAATCTGCACGATGATATTTTACTCCTTTTTCTGTGATAAACACTTTCTGGTCTGTCCGGCTTACAATAGTAAAACGATTATCTTTCAGCGCAGCTCTAAGCAACTGGTCAATCTGCTGACTCACCAATTGACGAATATTTGGCACCTCCAAAAAAATCGCATCAATATTAAGCCTGTCGCCGGCAGACTCTTTTTTTCTAAAATTATGTATCTGTTCCGCCTCCCAAAGTGTCATTTGTTCTAACAGTTGCACTATCTTTTTGTTAAGATCCTCAACGTTGCTTTTGGGATTTCCTTTTACAAAAGAACAGTACTGTTGGTACAACGGTTTACATTTTCTCAAAAGTTTATTGCGTTCACTTGCACTTGTAGTAGGGCTATTAAAAAACAAAAGCATTCTATCTACCCTATAAAATAAATCTTTTTTTAATGTAGATTGCTGCTTTTCTGTCATTTTTTTGCCTTTACACAACTTCTGATATTTAATGTACGCATCGAACAAAATCTTTTGATCTGCTTTTTTCTCCAAGTAATCCTCCATTTCTGTACCACCTATTAATTTGGCACAAAGCGGCATTCGAGTCCGATTGCTGATACTTTAATTTAATTTATTTTTCTATTTTAAAATTGGAGATTTTCTATTCTTATTATAGCAATTTTTTATATGGCTGTAAACGTAATTATATTGAATCTCCACGACAGACGCATATGTCCCTAGCTGCATAATTCTTCTGTACGTTTATGCACGCAAAAAACTCCGAATATATATTCGGAGTTTTTAAGGCGACTAACGGATTTGAACCGATGATCAGGGAGTTGCAGTCCCATGCCTTACCACTTGGCTAAGTCGCCATATTAAATTATATGCAGAAACCAAAAATTTATGCTAAAATATAACTCCCCGAGTAGGGCTCGAACCTACAACAACTCGGTTAACAGCCGAGTGCTC
>CAJUAE010000062.1 GCA_910583965.1 uncultured Lachnospiraceae bacterium
AAATTTTTTCTATTTTTCCTATAGCTACCCGTGTGCAATCGAGTGGGGGAAAGTTACTTCCCTACTCGCTGCGCGCCCCATGCGCCGACTTAGCGGCATACTTCCTCTACATGGGGTTGTGCATAAAACAAAAAGGGTGTAAAGCACACCCTTTTATTTGTTCCCTATTATTCTTTTGTTTTATCCAATTCTGTATTGTTTACCCCTGCTGTAGAATCTGTAAAATCACTCCACACGGCCTGTTCTACCACATCATACCTTGGTACCATAAGCTGCTGCACTAGCATCTTATATGGATTTACCTCATTACTAAGTACCATCTTGGTGATAGCAGGTGAAAATCCACTTACAAGCGCTACACCGAGCGCATTTTCTCGAATAGGAATTGTCTTCGTTCTACTACAAATATTCCAGAACACTAGTCTTGGCAAACGATAACCATGCGATGCATATTTTTTGACAAATTTATCAAACAATTTCTCATCAGGAGACACCCACTTACCATTGACAGTGCTTCTTGTCGCTGCGTCAAATTCCATATCTGACAGTATCAACAGATTTTCAGGAAGATCATGCTGTGGCATACGATACTTGATTGCAGTATCCAAAATTAAGTTAAATACTGCTTCTATATTGGTGTTCGCCACTTCATTATGATGTATCGCAATACACAACTTGTCATATAGCGTCTTTCCTTTTGACAAATCTACAAATTGCGGCGTTTGACTAAATGTGATATACGTATCCTTAAACTGACCTGTGCAGCGCTGTGAAAAATAGATGGCAATTGCATTTGCTACTTCCAAGCAAGATACATTAGAACTGCCAACCTTCGTCCACATGCTGCCAGAACCATCCGCAATACAGAGCGTATTTCCTGCTCCCTGCACATAGTCTGGCAATGCTTTCCACAATTCCTCTAAAGTATCGTCCAAAGCTTTTACATAAATCCAACCTGGTCTTCTATCATAATCCATATAAGAATGCACAATATCATGCGGATAGAGCACTCCGGCATGAACTGTCTTCTCTCCTTTTTTTACCGCACCAAGAAACGCGCGGCGACGCTCCTCATCATTGCGCAAAAACGCGACATTATATAGTAAATTTGCCCTTGACGGAACTGCCCCATAGTCAATGTCAGCCCATCTTTTTTTGCTCATCTTCACTTCTACAACATCCAGATAACTTCTGTAAGAAGACAGCATCTTGCGGTATTGTTTGCTTGTCATAGAAAGCTTTTTTGTCAGTAGACGCGCCAGACGCTTTGTATTTTCTGAGGATGCATTCTCTGATGGCAGCCATTTTGCGCATAGACTAATCGATGCACCTTTTTCCATGTTGGCGCCATCTTCCTGAAGCTGTCTATGTATCAGCTCCACCACTTCCTCTGCAAGCGGAGTGTCAATTAACGCCACCAGAATATCCCACCTTGAATATTCTGGTATCAAAGGTATCAAAGCCTTAGCAATTTCAGGACGACTCTGTGCTAGTTCCACCAAAATAGTTTTAAAAAGTCTGCGTTCTCCAAGTCCTTGCCGCACATCACCGGCAAAAAACAGCCATCGAATTGCTAATTTCGGCTCCTCATAATAAGCCTTAATAAATCGATTTACAATCTCATTTGCCGAAGCCTTTCGGAGTGAGGAAACGGCAAAATTTAAATCAAGCAGTGCCTTCCCTGACGTTCTATAGCCAACTGCACCGTTTTCGGTGACAGATGTGTTGTATTCATTATTCAACATATTCTTAACATTCTGCATAAATCCCATCTTGATTTCCTCCCTCTTATAAATATAACCTCTCGGAATCTTCCTTGCACCTGTTTTTGCAGCAGATTTTCCATTTACAAAAAATCTTCTCGCAACATCAGGCATAAAAAGATTTCGAGAGTCTATAAACTACCAGTTGTAAAGTGGAGCTGGCCGGACTCGAACCGGCAACCGGTATCCTTTAGGAAAGTTGCTGCCAAAGCTTTTGCCAAAGCTTCTTTTAATACTGCTCTACCCAATTGAGCAACAGCCCCATAAAAATAAAATATAACAATGCAACAACGGGGTCATCGGATTCGAACCGAAAGATATAAAATGTTGCTGTAAGAATCTTTAGCAAGATTCTGCGCTCTGCCAATTAAGCTATGACCCCGAAAAAATATAAAATACAAAACGCAATCAAAAAGAAAAAACAGGGCTAGCCGGATTCGAACCGGCGACAAGGGGCTTAGGAGGCCTTAAGAAAGTTGCTGCAAGAGCTTTTGTCAAAGCTCTTTTTTTCCTGCTCTACCATTCTGAGCTATAGCCCTATATTCAATAGAAAAAATTACTTTCCTACTTGTGCTGCGAATGCATTCGCAACAACATATTTCCTCTATATCAATATCTATATAAAACAGGAGTGGCTTGAGAAACTCCTATCGTGGAATCCAAATCATATGTAAGATTGCTGTGTGTGCCTTTTCAAGACACAGTTCCAAACCACTCCATGCATTTACTATATCACATATTAAAAAATGAAACAATATACCTGTGGTATAACTTTTCTATTTTAACGCAATTCATACCAAATATGAGTGTAAATTGTAATTAGAACGCTCACTATTTTGATAGGAGAATAAACTGTAACGACAGTTCAACTATGCACAATCATAAATGCATCGCTGAACTGCAACTATATTTTATCGCTTGTAATGTCCTTGTACCCTTCTCCAAAAATCTCGCTTGCAGAAGATACAATCATAAATGCCGAAGAATCCTCGTCTTTTACAATTTCTTCAAGACGGGGGTATACCTGTTTTCTAGTAACAATCATCAATAGTTCTTTTGGCGCATTTGTATAAGCCCCCCGAGCAGTAATAACTGTTGCTGTAATTCCTAGTTCTTCACAAATACGTTGTTTTACCTGTTCTGGCTTTCCGCTAACAATATAGGTAAGTTTTGCTTCATCAGAACCATACAAAATCTTATCCATCACAATAGAATCTGTAATTACAGCAATCCCCGCATAAAAAGCAACCGTTAAATCTTGGAAAACAATCCAAGATGCCAAAATTACCATACTGTCAAAAAGCAAAAATAAAATATTTGTCTTAATATGTTTATGCTTTGTCCGAACCACTTTTATAATAATATCGATTCCGCCAGTTGTCGCACCAGCTTTAAAGACAAGCGCAAGTGCAACACCAATCAGCGCCCCGCCAAGCACAGCTGCAATTAGCAAATCATCTGTCATAGCGCCATAGGCAGCAAAAGAATTGATAAAAATTGTAATTAGTGCCAATGCATACATTGTAGAACAGATAAAACGCCACCCAAATTTCCACAAGCCTAAAAGGACAATCGGAACATTAAAAAGCATGTTGAGTGTTCCTGTTGGAATTTTTAGAAAACGGTTTACCAAGATAGAAATTCCGGTCACTCCGCCCGGTGCAATATTATTGGGATCTAAAAATAAACTAATCGCAGCGGCATAAAAAATTGCCGCCGCAGTCAGTATCACATAATTTCTTACTTTTTTTGCTGCCTTTTTGCTTTGCTTTATCACTTCTTCCATAACACCCCTGAATTGATTGAAAAGACTTTCTGCTTTATATATTTGTTCTTACTTGCTTTGGCTGATATCCTTTTTCCTCCAATGCTTTGATAATCTGATTCTTATGTTCTGTACCAAACGTTTCAAGCGTAATCCGAAGTTCTACCGCTGCATTTCGGTTGATAGATACAAACTGATTGTGTTCAAGTTTAATAACATTTCCGTGAAGTGATGCAATCACTTCGGATACTTTTGTCAGTTCTCCTGGCTTATCAGGCAACAGCACAGAAACTGTAAAAATTCGATCTCTAAAGATTAACCCTTGCTGCACTACAGAGGACATGGTTATGATATCCATATTTCCTCCGCTCAATATCGAGACAATTCGTTTATTTTTTACATCTAGGTGGCGCAACGCCGCAACCGTAAGAAGCCCTGAATTTTCGACAATCATCTTGTGGTTTTCAACAATATCAAGAAAAGAAACCACAAGTTCTTCATCTGGTACTGTGACAATCTCATCTATATTATCCCGAATATACGGAAAAATATTCTTGCCGGGTGTTTTGACCGCTGTGCCATCCGCTATTGTATTGACTCCCGAAAGTGTCACTACTTCCCCAGTCTTTAATGATTCCTGCATACAATTCGCGCCCGCAGGCTCCACACCAATCACTTTAATTTTCGGATTTAACAGCTTTGCAAGTGTTGATACTCCTGTTGCAAGCCCACCTCCTCCAATTGGAACAAGGATAATGTCCACAAGTGGTAATTCTTTGAAAATTTCCATTGCAATTGTTCCCTGACCAGTCGCCACTGCCAGATCATCAAACGGGTGAATAAATGTATATCCTTTTTCATCTGCGAGCTGATAAGCATACTCGCAGGCTTCATCATAGACATCTCCCTCCAAAATAACCTCTGCACCATATCCTTTTGTGCGGTTTACTTTCATGAGCGGCGTGGAAGTTGGCATCACGATCACTGATTTTACACCATATTTCTTTGCTGCATAGGCCACTCCCTGGGCGTGATTGCCTGCTGAAGCTGTAATTAACCCCTTCTCGCGCTCTTCCGGTGAAAGGGTGCTTATCTTATAGTATGCTCCTCTTAGTTTATATGCTCCGGTAAGCTGCATATTTTCCGGTTTTAAATAGACTTTATTTCCTGTCTGTATACTCAAATACTCACTGTAAATTAGCTTTGTCTCCGAAATAACTTTCTTGACAATTTCCGACGCTTCCTCAAATTTTTCTAGCGTAAGCATATCTGACATTATTATTTCCTCCTTGTATCTGTTGCTATTATTTCCAGAAAAACCATTTTTTCTTTTTAGTCTTTTGTGTATCGTCCTCTGTATCTGTCTCTTCAGCTAGAGATTCCTCTACAAAAGGGGTCTCTTTTTCCTCCTCGGCAGAATAAAGCTCTTCCAATACTTGCTCATCAGAAATGGTTTCCTCTGTCGTTAGCTCATTTAGAATGATATCCTCTGGTTCCTGTTCCGCTTCTTTTTGCGCTTCCTCACTCTTAATATCAAACAGCGCATTTACAAATTCGTCCGCGTCAAATTTCTGTAAATCCTCAATTGTCTCTCCAACACCAATATATTTTACAGGTACATTCAACTCTGACTGTATCGCTACTGCAATACCTCCTTTTGCTGTTCCATCCATTTTAGTCAAAATAACGCCGGTAAGTTCCGCAGCTTCCCCAAACTCTCTTGCCTGTGCAAGTGCATTCTGACCAGTGGTCCCATCCAAAACAATCAGATTTTCTCTGTGTGCATCTGGAAATTCCCTGTCAATAATGCGATTCATTTTCTTTAATTCTTCCATTAAATTTTTCTTGTTGTGAAGTCGTCCCGCTGTATCGCAGATTAATACATCCACTTTCCGCGCTTTTGCAGCACTTACAGCATCATAGATCACAGAAGCCGGATCGGCGCCGTCTGCACCGCCAATCATATCAACCCCTGCGCGGTGCGCCCACTCTGCAAGCTGGTCTCCTGCGGCAGCGCGAAAGGTATCCGCCGCGGCAATCAAGACTTTTTTACCTTGTTTCTTTAAAATTCCCGCAAGTTTTCCGACAGAGGTTGTCTTGCCAACACCATTAACCCCGATAATAAAGATAATTGACTGTTCTTTTTCAAAATCATACGCGGTCTCACCAACACGCATCTGCTCTTTAATACTCTCGACAAGCAATTCCTTGCATTCAGAAGGATGACGCAAATGTTTTTTCTTCACTTCCTCTTTCATACGCTCAATAATATCATTTGTGGCATTGACGCCAATGTCACCCATTATCAAGATTTCCTCAAGCTCCTCATAAAAATCGTCATCAATCTCAGATGCCCCATAAAATACCGCATCAATTCCCGCCACAATATTATCTCTTGTCTTGCTCAGTCCTTCTTTTAAACGGCTGAAAAACCCCTTTTTCTCCTCTGCCATAAAGTCCTCCTCAATCCTTTTTTCTATCATTTTATATATTTTGTATTCATACACACAATTTCATAAATATTTATATTGCCACTTCCTATCTGATCAGAATCCAAAAATTCAAAATACAAATATTGCGTACAAACAGGTTCAAATACTCTTGTTGTAATATTTTTATTAGATGTATTTACATAATCACTGTCAATTATCTGCCACTGCTGCCGTTTACTATCCCAATAAAGCACATTCCATCTCGCAGCATTTCGTGACAAATCTTCCTTTGTACCTGCATGATATATCGCATAAGCGTCCAACTCTACCTCATTTTCCAAATTCAAAATCACATAATGCTGCGTTTTTTTTGCAAGCCACTCATCCTGCCTGTTGACATTTTCTGGTGTCGCTGACCACTTTGTGTTTAAATCGTTGTCCACCAAAAACTCTGCAAGGCTGTTTTCTGATGCCGCGCCAGAACATTTATATATTGTCGCACCACTACACAAATTCCCTGCAAAGCTCTGCGCTGGATAAGAAGGATTTTTTACTCCCGGCAAATTTTCTGTAATCACATTGTCAACATACCCAGCAAAACCATTAAATACCCAAGTTCCTGTAGCAAGTTCAGACGCAAACTGCTGTCGTAGCTGCTCCATGTTATCTAATCCCGTTATTTCCTTTACAATCCTATTTAACTGTGGATTGTCCATCTTATCATTATCAATTTTCCCTTCTTGTATCGCAAAATGAACTGTGTCAATCAAACCATAATTTTTTTTACCTGAAACATCAATCGTTGTTGGAAATCTGCTGTCCATGTATGTAAAAAAGAGCTCTGATTTCTCATGTGCTATCCATTTCCAATCTCTCCATTCGTAATCCAATAAATTTTTATTATACAAATTGCCATGTTTGTTCATTGGCATAAACTGTGGTTCTGTCCAGTTAAAATATCGCCACTCTCCATAATTTGCTAACTCTTCTGTCCACCAATCCGACTCAAAATATCCATAACATTCTACCACATGGGTAAGCTCGTGCACCAAAACTCCTAAACGGTCTCGTCTTCGATTATTATCTGTCGCTCCAATCACAACATAACGATTCCAAGTTCCTTCCTCATATGCTGTATAACCTCCAACCACCTGTTCTCCTATAGTAGCCTGTGGCACAATCTGCACACTAACTACAGACTGCTTATGTTTATCTTGTTCACCCCAACGGGCAATAAGACGCGGATATACCTGACTAAAAACAAATTGCATCTGCGCTGGCATATCTGGATTATTCAAAAGGCTCCAGTCCCCGTCACAAATCATCTGATAGTCTTCTGCCGCATAGACACAAACTAATTTTGCACGAGCTACTATCATAATTAATAGTACTATCAGCAACACAACCACACACTTTTTTTATATTTTTAACATATCCTCTCCCCCTAGCGATTCAGCTTTGTCTTTCCCACTCCTCACTGTCCACAAGATTGACGCTCACAAGGGTTGATACCCCTTTCTCCTGCATGGTAATCCCATAGAGCCTGTCCGCCTGCTCCATTGTACCGCGTCTGTGTGTAATAACAATAAATTGTGTACTTTTTGTAAGTTTGTTCAAATATTTTGCAAATCTACTCACATTTCCCTCGTCAAGTGCCGCTTCAATCTCATCTAACAGGCAAAATGGCGATGGTTTTAAGTTTTGTATTGCAAAAAGCAATGCGATTGCAGTAAAAGATTTCTCACCGCCGGAGAGCTGCATCATATTTTGTAGTTTCTTTCCTGGTGGCTGCGCAATAATGCGAATCCCTGCTTCTAAGATATCTTCTTCCTCAATCAATTCCAGCGTTCCCTTTCCACCTCCAAAAAGTTCTTTAAACACTTTGTCGAACTCGCGTTTGATTTCCTCAAATTTCTCTGCAAACTGTCTGCGCATTGCAGAGTCAAGTTCTTGAATAATCCCTTCCAGCGTCTTCTCTGCCTCAATCAAATCATCATGCTGGCCTTTTAAAAAAGTATATCGTTCCATAAGAACTTTATAATCCTCTATCGCATTGACATTGATATCTCCCAACTTTTTAATCTCATCTTTGATTCCTGCAATCCGTTTTTTCATCTCTGTAATATCTTTTAACGCTTCGTTTCGCATAGATATTGCATTATTCAAAGTGATTTCATACTCACTCCACATATAGTTCATTTGATTCTCTATTGATTCTTCCAACTTTTCTTGTTGAGAACGAAGTCTGTACACTTCTTTGTCCAGCGCATTTTTCTTCTCAGAAATTTCTTCTCTTGTCTGAAAGAATTTTTTTTGTTTTTGAGAGAATTCTTCTTTTGTCTTCTGCCTTTCTTTTAACGAAATTTCTGCATCAGACTGCGTAGTATGCGATACAAGAATCGTCTTTCTAATTTCCTCCATATTTTTCTGTCTGTTTTGAATCTCTATCAGGCAATCATCAAGACTGGCTTGTACCTCAGCAAGTTCCTCTTTGCCACGCATTTGTTCTTCTTCAATACGATTTAAATTTGATTGTTCAAACTCTTGTTTTTGAAGCATTCTTTCATACGCAACATCGCACTCGCTAACTTTTCTTGTCTGGTCAAGCTCCTCAATTCGATATTTTTCTAGTTCTTCTTGATGTGTGGTAATTTCTTCTTCCAGTTCTTTCTCTGCTTCCTCCGACACATTTAAGTCATTTCGCGTTTTTTCCTTATTGGTATGTATCTCAATCGTTTTTTGCTCAATCTCCTGCTGTTCTTCCTGCAATGTGCCAAATCCTTGTTCGGCTTCCCTTTTTCTCTCCTCAGCAGACACCACATTCATTCTTGCAGTATTTTGCTTAAGAAACAATTCTTGCAGTTCTGCTTTTTTTTCTTCAATCGCTTTTCTGACATGATTACGCTCTGTTTTGATATTCTCGATATCAACCATAGCAATATTAAGCTTTTCCTTTGCAGCACTTAATTTCTGTTTTAGTTCTCCTAGCTCTCTCCTACGACCTAAAAGATTGGAATTATTTTTAAAAGCTCCTCCGCTAATGGCGCCTCCCGGCACAAACATTTCCCCTTCCAGAGTCACCATTCTAATACTATAATTATATTTTTTTGCAATTTTGACTGCATTATCAATATGATCAATTACCAAAATTCTTCCAAGCATTGTCTTTGCCACATTTTCATATTTTACTTCTGTCTGCACAAGTGTATTCGCAAGTCCAATTACTCCTTTTTCTTTTAATGCATCTGATATCTTGAACGCTTGTGGTTTTGCAATGCTAGTAAGCGGAAGAAACGTAGCGCGCCCAAAATGATTCTTTTTTAGAAATTCAATCATTTTTTTGGCTGTCTCCTCGTCCTCTGTGACAATATTTTGAATGCTTCCACCAAGTGCTATCTCAATCGCTATCTCGTACTCTTTGTCGACCTTTATAATATCTGCGACAACTCCGACAATCCCTTTATTTTGCTCTTTCTGTTCCATCACCTTCTGGATACTATTTCCGTAACCCTCATATCGTTCTGTGAGGTTTGAAATCGTATCAAGCTGAGATTTATAACGTTGATATACAACTTGATTTTCATTGATTTCTCTATCTTTACTGCTTAATTGTTCTCTAAAAGTTGTGTTATGTTTCTCAAGTGCACGCAATTGTGTGTTAGTTTCCACTATCTGATCGTTAATTTTCTGAAATTCTTCACGAAGCAACTTAATCTCTATATCGCGCTCTGCCTCGTCACTTCTGGCACGCAAAAGCCTTGAATTTAACTCTGCCTTTCTAATACGCAATTGTTCCATCATAGTATCAAAACTACTTAGTTTTGATTTAATTGTTGCTCTATCATTCAACAGGACAATAATCTTATTTTTACTTTCCTCAATCTGATGATTTCGTTCCTCAATTTGCATTTGAACTTGAAAGAGTACCTCTTTCTCCTCATTTCGTTCTCTCGCAAGTTTCGCAGTTTTCTCATCAAGAATTGCCTTGTTGGCCAAAATTTTAGCACATTCTTTTTCTTTTCCTGCAATCTGTTGCTGTATTACAGCGCTTCTTTCCCGAAAATGCTGTTCATTTCCCTGCAATCCCTTAATTTGTTCCTTTAAAACATTAATTTCACCCTCTAATTTGCCACGGATGACACTCGCTTGTGTCAATTCATTTCTATTGGATTCAATCTGTTGTTCTAACGCTTCAATCTTAGTTTGAATTGCATCATATTCTATCTTGATTTGTTCATATTGTTGTGTAGTGTGATTATAATCTTCCTGTGCAATGGTACACTTCTTTTCTACTTCGCTAAGCTGTTCTGTCAACTTTTTATTTTCCAAGAGAAACACATTGATATCTAACTCTTTGAGTTCCTCTTTTTTATGGAGATAGATTTTCGCCTTATCCGATTGTTTTTTAAGAGGTTCCACTTGCTTTTCAAGTTCATTTAAAATATCTGACACGCGCACTAGATTATTTTTTTCATCCTCAAGTTTCTTTTGTGCAGCAGTTTTTCGTTTTTTAAATTTGACAATGCCTGCTGCCTCATCAAAAAGCTCACGCTTTTCCTCGGGCTTTCCACTTAAGATTTTTTCAATTTGTCCCTGCCCAATAATAGAATATCCTTCTTTACCAATACCTGTATCATAAAAAAGTTCATTTACATCCTTCAAACGACAGGGAGTTCCATTGATAGAATACTCACTTTCGCCTGAACGATATAAACGTCTCGCCACTGTTACTTCCTGATAATCAATTGCAAGCTTGTGGTCAGCATTGTCAAATGTAATTCCAACATATGCATAGCCCAGCGGCTTTCTAAGCTCTGTGCCTGAAAAAATAACATCTTGCATGGACTCTCCACGCAACTGTTTAATACGCTGCTCACCCAACACCCATCGCACAGCATCTGCCACATTGCTCTTACCAGAACCATTTGGCCCTACAATCCCAGTAATTCCCTGATGAAACTGGAACACAATCTTATTTGCAAATGATTTAAATCCCTGCACTTCTATACTCTTTAAATACATTCCTTACCCCACAGTTCGCACTTATTTCTTTCTGCCCTTAATTTTTAACAATGCCTCATATGCTGCCTGCTGTTCCGCCGACTTTTTCGTTCTTCCCACACCACAGCCAATAAGCTGATTATCAAGATATGCCTCCACATGAAATTGTTTATCATGGTCTGGCCCTGTTTCTCCCACTAACACATAACGTAACTGCGCTGTATTTTTTTTCTGTATTTCTTCCTGAAGAAGTGTCTTGCTGTCCAGAAACAAAATCTTATCTTCCAAGTCAGAAAGAATAAAACGATAGATAAATTTCTTCGCATTTTCAATGCCGCCATCAAGAAAAATCGCCCCAATTACAGCTTCCATAACATCAGAAATAATAGAATCTCTCGTTCTGCCTCCGGTGGCCTCCTCTCCCTTTCCCAGCAAAATATACGAGTTTAAACGAATATCCCTTGCGCAGTATGCAAGTGCTGGTTCACATACCATAGAGGCGCGCAATCTTGTCAATTGCCCCTCGGGCATGTCCACATTTTCATTGTACAAAAATTCACTGGATATCAATTCAAGCACAGCATCTCCTAAAAATTCCAATCTTTCATAATTTTTCAGCTTATTAATCTTTTGTTCGTTAGCAAAAGAACTATGTGTCAATGCCTGCTTAAGCAGTACTTCTTCGTGAAACTGATATCCAATCTTTTCCTGCAGTTCCTGCAGCGCCTTTGTCATATTTCGCATTCTTATTCTTACTCCCACTTTTATCGCATAACTTTAATTGAGTAGGGAAATTTCTCCTACTCGCCGCGCCGGACATGAACCGCTTTAGCAACGTTTTCCTTTCCATATCCGTGTGCATTAAAAAAAACTTTATAAAGGACTTCTTGCTTTTTCGATCCATTGGACAGCCTCCCGCACTGTTGTTATCTTGTCCAAACCTTCTGTTGGTATATGCAGTCCTGTCTCCTCCTCCACTCCCATAAATATCTGATATAAATCCAACGAATCCGCTCCTAAATCTGTAAGAAAAGTCATGTCCATTTTAATCTCCTCGGAATCCATACCCAAAACAGCTGCCATAACTTTCTTCAAAGCCTCATATTCCATTTTACCAGATCCTTCCCTGTTTATCCTTATCATAAGCTTATAACGAATATATCTGTCCCATCCTAGACAGATATAAATAGTTTCTCTTTTATTTTTTGATTGATTTTTTGCTCCTTAAAAGTCACACACTGAAGAATTGAATTTTTAATTTCAACCGATTTTGAACTTCCATGTGTTTTGACCACAAGGCCATTTAATCCTAATAATGGCGCCCCACCATATGCATCAAGGCTAAATGCTTTCAATGTCTCTTTGAGTGCTGGTTTTACTAAAAGTGCACCGATTTTACTTCTAAGTGAAGTCATCATGCCAGCCTTTACTTTCTTAATTAAAGTAGCGCCGACCCCTTCATAAAGTTTTAAAATAATGTTTCCCGCAAATGCCTCACACACAATCACATCTGCATAGCCTGTTGGAATGTCTCTCGCCTCGATACTTCCTATAAAATTAATTTCTGGGCAATTCTTTAATAGCGGGAATGTCTCTTTTACAAGTGCATTGCCTTTCTCCTCCTCCGCACCGATATTTACAATCGCAACCTTTGGATTTGAAATTCCTACAACACTTTCCATATACACAGAACCCATTTTTGCAAACTGTACTAGATGCGAAGGACGCGCATCTACATTCGCCCCACAGTCAATTAAAAGAGCACAACCTGTCTCTGTTGGAATAAGTGGTGCAAGAGGTGGTCTTTCAATTCCCTTAACCCTTCCTACAATTAGCTGACCGCCAACAAGCACTGCACCAGAACTTCCAGCGGAAACAAATGCATCGCAAACGCCATTTTTTACTAGATTGAGTGCAACAACAATAGAAGAATCTTTCTTTTTCCGTATTGCCATCACAGGAGGTTCTGCTGTTTCAATCACCTCTGTAGCATTTACTACTTCAATCTGCTCTGTATTGTATGTGTATTGTACAAGCTCCTTTTTAATCACTTCTTGCAAGCCTGTCAAATATACTTTGATCTTACTATTTTCATTGACAGCCTCCACAACCCCTTTCACAATCTCCAAAGGGGCATTATCGCCGCCCATCGCATCCACTGCTATCTTGGTCATTTCATCCATTGCCATAATCCTCCATATGTATATAAATATACTAAACCTATCATCAAAAATCAAGAAAAAACAAAATCGTACACATAAAATAACAAGGTGTAAAATCTTAATTATCTCATAAGACTTTACACCTTGCTATTTAAAATGGAAATCATTGCATTAATCTACTGCAATGATCTCTTTCTTATTATAAGAGCCACAAGCCTTGCATACTCTATGAGGCATCATTAAAGCGCCACACTTACTGCACTTTACCAATGTAGGTACACTCATTTTCCAGTTTGCCCTTCTCTTATCTCTCCTTGCTTTTGAAGATTTATTTTTTGGACATATAGACATTGTTCGTTACACCTCCTTATTCGCATTAAACAAATCCTTGATTACTGCCATTCTGGGGTCCGGTACAAAATCATCGCACCCGCACGCACCATCATTTAGATTCTTGCCACAAACTTTGCAAATTCCTTTACAATCCTCTTTACACAGAATCTTCATTGGCCAGTTTAATAACAATTCATTATTGATAAGTTCATCTACATTTAAGTGATATCCTTCCATAAGCTCCAATGAATCCTCATCTTCTATATCATCACCTATATAATCTGGTGATACAACAATGCTGTCAAAGGATAAATCAAATGTATAATCAACATCTCTCAAACATCTATCACAAGGAAATACAAACACTAGTTTTGTTCTTCCCTGAACCAATGTCTTTGATTGCCCTATATTAGAAAGTTTCAGCACAACAGGACTCTTTTCCTTAATAAAAAATGTTCCTGACAGACTTGAAAATGTATCTGCCTCATAGGAAACAGTCAACTCTTGTACTTGTCCTTCATTTGTAAATACATCTGTCAAATTCACTAACATAGCAGACTCCTATCCACACATTCATTTATTATACAGAACCAGTTTAGGTTTGTCAACCGTATTTTGGAAAACTTTTATGCCTTGTAGCAGTTCCAAGTTCCAATTCATACCCACGCCAGAGTTCGTATTTATTTAAGATGATTATAACAATTTATCATTTTCTTATCTTCCTCAGAATCACCTGCTGAGACAACATCCTTCAGAGAGATTCCCAGCCAATCACACAATCTTTTTGCCCCACTGGCTTTATCTGCGATATCAGAGACAATCTGCAAACAGTTTTCTTCTATAAAATATCGTATGCACTCGTCATCAAAGGAAATGGAGTGTATTAATTCTTCGGCCTCCTGCATCTTCCAGAATTTTTGAATCGGACGCAACAGTGTGACTTTATATAGTGTATCATGTTCTCGATAAGCGAATACTCGAAAACCAAATTTTTGCTGTAAAGAAAAAACTTCTGTGAGCCACGCACTCTTCAACGCACAAACATATTCTTGTCTCTGGTTTAACACCACATGTGCCCCACCTGCAAAAACACCACCCGCAAATAAATGGCGAATCTTGCGACAGCGCTCCATCGCTTTTTTATAAGGTAACGTTGTAGCAAAAAACAGTGGTATTTCCTCTCTCGCAAGTGCCTCCAATCCTGTCATAATACCTGCTGGAACCTTTGTCGTTTCTTTATTTGGCAACAAAGTTCCCTCAATATCCAGAAAAACTGCCTTGGGACGACGCGGAATCCGAAACAGCGGATAAGGACCAAATAAAATCTGATTCATAAAATCTTCCCGCCCTCCATATGCAAGATAGCAGGAACACTGTTTTCGACTACATTCTGGATTCGGAAACTCCTCCAATGTTTCCCAACGCTTTCCATCACTTAAAGTCGCGCTAATATTACAAGTGCGCATTTTTCCGTCGGCTTCCACAAATAAGCGCCCCTGGCAAAGTGCTGTGTTGGCAGAAATCAATACCAATTCTCTTTGAAAGTAAGGGTCAATCTCCAAAAAATCCATACACTCTTTTTGTGTATACGAACGCCTTAAACCATCCATTTTATTGACCCAGAGATAAATATCCTGTCCATTTTCATTTGAGGAATGCAACTCTTGTTTTAACGTTTGCAACAAATTTAAATTTTCTGGTACGCCAACACTTCCTGCACAAATAGAAATCCCTTTTTTTGCAAGAATTTTGCATTTTGCAGCAAATTCTGACACAGATGTCATTTCTGGGTGGAATGTCGCCCAAAGTCTTAACTTTGCTAGTACACCTCCTGCGTTTTCAAAACAATATAAAAAATCGGATACAGAGAAACTCAGATTGGTCTGTATTCCCACTGCTTCTAATTCTATCTGCGCACTAAGATACGCCAGACCTTGCCAATACCAAGAGTGAATCATTGCCTCGCCATAAGGCACAACCATCAGCGCACCGATATGCATTGTCTTTGCCTTTTTTTGAACACTTTCAACAAAGGAAAACCATTGCATTCTATCCTTTTCAAGTTCTCGCTCTGACATAGAATGCTTTGAAAATGGACAGTAAGAACAATGATAATTACAACTTTTAAGACTTCCTCGATATAAAATCATATGTTTGTCCATAAATAGTCTCCCACTCGTGCATCGCTTTATTTACTTCTTCAGAAATTAATTTCGGTCCAATATAATCAGAAAAACCCAATCCTACATCGGTCAAAGCAAAATACGTTGCTTCTCCAAACTCGTCCTGTAACTCTACAAATCCCTGTTTCATCCACTCATGCAACACAGGAAACTCCTCCAACACATCTTTTCCAAATAACGCTTGATATCGACTTCGATTCAATCCAGGGCGAATTAGTAAATGCCGTATAAGATATCGTCTTTTCTGCTCCTGTTCAGAGAGCAAAATTCCATGTGTAATTTCCATAAAATCTTTTGTGCTTTCATAATCTTTTAGACACTCAATACATGCACTTCTAGTAATCACATAAGGACTACAAAAATGAAGATTGCCGAGATAACTTCTGCCACCACACCCCAGTCCAATGGAAGTACCAAATCCACACTCTGAAAAAACACGCGCTACTTTCTGGCGTACAAATCGTCGCATAGAATCCTGGCGATATCCTTCCGCCCAAAGAAAAGCACGCGCCGCCTGATACTGTGCAAAAATAGCTTCTGGCTCCAAAACAACACCTTCGCGTTCCATACGCGCACCGTGTTTTACATACAATGGATACAAAAAAATTTCCTCCGGCTCAAACCGCAGGGCTTCTTTTAGCGAATCCAGTAAACTTGTCTCTGTTTGCCCTGGAATCCCATAAATAAAATCTACATTAATACAAGGAAAATCACAAGTTTTTATCAGTTCTAGTGCCTCTCTTGCCTTCTGAGCGGTATGTTGTCTTTTTAGTGTTTTAAGTTCTCTGTCAGAAAAACTCTGAATCCCCATACTGACACGCGACACCCCAGCCTGTTTTAAGATTGTAAGCTTTTCTTTTGTTGTCTGATTTGGAGCAGTTTCCACCACCAATTCCCGCTTTTGTGAAAAACGAAAATGCTGCTCCACAATATTAAACATTTGTTCAAGTTGTCTTTCTGTCAAGAACAAAGGCGTTCCGCCACCAATCACCAATTCAGAAAACTCCGTTTGAACCGATTCTAGAACTTCTTCATACTGCGCACTCTGTCGCCTTATTGTATCAAGATATTTGTCAATTTCTTCCTGTCCCATACCAGTCACAGAAAACAAATTGCAATAGCCACATTTTGACTGGCAAAAAGGAATATGCAAATATAAACCATGTCCTTTTCCTGCCAAAGCTGAAACATAGTCACAAAAACGAACACCTGTCAGTGGACGGTATGCAGTCTTATGCGGATAACTGTACATATATTGAATATAGGGATTCACTTTTACCCCCTTCTTTCACAAAACATTACTAGCCGCAGTGCTAGTTTGACAAACAAGTAAACTGTAATCATAAAACAATCAAATAAAAAAATGCTTATATGGAACAGTGTTTACTATTGGATGATTGACACCATGAAATTGGCAGCCATCCTCTCCATAACAAGTTCCATGATCGGAACAACAAATTACAAATGTACTCCCCCGCAGCTTTTTCCATTCTGCAAACAATCTACCCAACTCTCCATCTACATATCGAAGTGCGGCTGCATGACTTTGAACGCTATCATTAGAGGCACCCTCAAAATAAAAATAATTTGGATAATGGATTGCATCCACATTTAAATACAGGAAAATATGCTGTTCTGAGTCCGCTTTCGCAACTTTTTTCAGTATAAAATCCACCTGATTTTTTGTGCTGTCCTTCGCTAGACAACCAAAAGACGGATTCCAATAACTCTTTTGAAAATAAGAAGGAAACACTTTTCCCAAATCTGAACGTTTGTCAAAAAATGCTACTCCACCTACACACCACGTTTCATATCCTTCTTTTTCAAGCCCCTCCATAATTGTACTTCCAGAAAAGCTAAATGCTCCTTCTGGTGTCTTATTTCCAAGACCAATCGCTTTGGGAAAAAATAAAAGTTCCCTGTCCGTCACGTTTTTTGCCTCGAACGGACAAGGTAGAAATCCTGCAAACATCGCATGATGCGAAGGATACGTAAAATTCCCTGGCGCCTGTCGCTTTTGCCATAATCCATATTGATTTAATACAGGGGTGCCACCAGAAGCTTCCTCCTGCACCGCCACATCATAACGTAGTGTATCCAAACACACAAACAGAATATCAGAAGCTCCCACCACTTGCATCATATCCACTGAAGGTTTTCGCTCTTTTCTGGCAGATGCAAACAACCGAAATGGCACTTCATGCGCCGTTGTCTGAACTGTATCTTCACTCATTTTTTACTCCCTATTTTCTTGCAACCATTCTTTTATCATCTTTGCTTGATGACAATAAATCTTATTTTCGTGATAAATATCTTGATAAATTAAATCGCCTTGTCCATTCATTTCTATAATTCTTGGCCGCAAACTTCCTTTTTCCAATAAAATATCAATCCCCGCACTCCGCAGTCCAGGATAAAGTGCCATACTCTCCCTACATAACTGTGCTATTTCTTCAAGCGTATGTTGAGACAATCCCAACATAGCAATCTCTACAGGATGATTATTTAAATGAAGATTGGTAATCGGTCCTTTTGAGAGCCTTGCTAACAGAAAGTCTAATTGTCCCTCCTGCATTACAACCCGCAAATCATAAGAATATCCATGATATTTAGACTTGGCATACCACCGTTCCACAATGCAGTCCAAATCTAAAATGCAGCGCAACAAAGGAATAATTTCCTCTTTATTGGTAAAACGTCTCAGCCGTTTCGTATTTACAAATGTGGAATCTGCCTGTAGTAAAGCACAAGTATAGAGTACCATTTGTCCTGTCTGCGGCTGCCAACGCAGTGCAGAAACTCCCGCTGCACCAGAACCTTTTACTGGTTTAATAAACACTTGATGAACCCTCTGTCTGCGCATCTCCTCAAAAAGTAACTCTACAGTATCCTTTCCACTACTCAGACAAACTGGCATCTGCAACACTTCTGTCACACGCACTCCTGCCTGTTGTAGCTTCATTTTACACGCCCTCTTATCCAACAGTTCAGCTATCACAAAAGGTTCATTTAAAAATGTAATCTTTCGCGTCTGCGATAATCGATGCAGTTCTTTGAGCTGATACATATACTCGTCCGTTAATTTGTTTAATTCCTCAAGAGAACAACTAGACCATAGCGGTGGATCGATTTTTATCAAAAGTGCCTCTACCGCAGGCAGAGAGTGCTGTTTTGTCCAACTTTTCCAATCCACAAAAATTATAGGCAATCCTTCCTGTTCCGCTGCCTTTTTCAGATATATTGTCCTCTTGGTATCTGGACTGCCTAATATCACAGCTTGTCTCATTCTGTCAAAATGGCATACATGTAAATCTCACCATCATCCTCATCAATATCAGCTTCATCCTGATCAGAAACATCTACTTTAATTGGAAGTGCTTCTAATCTCTCGACCATTTCATCTGTAAAATAATTATGATGTAAATCTAGCTTGTTGATATTTGGATAGTCAGAGATTTTTTCTAAAATCAGTGCACCACCCTTGTCTGATATCGTCCCATTTGACAAATCCAAAACACTAATCTGTCCCATAAATTTACTGTTTAAAACAACTTCCGTCAACTCGTCTTGTATTTCACTGTTCGTGATACCAAGATAAGTAAGCTCGGGAAAATCTGCCTGTTCCAAAAGTTCTTTAATAGTGTCTGCATCCCCATCAAAACCATAATCATCAACCCCGATAAAGAGAAGCAATTTTTTTAACTTGGGAAATTTTGCCTTTTGAATAGACTTTATAACATCTTTCGGCAATCCCCCACAGATAATTGTCAACGCTTCTAGGTTCTCATGACAGATATCATCTCCTAATTGCAAATTCATACTACCTTTGACGGTTAGTTCTTTTAGCTGCGGCATTGCAGACCAAATCTCACTGTAATTTCCCTGAATAATCCAGGATACTTCACAGGCCTCATAATCCATATTTCCAATAAACAATTTGTTGATGTGCGAAAATTTATCTGCATTTGCTACAATGCCATCAATGATTGGTTGACAACCGTCATCCCACGCTTCTCCCCAATCACCAATAACCAATTCACTCAAAGTTGAAAATTGTGGTGTCTCCATAATCTCCTGAATCATGCCCTCAACGCTGCCATCATCATAATCATAAAAATATGTGTGTTTGTTTACTTTAATATTGTCTTCTTCTACCAATTCAAAGTTCAATAGGGTTCCCTCCTTTTGTTTGTATAACTTCTCAAAATCTTTTTGCATCTATGCAGAAACTTTACATATTATATCAAAAAAATTTCGACAGTTATATTCTTCGATATTATTTCCATAGTTTTATAATACTACCTTCTCTCTAAATAAGCAATAAAATGTTTCTTTATAAACAGGGTTGTTTCACGAAGGCTTCCAAACGACATCATTTATTATGAACTTGCTG
>CAJUAE010000063.1 GCA_910583965.1 uncultured Lachnospiraceae bacterium
TTGGGGTCTTAGCTCAGCTGGGAGAGCATCTGCCTTACAAGCAGAGGGTCACAGGTTCGAGCCCTGTAGGCCCCATTTTTTATGCACATGGACGCGGAGAGGAAATAAGCAGCAAATGCTGCCCGCGTCCGGCACGCGAGTAGGGGAAAGATAAACTTTCCCCTACTCGATTGTACAAACCCATGCCGTGGAAAAAGTAGTGTGTAGGTCGCGCAAGTATCGATTGCATACAGACGCGTTGTATAAGTAACTTAATTATAATTTTAATAAAAGGACTGGAAAAACCAGTCCTTTTATTATGCACACGAACGCGGAAAGAAACTACGCAGCAAATGCTACCCGCGTCCGGTTTTTCTCAATTTCTTATTGCATCTCAACTTTTGGCAAAGATGCAATGCTCTTTGCAAGTTCCTCCTCTGAAGGAATATAATCTGACATTTTACCATCATTAAATTTCTGGTATGCAACCATATCAAAGTATCCTGTTCCTGTAAGACCAAAGACAATATTTTTCTCCTCTCCAGTCTCTTTGCATTTCAAAGCCTCGTCAATCGCTACTTTGATTGCATGACTGCTCTCAGGCGCTGGCAGAATCCCCTCTACTTTTGCAAAGGTCTGTGCAGCCTTAAACACTTCTGTCTGCTCCACGCTTCTTGCAGAGAGAATACCATCTTCATACAGTTGTGATACAATCGAACTCATGCCGTGATAGCGCAGTCCTCCGGCATGATTTGCAGATGGAATAAATCCACTTCCCAGTGTATACATCTTTGTCAATGGACAAATTTTTCCTGTGTCACAATAGTCATATGCATAGACTCCTCTTGTTAAACTAGGGCAAGAAGCTGGCTCTACTGCTATAATTTCATAATTGGCCTCACCGCGAAGCATGTCACCCACAAATGGAGAAATCAATCCGCCCAAGTTAGAACCGCCACCTGCACAGCCAATAATCATGTCCGCTTTAATTCCATATTTATCCAGCGCAGACTTTGTTTCTAATCCAATAATCGTCTGGTGCAAAAGAACTTGGGAAAGCACAGACCCGAGCACATAGCGATATCCTTCCTGTGTTGTAGCGGCCTCCACCGCCTCTGAAATCGCACAGCCAAGGCTTCCCGATGTCCCCGGAAATTGCTCGTTAATCTTGCGGCCAACACTTGTCAGCATAGAGGGTGAAGGTGTCACTTTTGCCCCGTAGGTTCGCATAACCTCGCGCCGAAAAGGTTTTTGTTCATAGGACACTTTTACCATATATACCTGACAATCCAGTTCAAAATAAGAACATGCCATAGAGAGCGCTGTTCCCCACTGTCCTGCTCCGGTCTCAGTAGTCACACCCTTTAACCCTTGCTGTTTTGCGTAGTAAGCCTGTGCGATTGCTGAGTTAAGTTTGTGGCTTCCCGATGTATTATTTCCTTCAAATTTATAATAAATGTGTGCCGGTGTATCCAATTTTTTCTCAAGACAGTATGCACGTGTGAGCGGCGATGGACGGTACATTCTATAAAAGTCGCGAATCTCCTGCGGTATATCAAAATAAGGGGTGGTATCATCCAATTCTTGTCTTGCCAATTCCTCGCAAAAAATAGGGGATAACTCGTCGATTGTAATTGGCTTCATCGTTGCTGGATTCAATATTGGCGCAGGTTTGTTCTTCATATCTGCCCTGACATTATACCACTGCTTTGGCATCTCATTTTCTTCCAGATAAATTTTGTATGGTATTTTACTGCTCATATTTTCGTCTCTCTTTCCTTGATTTAATTTAAGGTATCAGATTGATTATACACTTTATTGCGAAAAACTTCAATCCTTAAAATTTTGTGTCTAAAGCGCCTTGATTCGGTCAAATTTGTTATGTAATTCTGATGCTACTTGTCCTATCATTGTGGCAGACGCAGCAATCTCCTCTGTACTTGCCGCTAGATTTGAGATTCGTTCATTTACATTGTCGACAATTTGTATTAGATTATCCGAACTCTCCATAAGTCTTGCAATCGCTGTCACAATCTGGTCTTTGTTCTTGCTGCTGTCATCTGCGGCACCTCTGCTCACATCACTTAAAGTCTTAATCTCCTGTGCAACCACTGCAAATCCTTTTCCAACTTCACCGGCTCTTGCTGCTTCAATAGAAGCATTTAGTGACAAAAGGTTCGTCTTGGCCGCCACTTTTGTAATGTTCTCATTATTCCCGCCAAGCTGTTCCAAAAGCTCATGAATCTCACCAAATGATTTTCTCATATCATCACAGAAATTAACAACCTTCATCATAGCCATACTAATGTTTGTACTTTCTTCTGCATTGTTATTATTGCCATCAATCATCTCATCAATAGATATATTCAAGGTGTTAAATTCACCGTATGCCTCTCCAACCATCTCCTCAATTGTCGCATTCTTTTTTGCCATCTCGTCGTTCTTTGCTTCCACTTCATAAGAAATTTCTTGTATACGTTCTTTCTCCTGCTCTGCCATATTTTTAATGTAATGGACACAACTATTTTTATTATTGCATTTATTGTGAATTGCAGTCGCCATTTCTACACAAGTATCATATCCACATGCGCTACAATTAATATGTTGTGATATTGTAGTATTCTTTTTCATATCGGCAAAAATGGCACTTAATTCTGACGAATTTGGTATCTGTATCTTATTTCCATTTGATTTGTCTGTATATTCGCGCATAAAATCCTTGAGATCCAGACATGCAAACTGCTTATTAAGGCTTTTAAGTCGTTGTGCTGGCGTCGCTTTTCTTGCCCATGCACTGCTCTTTCTATTGGATTTGCTCGCCTCCTTAATCGCTTGAAGTTCATAAAGAATATCGTCTGTTTCTGTCTTGTTCTCCTCTATACCTGTACCATAGATACAGCCCTTTGAACAGTTAAGTGCATCGACCATAAATGGAAGTCTCTTTCCTGCGAGAACTCTTTTCCTATAATCCTCCAGAAATTCATAGGCATGTTTCTCCCCTTCAATCTGACGGATAAACACTTCCTCACCACAAAACCAATATACATTTTCCTTCAATCCACCCGGCATTGGGTAGATAGAACCTAGACCATATTCGATTTCATCTGGTGCTGGCTCCGCTTTAATATTGTGCTTTCTTGCATACTGAATCAGATGGTCAAAAGTCACATTATAGCTAACATACCCCTTGTTCTTAGGGTCATTAATCTCATCTTTTTTGGCAATACACGGACTAATAAACGCAAGTTTATCCGTAATGTTTAAATATTTTTTTGCATAGATCGCAGCGCACATAAGCGGACTTTGTACTGGAATAAGTTTTGGTATCAACTCTGGTATGTAATGCTCCACATAATTTACAATCGCCGGACATGGCTGAGAAATACCACCAGTAAAATGATGTTCCGAAATATATTTGATATATCCCCACGTAGTAATATCTGCGCCAAAGCTGACACTAATAATACGATTTGCTCCCATTTTTTTCAATCCACCAAGAATCTTTTTGTATTCATTTGGATAATTTGCAGCAAACGCAGGTGCCCACAAAATGGATATTCGTTCTCCCTTTGCAAGTGCTGCAAAAAATTCCTCTGTATCATCAACAAATTCTCTTGCATTGTGTTCACATGCGTCAAAACAGGCACCACATGCAATACACTTATCGCCGTCCACCTCTATCCTTTGGAATCCTTCCTTTGTCATAACAGCTCTGTTTGCAACAATAACTGGGCAGACTGAAATACATTTGTTACAGCCAATACACTTATCATTTGTAAAGATTAGCCCCTTCTGATTTTCGTACATAATGTACATGCCCCCTTCTCATAGTTTATATTTTAGATAACTGTTTTGTTTTCGCACAGTTATTTGAACCGTTTTGCGCTACTATTTATTTTTTATTTTACCACAAAGTTTTTATCGAGTATATAATATTGCCTATTTTCTGTGTAAAAAAATTACTTTTTTTATCATATTGACATATCAAACTATATAATTTAAAAAAATGCTACAAAAAATCACTTTTTATGTAAATTATTTAAAATAATTCTGCACTCTTTTGTGCGTTTATTTTAATACTTTTACAAATTTTTTATATTCTAGTTTAACGTGTTCTCCTTCTTTTGCAATTTCCTATATACTTTTACTATTTTTTAATTAACTTTTCAGTTATATTTCAACAGATAACATTTTCTCTATAGATTTTCCTTCCCCTTACTTCATAGGACTATACACAAAAACAAACCCGACTGCTTTTCAGTCGGGTTTGTTCTACATTCTCTCTGGTGCCGAAAATCCAAGCAAATCTATCGAAGTTTCAAGCACGTCCCTTGTAAGTGTAAGAAGTGCAATCCATCCAGCCTTTCTGCTCATATCCTCCTCCGCAAGAATCTTAGTCTCATGATAAAAATGATTAAATGCATTTGCAAGGTCATAAATATAGGCGCAGAGCTTATGCGGTGCATATTCTTCAGCCGCTACCTCAACACTTGAATTAAACTTTGCAAGTTCCATCATCAACTGTTTTTCACTGTTATTCACAGGTGACTTAATATCAGAATAGATTGTCTGTAGATTACCACCATTTTCTATATATTTTGCAAGAATCGATTTAATACGCACAATTGTGTACAGGATATAAGGACCTGTATCACCCTCCGACGACGTAAACCGGTCAATGTCAAAAATATAATCTTTGCTTGCCTGATTGGACAAATCGCCATATTTTAATGCAGCAAGTGCGACAGTCTCCGCCGTTTGCCTTGCTTCCTCATCCTCTATATTGCGATTCTCCGTAATCTTCTTGAGCATCTCGTCATGAATTTCCTGAATCAAACTCTCAAGACGCATCACACCACCATCACGCGTTTTAAATGGTTTCCCATCTTTACCGTTCATCGTTCCAAAACCGATAAATGTCAACTCAGTCTCAGGCTTCACAAGTTTTGTCTTCCTTGCACAGCGAAATACCTGCTCAAAATAAAGTTCTTGGCGCTTATCTGTCATATAGATAATCTTATCTGGCTTATTTTGTTCCATGCGCATCATAATTGTCGCAAGGTCTGTCGTATTGTAGAGCGCTGCTCCGTCCGATTTTAATATCATACAAGGAGGAATTTCCTTCGTATCTGTATCCTCCTTAACATCAACCACCAGAGCTCCTTCACTTAGATATGCATAACCCTCCTTTTTCATGGCATCAACCATTCCCGGTATCATGTCATGCACAGCAGATTCCCCGTTCCACAAATCAAACACTACATTCAACCGCTCATAATTTTTCTTTAAATCGGTGACAGAAACAGCAATAATATGATTCCAGAGTGCGCGGTATCCCTTTACACCACTTTGTAGTTTAAAGGTACAATTCATAGCATCTGCCTTGTATGCGTCATCTTCTTTGGAGCGCTTACTTGCAAAAGGATAAAGTTCTTCAAGCTCTGATAGGGTAAATGGTGGTTCTTCTGGATACATTCCTGTATAGGTTTCATCAAAATATACAAGTTCTGGTTTTCTGATTTTGAGCTCATTCATAACCAACCCCATCTGTAATCCCCAGTCGCCCAGATGTACATCCCCAATTACATTATGTCCTATATATCTTAAAATGCGTTTCACACTCTCTCCGATAATGGCAGAGCGAAGGTGTCCTATGTGCAACGGCTTTGCAATATTGGGTCCGCCATAATCTATAATGATTGTCGCAGGAGTTTCGTTCTCTTTCAAACCATATTTTGGGTCAACACGCATATCTTTCACATAATTTCCCACAAATTCTTTTTTTAATGTCAGGTTTAAAAATCCAGGCGCAACTGCCTCTACTTTCTCAAACACTGCACTGTCAGAAAGCTTTGCCGCAACATCATTTGCAATCATAATCGGCGCTTTTTTGTATTGTTTCGCACCTGCCATTGCGCCGTTACATTGATATTCACACAAGTCAGGGCGATTTGACGGTGTTACCTTTCCGAGCGCACGTTCATAGCCTGCCTGTTCAAACGCCTGCATCATTTCATCAGAAATCAAATTTAATATTTTTTTCATTGTTCCCTCCATCTATTCCTCGCTACTTTTGCGAGTACACACACCCACAATAATTCTGTCGATATAAATCATATTCTGCCGACAATTCAATCGATCGCTTATAACCATTTTTCTTCTTAAAATCAGATGGAAGCCATGGTATTTGATACTGTTGTGCCAAAGACTCTCCAATCTCATTTAACTTTGCGGCATTCTTTAGTGGACTGATCGTGAGCGTGGTTGTAAAATAATCCTGTTCTAACTCTTTGGCAAGCTCTGCTGTTTTTCTCAACCGCAGCTCATAACAAGCAAAACAGCGTTCCCCACCTTCTGGACACTGCTCCAAACCTTTTGCAGCCGCATAGAAAATTTCTGGTTCATAATCCCCTTCTATGACAGAAATCGAATATCCGCTATCCAGTTGATTATAGGCGTCAATCAAACGTTTTTGCTCTGTCACACGCTTTTGATATTCCGCCTCCATCGAGATATTTGGATTGTAATAAAATACCGTAATCTTAAAATATTGTCTTAAATATTCAAGTACATAACTGCTGCATGGTGCACAACAACTATGCAACAGTAAGCGCGGTGTAACTGTAAGTTGTTCTAGTATTTTATCCAACTCTCGTTGAAAGTTCCTTGCATTCATTGATTTTTGTTTCTGTGTTGCCATATGCTCTCTCACAATTCTGTTATATTTACAAGCGTCAATGGATTCTCATTCTTATTTTCCAAGCTTGTGGCAAGTGCCTTTGCCGTATCTAATGCTGTAATACAATTCACACCAGTCTCAATAGAAGTTCTGCGAATCAAAAATCCATCTCTTGACTTGTCACGCCCTTGTGTCGGTGTATCAATCACAAGGTCAATCTTATGTCCTAAAATCAAGTCCATAACAGTCGGTGATTCCTGCTGAATTTTATTGACTTTTTTTGCTTTGACACCTGCGTCATTTAGCGCCTTTGCAGTGCTGCGTGTCGCATAGATAGTATACCCTAATTTTTCAAAGCGCTTTCCAATCTCAATTGCCTCTCCCTTGTCTGCATCCTTTACTGTAATAATCATTCGCTTATGTCTTGGCAAGTCTATCCCAGCCCCCAGAAATGCTTTGTATAGTGCTTCATTAAAAGTTTTCGCAATGCCAAGGCACTCTCCTGTTGATTTCATTTCTGGTCCAAGGCTGATTTCCGCTCCTCTAATTTTCTCAAAAGAAAATACAGGCATTTTAATCGCGACATATGCAGCTTCTTTTTGTAATCCTGGCTCATATCCAAGCTCCCGAATCGTCTTTCCAATAATCACTTCTGTCGCAAGGTCTACAATTGGGATTCCAGTCACTTTACTAATATAAGGAACGGTTCTTGAAGAACGAGGATTGACCTCAATCACAAACACTTCCTCTCCAACCGCAATAAACTGAATATTAATCAGTCCCTTGACATGCAGTGCCTTTGCAAGTCGCCGTGTATATTCTGTAATGGTTTCTTTCACTTTTGTCGTTATTGTGTGTGCTGGATAAACAGAAATCGAATCGCCGGAATGAACACCCGTTCTCTCAATATGCTCCATAATTCCTGGAATTAAAATATCTGTGCCATCGCACACCGCATCCACTTCAAGTTCCTTTCCCTGCAAGTATTTATCGACAAGAATTGGGTGATCCTGCGCAATGCGATTGATAATTTCCATAAACTCCTCAATCTCCTTGTCGGAAATTGCAATCTGCATCCCTTGTCCGCCAAGCACATACGAAGGTCTGACAAGCACTGGATATCCTAGACGATTTGCAACTGCTTTTGCTTCCTCTGCCGTGTAGACTGTACCACCCGCTGCACGTGGAATCTGTGTATCTTCGAGAATCTTGTCAAATAATTCTCTATCTTCTGCCGCGTCAACATCTTCTGCTTTTGTTCCTAATATTGGAACGCCCATTTTCATTAAACTTTCTGTAAGTTTAATTGCCGTCTGACCACCAAATTGCACTACTGCGCCGTCAGGCTTCTCAATATTGACAATATTTTCTACGTCCTCCGGCGTAAGCGGCTCAAAATAAAGTTTGTCAGCAATATCAAAATCTGTGCTGACCGTCTCAGGATTATTATTGACAATAATCGTCTCATATCCTGCCTTTGCAAATGCCCATGTCGCATGAACAGAACAGTAATCAAACTCAACTCCCTGTCCGATGCGAATGGGTCCTGAGCCAAGCACAAGCACTTTTTTCGGCGGGTTTGTCTCCACCGCCTCATTGACACCATCATAACACGAATAATAATAAGGGGTACTTGCCTCAAACTCTGCCGCACAAGTGTCTACCATCTTAAAGGAAGCAGTCACATGATTTGTATAGCGCATCTGTTTTACTTTTGACTCTTCCATGCCAGCCAGCCGCGCAATCACACTGTCAGGAAACTCCAGCCGCTTTGCCTCTTTTAACAATTCCAATGTAAGAGGCTTTGTCTCTAGTGCGTGCTCCATTTCCACCAACACAGCAATCTTGTCAATAAACCAGCGGTCAATCCGCGTGATATCATAGATTGTATCATAGTCTATCCCTTTTCTAAGGGCTTCCGCAATGACATAGATGCGCTGGTCATCCACTCTCTGCATACGCCGCAGTAATGCCTCTTTGTCAAGTTCCGAGAAATCATAACTTCTAAGGCAGTCCACATGCTGTTCAAGCGAGCGAATTGCCTTCATTAATGCCCCTTCAAAGTTTGTACAGATACTCATAACTTCCCCGGTTGCTTTCATCTGTGTGGTAAGTGTTCTCTTTGCTGTGATAAACTTGTCAAAAGGAAGTCGTGGCATCTTTACCACGCAGTAATCCAAAGTCGGTTCAAAACTTGCATAAGTCTTGCCTGTAATCGCATTTTTAATCTCATCTAATGTGTAGCCCAGCGCAATTTTTGCCGCAACCTTTGCAATCGGATACCCTGTTGCTTTGGAAGCCAGTGCAGAGGAACGACTCACACGAGGATTGACCTCAATTACACAATATTCAAAACTCGTCGGATGAAGTGCAAACTGTACATTACAGCCGCCTGTAATATTTAATTCCGAAATAATATTGAGCGCGGAGGTGCGCAGCATCTGGTATTCTTTGTCGCTTAAAGTCTGCGAAGGCGCTACAACAATGCTGTCACCTGTGTGAACACCAACTGGGTCAATATTTTCCATATTACACACCGTAATACAATTTCCGACGCTGTCGCGCATCACCTCGTACTCAATCTCTTTCCAGCCCGCAATACAACGCTCCACAAGAACTTGCCCTACACGGGAAAGCCGCAGACCATTTTCAAGGATTTCTTCGAGTTCAAGTTGATTGTGCGCAATACCGCCGCCACTCCCGCCAAGCGTATATGCCGGACGCAACACTACCGGATAACCGATTGTTTTGGTGAACGCCACACCGTCCTCAACATTCTCAACCACAAGCGACGCCGCACAAGGTTCTCCAATTTTTTCCATTGTGTCCTTAAACGCCTGTCTATCCTCCGCCTTTCTGATAGTGGCGGCTGTCGTGCCAAGCAGTTTTACGTGATGAGAAGCCAGAAATCCACTCTCCTCAAGCTCCATGCCAAGATTTAACCCTGCCTGTCCGCCAAGCGTTGGCAGGATAGAATCCGGTTTTTCCTTTTCAATAATCTGTTCTAAAACTTTTATTGTCAAAGGCTCAATATAAACTTTATCCGCAATATCTCTGTCCGTCATAATTGTTGCTGGATTAGAATTTACAAGTACTACTTCAATTCCTTCCTCTTTGAGCGAGCGACATGCCTGTGTGCCTGCATAGTCAAATTCCGCAGCCTGTCCAATTATAATTGGTCCAGAACCAATCACCATTACTTTTTTCACATTTGGGTTCTTGGGCATTATCTTGTCACCTCCATCATATCAATAAATCGATCAAACAGATAACCCGAGTCTTGCGGACCGCAACATGCCTCAGGATGGAACTGAACCGTAAAAATATTTTTCCCCGTATAAGATAACCCCTCATTTGTACCATCATTTACGTTGACAAAAGCAGGTGTTGCAACCTTAGAGTCTAGTTTGTCCATATCCACCACATAACCATGATTCTGTGAGGAAATATATACTCTGCCAGTAGCAAGATCTTTGACAGGGTGATTGCCCCCTCTATGCCCATACTTCATTTTGTACGTATCTGCTCCTGTAGCGAGCGCCATCAACTGATGCCCTAGGCAAATTGCAAAAATTGGAATATTTGTATCATATAATTTTTTGATTTCCGCTATAATAGAAGTACATTCTTTTGGATCGCCAGGACCATTTGAGAGCATAATGCCATTGGGATTTGCCGCAATAATTTCTGTGGCGGGCGTCGTTGCCGGATAAACAGTGACATCGCATCCTCTTATTTTGAGAGAATAAGCAATATTGTCTTTCATACCAAAGTCAAGAAGTGCAACTTTCTTGCCTGCGCCATTTAGCTTTTTGACAAGAGAGGGTTTTTTCTCTCTTTTTCCAGCCTTATAATCTTCTGGCACAAACTTTGCACTTCCAGAAAGTGCACCATTCTCTGACAAATCTCGAACCCCTTGGATTTCATATTTTTCTTTACAGGTAACTTTCTCAACGACTTTACCCGTTGTGTAGGCTTTTAATCTTGGTAATATTTCGTCTTTTTTGTATTGTTCATCGGTCGTTATCATACCGTTCATCGTGCCTTTTTCACGCAGAATCTTAGTGAGTGCTCTTGTGTCAATCCCTGCAATACCTAATACATTATTCTGTTCTAAAAATTGTTGAATGGAAAAGTCTGCTCTGAAATTGCTGAAGTTTCTAGATAATTCTCTGACAATGAAGCCGTCAGGCCAAGGTTTCTTTGACTCCATATCATCTGTGCAGATGCCATAGTTTCCGATTAATGGATAAGTCATACATACTGCTTGACCCGCATAGGACGGATCGGTGAGCACTTCAAGATAACCTGCCATAGAAGTGTTAAAAACGATTTCACTGATTACTTCTTTTTTGTGCGCACCGATATGGGTCCCCTCAAAAACGGTGCCATCTTCCAAAATCAAAAATGCCTTCATCTTATCACCTGTGCTTTCTTTTAGGAATTGTAGAAAAATAAGTGATACAAATTCAGTTATTTCTCTACAATTCCTTACATAATCGGTTTATTATATCACAAGAAATTACGGCATTCAAGAATTTCTTAAACCGAAAAATATAAACGAATAACCGTTTGATTTTTTGCCACAAAAAAAGCAACCGCTCCGTCCTGCAAACGCTTGCCGTTACTTTTATATGTATCAATTTATTTAGGAACAACAATCTGACCAAGATCTTGTAAATTGCGCTCTACTATCTCAAATAATACATAGTTGCATTCCGTCTTTTCTATCAGTGAGAGATCATACGGTGTAGAGCGGTTAAAGACCGCCTGCGAAAAGGAACCGCCCATAAAGGGAATCATTGCTCTGCCAAAGCTGTCGCGATACACCAAGATGGATTCACCATTTTGCGCCGGCGAAGTCGTCCGAATTGTAATATCATCCAAGCTGTGAAGTCTTCCTACATAATCATATGGTTTATTGTCTTTATAGATATGTTGTGCTTCAAAGTGTTCTTTTGATGGAAACAAGATTTTATACAGATCGGGTTCATGGTTTTCTTCCATAGTATACCCCGTAAGGGAATACTGTTCAGAGAGTCCAAATGCTGCATAAATCTCATTTAACACAAGTCTAGCACCTGTGTAATTCCAGTGTGTATCCTCATGTAAGTACAACGCCTCTGTGTCTTTGTGCGCAAGCAATAACTGATATGCATCCACAAAGGGAATTTCTTGGTCTGTCATGCATTGTTGTAGCAAAGTGAGATTTCGGCGCTCTGCCTTGTCTCCAAACCGTGCTGGCATATATTCTGGATAAATACTGTTTTTATTTGGCACAATGACAAACAGCGGTTGTTTTCCCATATGTTCTACATATTGCGTCACTTCTGCTAAGGTGTTTGCAATGTTGTCAATCTCCTCGTCGGATAGCGTAACACCGGCATAATCTGCAAGCGTCTGTCCAAAATACAGCCACCCTTTTTTTCCAATTACAACCTGATCATCACTGGGCGTGCGCAGCAGTTGATACTTTATCAAGCTGTCTGCCTCCACAAGCTCTCCGCGAAAAGCAAAATGCTCTGATACATAAGTTTGTAACTCATCAAAAAAATTTCGATTCCACTTTCCTTCTTCTGTCCAAAATACCGGTTTCTCTGAAAGTGTCCGGTTTTCTGCAAGTTCGGAATGATAAAACAACATTCCTGCGGAGGGAATGATACACAGGATAAAAAATATCATTACAAATCCCCACGCTGTAAGTTTTTCTTTGTTCATTCTGGTTTCCTCATAGGGCTAAATAATGAATTATTCCTTATAACCCAAACAACTCCATAAAGGATACTTTCTCATTTGTCATCTGCAATCCAATTGTCTTGTTTCCAATTTGATACAAAAGTTCTGTTCCATCTTCTGTATAATTACTTCCATATGCCGCAATCACTTCATCCTTTGTACTGCCAATATGGATTCCAGAAGGAAGTGCTTCGCCGCCTGTCACCTCAATCAGCGATATAATATCTGCGCCATTTGTAATATAAGTATAGATTACTGCGCCGCCATAGGTATAAACTTTATCCTCTCCCGCCTCTGTACAGCTTTTTGCAGAAGCAAAATCGTCAGGGTCGCCCAACAGACCAACATAATTTCTCATATCTCCTCCAAGAGGAATTGCGGTTCCTTTTACAAGCACAGCAAAATCCCCCTCCGACACAGAACCTTCTGCCACAGCAACAGACTCTAAAACTGGCTCTGATGTTGTCTGTGTTTCCATTGGTGGTTTCTGCGCTTCCGACTGCAGCCCTGCTTCTGTTTTTGTCTCGGACTGCTTTTCTGTCTCCGTCTTTGATGTAGTCTCTGTCTCAGACATAGTTTCTGTCTCTGTCTCAGTTTCAGTTTCTATCTCAGATGCAGTTTCTGTCTCAGACACAACTTCTGTTTTGGATTCTACTTCTGTCTGTATCTCCGAAACAGATTGTACTTGCGCTGCAGACTCTGTTGTATTCTCCACTGTCGGTTTATTTGAGGCACCACAACCGGACATCGCAGCGATACTTCCTGCCAAAACAGCCGCTATCATCAATGATTTTTTGGTATTTTTCATAATAACTCCTCCACCTTAAGTTATAGTTTAGCCATGTACCATTCATTGTGCATGGCTAAACGATTATACTTTTAAATTTTTCAAAATTACTTTATTGCAACATTTGCCCATGTGTCAGAAGGAACCAGTGCAATATAAGTTTTTCCTGTATTGATCTGCAATTGTTCCCCTGTCAGTTTGTCAAAATAAATTGTCGGTGCATTCTCTCCTACCTTTGCCCAGACAACTTCAATCGCCTTTCCATTTGTAATGTAATAGCCAGAACGGCCCACATCAATCACATTGTAAATCATATATCCATTGCGGTCGAGCTGTGCGAAAGTCGTATCCTGTATCAACAGATTCTTAAAGGTAAGCTGTGCATTGTTGTGCTGTGGATCAACATGTGCTTTTCCGTACTCATAATAGTCATATGTTTTTGTCACAGCATTGTAGACTAATTTCGACTGATTGTGTGGAAAAGGCAGGGCAATCTCTGTGCATGGAATCGCGTTGGGTTTTAGCGACAAATCAATCTCTGTGTCAGAGAAATTAAAATGTTTTCCCGGATAAAATGCATTGTACTCTTTAGAGTAACCTGCCTGCTGAAATCTTTTGGTCAGCTCTCCAGCACTAATATACTCTGTAAATTCCCGCGCTTTTCCATTGTTGATACGCGAGAAACCACCACTTAAATTTGCAGAGTAATCCCTTGAAATATAGGGGTCTATATAAAATGGCCCTCCGTCATGGCACAAAACTGCATTCCACTCTGCTGCAAGCATAACATTTGTCGATCTGGTACTGCGAATATTTCCAAACCGCGTGATTTTCTCCCAGTCTTTTACAAGTGCCATCAAACGCGTAATACGCCCATTTGCAGTACTGTTCATCATCTCATACACCACGTCAGCCTCTGTCAAACCATAATGCGGCAGCGCAGTTTTCTCATTGTCAACCATAATCGCAACTGGACGCTGCTTTTCTAGCTTGGCATCAATCCATTCATTGGTCAGTTCACTGCGATACATATTTTCATAGGGGGTTGTCATCTGAACAGAAGGTTGTGTCGGTATGTCATTTGTATTCATACGAAACAACGTTGTCGGAAGCATACTTCGGTTTGCCGCAGACTCAAGTTGAACCGTTTCCACACTCTGATCTTTTGTTTCTTCTGCTCCTTCTACCTCTTGGTAAGTAGAAAGCGCTGTCATTGCAGCCAATATTGTAGCTGAAACCGCTGCGTACTTTTGCATTTTGCTTTTTTTTCTCATTGAAATCCTCCTCGCATAACATTAATCCTTAGGAATTATTTTTTACAGTTCCTTAGAATCGAAAATAAATAAACGGATTGTAACTGCTGGTCGCCAAATTCATAACACATATCACCAACAATAAAATAGAGGCAGCATATGAAACGACAGGTATTTTCAGTCGTTCTTTAATTTTGACGCTAACTGGTGCAGAAAGCACTACTGCGGCAAACAGGCATAATGTATTGTATGGCGTTAACAACTTTGCAATCAATACCCACTCACCTGAAACTATCTGAAAACCAGTAAACATTGTCAGCAGCAAATGTCCTGCTTGTTTAATTGTATTCGCCCGAAAAATAACAAATCCACAGATAACTATAAGCATTGTATAAATATGAGAAAACACCTTATTTTTCAAAGGAATCCATTTCTTGTACTCCAAGGTAATAAACAGACCATGAAAAAGTCCCCACACAAGAAATGTCAAGTTTGCTCCATGCCATATTCCTGTCGCCATAAAAACAATCAGTTTATTAAATATTGTCCTTGCTTCGCCTTTGCGGTTCCCTCCAAGTGGAATGTATAAATATTCCTTAAACCACGTCGATAAGGAAATGTGCCATCTTCTCCAAAACTCTTGAATACTTCCTGCGATATAGGGATAATTAAAATTTTCTAAAAATGTAAATCCAAACATTCTTCCCAGTCCAATTGCCATATCTGAATAGCCGCTAAAATCAAAATAAATTTGGAACAGATAGCAGATTGCCGCCAGCCATGCCGTAAGAATAAAATCCATCTGTGTTGTGTACAATGTATCTACAATATATGCCATTGCATTAGCAATCAAAAGTTTTTTGCCTAATCCACAAAGAAATCTTTGGATTCCGACGGCTGTATCTTCTATTGTAATATGTCTGCTAGAAAGCTGTTTTTCTATATCATGGTACTTTACAATCGGTCCGGCAATAAGCTGTGGAAAAAACGAAATATACAACATTAAATTCCATACATTTTTTTGTGCGATTGTTCTATCTCTGTACACATCAATACAATAGGAAAGTGCTTGAAAGGTATAAAACGAGATACCGATAGGAAGTACAATCTCTGGTATTGGAATCTGTATACCAAATATTTTTCCTATTGTCTCAGCCAAAAAACCACTGTATTTAAACACAACAAGCAGACCGATATTATACAGAACTGTCAAGGCAAAAATCCCGCACGCCCACTGCTGTTTTGCTGCAATTAGACGCGCCAGCACATAGTTTACCAATATGGAACCAATCATCAAAAAGATATAAATCGGTTCCCCAAAAGCATAGAAAAATAAACTTGCCAAAATTAACAATGCATTCTTTATCTTTAAATTCGGACAAATCCAATATGCAAAATAAACAAATGGTAACAAAAAAAACAAAAAAATACAAGAACTAAATACCATTTGACACTCCTTGTTCTTCCTCTAATCCAATCGCAGGTACATAACAGGTCAATTTATCAAGAGCAACCTGATAAAATCCATTGTCTGTCACACCTGTCACTTGTACCGGAAGCCCTGCCGCACAATTTGGCAGAAGAATCTTTCCTAAAGAATTGGGCTGCAAATAAATAACTGTTTTATCATTTGTATATAACACTGCCTGCATATTTATAACATTGTATTGTTGTACTGTTTCCTGGCTGCGCTGTACTGTTTTAAGCACATCTGATATCAGCGCAATATATGTATTGTCATTCCAATGAATATTATCTGTCGCAAGTGTTGGGTCTTTCATACCCTGCGGATACCGCTCCTTTAGAAATGCTGTATAATCCAAATACTGCTCTGGAAAAGCCTGCTGCAATGCATTGTTTATCGCATTGGCATCTTTTATTCGATCATACCATCCTGTCATAGTAGGAATTGACAGAAAATAACAGTCTGCCTCCGGAAACTCATAGTCCATCCAATTTCTATAGGATTCTACATAATAACTGCTCGACTTGCTGCTCCTTGTTCTTGCCTCCAGTGCTCCCTGAAATGAAATAATATTCCAATGTGCTATATTTGGATTACAGTTCATAATCTCATGAACTTTTTCTACCGCACGTCCCCTATTTCCTTTTCCATCACTATAGATATAACTTCTGTCCAACTGTGTAGTACGCTCTTTGGGTATATTAAGCCCCTCGTATACAAAAAACAGATTGCCTTTCATATACATTGTATTTGGGTTGCCATACTGATCCTGTGATACAGACTTATCATTTTTATAAAAATATCTGACATCATTCAAGCCTTCTATATAGCCCTCTGCGTCAGTGACGCTGTTCATAAGTGCAGCAGAAAGATATACATGACTTTCCCCTACAAAAATATATCCTTCTGCATGATACACCTCATCACTTTCATAAAAACAGACTGCATTTGTATAAAATACAGGCAGGCACACCAGCATACAAAACAGGAAAAATCCTATAAAGCATTCATACTTGCTTCTTTTTCTTTTTTCGCTATCTTTATGTAACATACTTTACTTCTCCTTTGAATGCCGCAGCCTATTGTGCATTCTGCTGCGCAAGCCCATCTCCCAGAATATATCCAACGGTCCCATTCAAATCAATTCTAAAAAAGCCATTGTCTGTCACGCCTGTTACCTGTATTGGAAGTCCTGCTGCACAATCTGGCACAAGCATACTGCCATGAATATTGGGCTGCGTATAAATCACAGTTGTATCATTTGTGTAGAGAACTGCCTGTACTTCTATAACCGTAAAATTCTGTGCAGTCTGTGACGACGCTATCACGCCCCTTTTTTCTTGGATTTGTTTGATAATCATAGAAACCATCTCATAGTATGTATCTGTACTCCAATGAACTAAATCCGATTTCTGTTGTGGGTCTAGTAATCCCTGCGGATAATGCTCCCAGAAAAAAGGCATCAGGTCAATATAATGATCTGGAAACGCTTTTGCTAACGATTTATTGAGCGCTTCCTTATCTCCTCTGCCAAAAATTTTAAAGTTCTTTGTCATTGTTGACTGTGGCAGAAAATAACAGTCTGCCTCTGGAAATTCATAATTGATCCAGTTTCGATAGGAAGCCACATAATAATCTGCAACCGATTGACCTCCATGCAACGCCGAGTTTGCGCCATGAAAAGAAATAATATTCCAATGTGCAATATTAGGGTTCGTCTCCATAATGGTGTGAATCTTCTCAACCGCACCGCCGCGCTTTCCAGCACCATCACTATAAATATATTCTTTGCGAATCTGTTTTTGCAATTCCGCCGTCACGTCTGTTCCTTCAAATACAAAAAACAAATTTCCCGTCATAGTAAAGGTTCCGGGACCTCCCGAATCACTAGAAATAATAGAGCTATCTGCTGTAGCAGCATAATGCACACCCTCCAGTCCCGGTATATTGCCCATCTCATCCTCTTTCATAGCAAATGCCGCTACGTGCATATGACTCTCCCCGACAAAGATATAGCCTTCGTCATGAGGTATTCCGTCACTTACATAAACGGTCGCCGCTTCTACTGTTATCCCTCCGCAAAAGACTGCCACTATTATCATACTGCACATTACATAGACCAGTATTTTTTTCCATTTTGTCTTCCTCACATTTTTCCTCCCAATCAAACTGAAAACATTTTTCCGAATCACTGTAATCCAAGCTGTGCCCAGCTAGAAGCACCTATGAGCGGAAGCGCAAAATCAGTATATGCAGTATTGCCCGAATCCATATATTTGAATACTTCATATGCATACCGCTTTCTATCTCCTACGCGAAGCCCATAAGATTCCGAAGATGCAGCCTCACTTAAATCATCATGCTGTTTGTGGATAATAAAAGCTTCTATCTCTGGCAGAGATTCCGCTTTCTTGTAAGCGTAGACAAGCGCTGCTGCCTGATACTGCTCATTGCTGCCATAAGGGCTTGCCTCTGATGCATTAAAGCCAAGTTCTGTTATCATTATATGACGGACTGTACCGTTTGGACTTAACAGTGCTGGTTGTTTCATATGATTTGTAAACACTTCCATATTCTGCACTGTTGCAAATTTTGAATTGTCATTGTGATTTACCAGATTCATTTTAGCATATGGATGCGGAATGCTCCAAAAACGACAATTGTCCATAGGTACTGGATGGGGGTGGATTGTTAAGCCCCAGTCAATATTTCCGGTTTCTGTGATCGCTGCCGCAAATTTGTCCAAAAACGTTCTGGAAGGATACTGTAATGGCGATTTCCGATCAATCCAGTTCCAGCGCTGATCAATATTGGTATAAACGCGTGCATCTTTGTTATGGCTCTTGATTGCGTTATAGCAGACGCGGAATTGTCTTGCATAATCTGTGGCAAATTCATCTGCAGAAATATTTCCCTGATAATGTGCTGGATAATTATTGTTCACCTCATTTCCAATAATCCATGAGTGAATTGTTCCATGTCCACTGCCATTGTAGCGCTCTGCTAAAAAGCTTATCAGTGCTTCTAACTTTTCTGTCGGAACTTGTTCTTGAACGTTAAACGCATAACTTGTATTTCCCTGTGTTCTGCCCAGTGGTGGAATCATATCCAGCGCTGCGGGATTATAATGATTCATAATTACCATCACAACATTGCAGCCTTGTTCTGCTAATGTAGAACACGTTAAGTCATACCCCGACACAGCAGAACTGCTAAAACTATAATTTTTGCCATTGTAAGAATAATTGATGCCTCCGCTCTCAACAAATTTGCTGATATCCAACACATAACATGCATATCCTGCATTTAAGTCTGTCAAGTCACTGGCATAACGGCAATCCGCAATCACACCTTTTTTTGACCGCGCAGGATAACCAGTTGACACAGTGGCTACAACTTCTGGATTGGTGAGATACATCTCATTGCTAATTGGCACATAAACTCCACCGCGAAGCGCTGTCACCACAAATCTGCTGTACAGTTTTGATGTTGCCTGATTGAGATTGAGATCGGTTGTAAAGATTACATTGTCAGCGGCAGGCACAGCAGCACAATAATCTGTCCTTGTACCTACACCGGACTCATAGGGCTCTAGGGAAAATAAATAATACTGTCCTGAGTCACTTGGCTGTACTGCCCCCGCAGCCGCTACTTGAATCTGATTTCCAGCAATTACACACGCAGTTATTGAAACTGGCTCCGCTGCAAAAGCAGTCATCTGCATTATAAAAATAAACATCAATGCTGTCACAAAACATAATTTAATTTTTTTCTTCATGTCTCTTTCCCTTCTCTTTGTTTTTTATTTTACAATTTCTTACTCTAATACACTGTTTTTTAATTTCTCATATACCAAGCACTCGCTGTTTGCATCATTGCTTAGTGCATTTTTACTTTTTCTTCCTCCTTTCTTTTCAGCTATACTGACGGTCGAAAAGACTGACCGCCAGTATAAAGTTATGCACACAGCCGCATAAGGAAATATGCCGCTTCGCGGCTGCGGCTGGCGCGATACTCAC
>CAJUAE010000064.1 GCA_910583965.1 uncultured Lachnospiraceae bacterium
TGAAGGCGGCAGGATGTCCAGATTCCGAACCGACTGACAGCAAGTTCATAATAAACGATGTCGTTTGGAAGCCTTCGTGAAACAACCCTGATAATTTAACAAGAATGGCTGTACTTTTTTTCGTTTTATGTTAGAATATTATTGACACACTAGAAGGGAGGAACTCTTATGCAGGACAATCTTAGACTTTCAAGAGATGAGATTATTATATGTTATAAGGATGATGTAGCACGTCTAATGCAGTATTTATCATGGTTGCAGGAAAAAAGCGGGACAGTTGCAACCGATATTTACAACGGACAGGGGATTGAAAAAAGTTCTATGGCAGTTCCAGTTTATGACGCGACGTTGCTTCGCTTTGTCAAGGAAGTAAAGCAGACGGATTTTCTGAATAGAAATTATGTGTACACTTATTCAAGATATCGGATTAAGACTGCAGCGGATGAATTGCGGATTATCAATGCCTGTTCGTTGCAGGAGATTACCGTTTTGGGAGATATTTTATCAAAGTATGTTCTGCGCGGAGATATAAAAGGAGCGGTTTGGGCAGAAGGTGTTCAAAATGGAGTATATCTTGCACTCTTGTTGAAATTAAAAGAATTGATGGAGATCAGGCAGCCGCTGGAGTATTAGGCGATAGGAGTTCGGGCATGGGAGAGAAGTCAATACAGAAAAGAAAGTACATTTTGGAGAAGGCAAGAGAGGTGTTTTGTCAGAAAGGATATAGAACTGTCACAATGAAAGAAATTGTGGAAGCCTGCGGCATTAGTCGAGGAGGTCTGTATCTGCATTTTACAAACATAAAAGATCTCTTTGAGGCAGTGCTTGCGCAGGAGTATACAGATGCGCAAGAAATGCTCCAAAATGTAAAGGCACAGAATGTTTCTCCGGGAGAAATGCTATTGCTGTATCTAAGCACACAGAAAAAGATGATTCTAAAAAAGAAAGATAATCTTTCGACAGCAATGTATGAATATTTGCTCGATAGTAAAATACATGGAAAAAACAATCCTGTGCGAAAACAGTTTGAGACATCTGTAGCAACTTTGGAATCGCTGATAACAGAAGGGGTGGCGCAGGAGTGGATGGTCTGTGAGAATATAGCGGAGGCGGCACGCAATATTGTATATACATTTGAGGGGTTAAAAATATCTTCTCGTACAATTGGCATTTCGGCGGATGCTGTGGACAAGGAGATTGCCTATATTATGGATACATTAGGTATGATTGTAAAATAGAAAAATTTAGGAGGAGAGCAATGCAAGAGACACTTGATGAGGTGCGAGAGCGATTTTCACAGGACCGTTTTGCGACAGTAAATGGCGCAGTGATCGAGGCGGTGGATGAAGGATACGCGAAATGTTCTATGAAATTAAATGATACACACCGCAATGCTTTAGGTGCTGTAATGGGTGGTGCAATCTTTACTTTGGCAGATTTTGCCTTTGCGGTGGCTTCTAATTGGAATAAAGACCCTAGAGTATCGCTCACGGCATCAATTAGCTTCCTTGGCAGAGCAAAGGGAAATAAACTGATCGCAGAAGCTTCAAAAATAAGAGAAGGAAGAAAAACGTGTTATTATGAAATTGTTGTCAGTGATGAGCTTGGCAGTCAGGTGGCACATATGACTTCTAATGGTTTTGCAGTGGAATCTTAATAAAATAAATTTGCGTTTAAAATGTATGGGAATGCATAAATTGGTAAAAATGAACTTGTAAAAGTTTTTAGAACGTTAAGAATAAGGAGGATTTTGAATGAAAGAGGTAACAATTGACAATAGAAAGGTAGCGATTGTGGGTTGTGGCTTTGTCGGTTCAGCAACAGCATTTTGTCTGATGCAAAGTGGGTTGTTTTCAGAGATGGTACTCATTGATGCAGACCATGACAAGGCGGAGGGCGAAGCACTTGACATCGCACATGGCATTCCATTTATTGGTCATGTAGATATCTATGCTGGTACTTATGACGATATTGTAGATGCGGCGATTGTAATTATTACGGCAGGTGCAAACCAGAAGCCAGACGAGACAAGACTTGATCTAGTACACAAGAATGTAGGTATCTTTAAAAGCATTATACCAGAGATTGCAAACAGAAATTATCAGGGAATTGTCTTAGTAGTATCAAATCCAGTTGATATCCTTACTTATGTAACTTGTAAGCTCAGCAATATGCCAGAGGATAGAGTGATTGGATCAGGTACAGTGCTTGATACAGCTAGGCTTAAGTATAAGTTAGGAGAGCATTTGGATGTGGATAGCAAAAGCGTTCATGCTTTTATTATTGGAGAGCATGGAGACAGTGAGATTGCGGCATGGAGCAGTGCAAATGTATCAGGTGTGCCATTGAATGATTTCTGTGAGTTGAGAGGACATTTTCAACATGAGGAGTCTATGGAGCGCATAGCAGAAGAAGTTAAAAACTGTGCCTATGAGATTATTGCTAAGAAAAGAGCGACTTATTATGGAATTGCAATGTCAGTGAGAAGAATTTGTGAATCAATTGTGCGTAATGAGCGTTCTATTTTGCCAATATCGCGTATGATACATGGTGAGTATGGCATTGAGGGAATGGTGCTTAGTATGCCTGCAGTATTGGGCGAGGAAGGTGTACAAACGAGAGTGTCAATTGCGTTAAATGAGGATGAGCAGAAAAAGTTAAAACAGTCTGCGGACACACTCGCGTCAGTCATTAAAGAATTAGATTTAAACTAAAAGAACACAGTTAGTATTTCTTTTATACACAGACACAAAGAGAATTATGCAGTTAAGGCTGCTCGTGTCTGGTGTGACAAGTAGGGGAAGCGCTTTCCCTACTTGATTTAAGAAGTACTAACTGTTTTTTGTATGTACGCTATTTTATAATTCTACTTCGCGGAATCTCAAATCCAAATGGAAAACGCCTGTCTTAGGCGTTTTTCGGCGTGAAATTTAGTACTTCTCCGCAAAGCAGCCTTTGCTGCAAGCGGTTAGAAGTACTTTTCACGCTAACGCCTATCTGCGCGCTTTGGCGGGCGTACAAATCAGGATGTGTGAAATCTTTGATTTCACATTAATTTTTTGTAATAGAAATAAAACAAAAGAAAAATTTTCCAGATAATATTGACAACTAATATATATTAGTGTATACTAACTAAAGTAAGTGATTATAACAAAAGGAGATGAACGCAATGCCGCTTAGCATGGCAAATATTGGAGAGATATTGAAAATTAAGAAAGTTGGTGGAAAAGAGGAGACGCGACAGTTTTTAGAGGGGTTGGGCTTTGTAGAAGGAGGAATGATTACAGTCATATCAGATAGTAATGGCAGTATGATTGTTAATGTAAAAGATTCACGTGTTGCTATTGGAAAGGATATGGCCAACAAGATTGTAGTGTAGCTTTTGAGAAGATTGATATAGGAGTGTGTTTGAATGAAGACATTAAAAGAAATACAATGTGGACAGACTGTTAAAGTATCCCGACTGAGTGGTGAAGGTCCTATTAAGAGGCGCATTATGGACATGGGCATTACAAAAGGGGTAGAGATTTTTGTGCGCAAGGTGGCGCCGTTGGGCGATCCTGTTGAAGTCACAGTTCGAGGATATGAATTGTCACTTAGAAAAGCAGATGCAGAAATGATTATTGTAGAATAATTTTTTTTGCACAATAGTTAGTATAAACTAATATTAATTATTTAATTATAACACAAAATAGTGATTACAAATATCTTGCTAAAATAGATTTTGGGAGGATATTGTAAAAGGAAAGGAGTAATTATGTCAGTAAAAATTGCACTTGCAGGGAATCCAAACTGTGGAAAGACAACACTGTTCAATGCGTTGACTGGTTCCAATCAGTTTGTTGGCAATTGGCCAGGCGTGACCGTTGAGAAAAAAGAGGGAAGATGGAAAGAAGATGGAGAGATCGTTATCGTGGATCTTCCTGGAATTTACTCACTTTCGCCATACACATTGGAGGAGGTTGTCGCCAGAAATTATCTAATTCAGGAACGACCAGATGCAATTTTAAATATTGTGGATGGCACGAATATTGAGCGAAATCTATATTTGTCAACACAATTGACAGAGCTTGGTATTCCGGTTGTTATGGCAGTGAATATGATAGATATTTTAGAGAGAAATGGAGATATAGTACATATAAACAAGCTGTCAAAAGCGTTTGGCTGCCCCGTTGTGGAAATCTCTGCTTTAAAAGGGAATGGCATCAATAAGGCAATTGAGAAAACAATTGCAGTGGCAAAAGAAAAATCAATTGCATTAAAAGACATATTTGATAGACGCGTAGAAGAAGTAATTGATGTTGTAAAGAAAAAGCTTAACACTCAAATGCCACAAGAACAACAACGATTTTTTGCCATTAAACTTCTTGAGAGAGATAAAAAAATTGCCGCGTTTCTGGACAATGTGCCAGATGTGACCAGTGAGATTCAGATGTTAGAAGAAATTTTTGATGATGATATAGAAAGTATTATTACAAATGAGCGATATGTCTATATTTCAAGTATTATTGCTGAATGCGTTACAAAAAAGAGGCGGGACGACTTGACGATATCAGATAAAATTGATAGGATTGTCACAAACAGGTGGCTTGCACTTCCGGTTTTTGCAGCGGTGATGTTTCTTGTGTACTATATATCTGTCACAACAGTCGGCACATTTGTGACAGATTGGACCAACGATGTTTTGTTTGGCGAGATTATCCCTCCAGCGATTGAGAGCGGACTTGTGGCGATTGGCTGTGTAGATTGGATGCAGGCGCTTATATTAGATGGAATTGTTGCAGGGGTGGGCGCTGTGCTTGGATTTGTGCCACAGATGCTAGTATTGTTTTTATTTCTTGCATTTTTGGAAGCCTGTGGATATATGGCGCGCGTAGCATTTATTATGGATAGAATTTTTCGTAAATTCGGTCTTTCTGGAAAGTCCTTTATCCCAATGTTGATTGGCTCAGGGTGTGGGGTTCCAGGCATTATGGCATCAAGGACAATTGAGAGTGACAGAGACCGTAAGATGACAATTATGACTACAACTTTTGTTCCATGTGGAGCAAAACTTCCAATTATTGCATTGATTGCGGGAGCATTTTTTGACAATGCAGGCTGGGTTTCATGGAGTGCCTACTTTGTGGGGATTGCAGCGATTATCTGTTCGGGAATTATTTTGAAAAAGACAAGAATGTTTGTGGGAGACCCAGCGCCGTTTGTTATGGAACTTCCTTCTTACCATATGCCAACTGTGGGAAATGTACTTAGAAGTATGTGGGAACGCGGTTGGTCCTTTATAAGGAAAGCGGGAACAATTATTCTGTTATCTACCATTGTACTATGGTTTTTTATGAGCTTTGGCTGGTCCGAGGAAGGCTTTGGTATGGTCGAAACGTTGAATGAAAGTATCCTTGCACAGATTGGGAATGGGATTGCATGGATTTTTGCACCGCTTGGATGGACACAGGGCGGCGAGGGTTGGAAGATGGCAGTAGCAGCAGTGACTGGCCTGATCGCAAAAGAGAATGTTGTCGCTACATTTGGAATGCTGTTTGGCTTTGCTGAGGTTGCGGAGGATGGCGCTGAGATATGGGGAAATCTTGCAGTGGTTATGACACCTGCAGCAGCATATGGTTTCCTGGTGTTTAATCTGTTGTGTGCACCATGCTTTGCGGCAATGGGAGCCATTCGCAGAGAGATGAACAATGCAAAGTGGTTCTGGTTTGCAATTGGTTATCAGTGTGGCCTTGCTTATATTGTTTCTTTGTGTATTTATCAGATTGGCACATTGATTACAACAGGTGTATTTGGTGTGGGTACTGCGATTGCGTTTTTGCTTGTGCTTGGATTTCTGTATCTGCTTGTCAGACCATATAGAGAATCTGCAATATTGCCGTTTTCTGGAAGAAAACGGCTGTCAAAAACACTTTAGTAAAGAAGATGAAGAAAGGATATGGGATGATGGGAACATTGATTACAGGAGTAATTTTATTGGTGGTTGTCGGATTGGCGTTGCGCAGTATAATATACAACAAAAGAAGTGGAAAATCGCTGCAGTGCGGAGGCGACTGCAGCAAGTGTAAAGGCTGTCATTGATAGTGCATTTGTTTGTAAAAACAAAAAGACATTACAGTTGCGACAATCCAGCCAATTGGCCATGCACACCAAATACCAATTGCGCCAAACCAATTTGAGAAAAGGAAAGCGAGTACGACGCGGAGAATCAAATCAGTAAAGGTTGCAGCCATAAAAGGTTTCATAGCACCAGCACCGCGAAGTACACCATCTGCCACGAGTTTGGCGGACACGACAAAATAGAAGGGGGACAGAATCCATAGAAATTGTTTTCCAGTAAGTAATGCTTCTGCGGAGGATGAATCCATAAACAGTAAAAGCAAATATTTTCCAAAACAGATATATAGAATTACAATGGGAATACAAATGCACCAGACCAGTTTCAGTCCTGCACGCAGACCATTCTTTACTCTTGTGGGAAGTCCAGCACCAATATTTTGTGCTGTGAAGTTCGACACACCATTTCCAAGTGTAGTGAAAGAAGTGATTACCAAATTGTTTAGCTTCACAGCAGCAGAATATCCAGCAGTGACACTGATACCAAAGCTGTTGATAACACTTTGAATAAAGATATTCCCAACAGAGATAAAAGATTGCTGTAAAATACTTGGTATGGCAATTACAGCGAGTTTTTTAAGTAGTGCTGATGAAAACAGCACTACTTTTTTCTCTATTTTAATGTGAGATAAGCGTTTGAGAATTAAAATAAGTGACAGAATACAGCTAATGCCTTGGCACAAAAAAGTTGCCCATGCAACACCCCCAACTCCCATATGAAAGTATTTTACAAACAGAATATCAACTATGATATTTGATATTGATGAAAAAGCGAGAAAATAGAATGGTGTTTTGGAATCTCCAAGTGCAGAAAAAATTCCAGTAGCAATATTATAAAAGAAAAGAAATGGGAGACCGAGTATGTAAATATCCATATAAAGAGCAGAATCTGACAGAATTTCAGGCTGTGTTCGCATCTGTGCTAACAATGTATCACAAAATAGAAAGCCAAGAAGCATTAGTACTATGCAGAGGATTGCGCTTGAAATAAGAGTCGTGTAAACAGCAGTTTTCATTTTTGCGTAATCTTTGGCGCCGAAAAATTGTGATACTATAACAGAACAACCAATATTGCAGCCAAAGGCAAATGCGATAAAGACAAGCGTGACATTATAGCTATTGCCAATTGCTGCCAGTGCATTTTCTCCAATAAATTTGCCGGCGACAAGACTGTCTGCAATGTTATAGAGTTGCTGAAAAATAATACTACCAAACATGGGAAGACAGAATTTCCAGAGAACAGTCTGTGGGTTTCCTTGTGTGAGATCTTTATTCATAATAATGTAATCCTTTCTTTAAAAATTTGAGTATTTACTGAAACAGCAAATCTTATTATAATAAGAAAATAACAATATGAAAAGTGTTTATGAAAATTTAATATTTTGTTTGTTGATTGTTCGACAATATTTCAGTAAATTGAAAGCATTGTATAGACGATATATTTCAAGGGGGTTTACACAATGAAGATAAGACGTGCACAAGAAAAAGATGTGGAGGAGATTAATAATTTACTTTGCCAGGTTCTTATGATACATCATAATGGCAGACCTGATTTGTTTCAGAGAGACACAAAAAAATATACAGATAAAGAACTTCGAGAATTGATTCGCGACGAGACAAGACCAATCTTTGTGGGTGTGGACGAGGCAGACAAGGTACTTGGCTATGTATTTTGTGTCTTTCAACAGCATCTAAAAGACAATATTCTGACAGACATTAAAACTTTGTATATTGATGACTTGTGTGTGGATAGCCTCAGAAGGGGACAGCATATAGGTAAGAAGTTATATGAATATGTATTGCAATATGCAAAAGAACAAGGATGTTACAATGTCACTTTGAATGTATGGGCATGTAATGAGAGCGCCAAATGTTTTTATGAGCACTGTGGTTTTGTGCCACAGAAAATTGGAATGGAAAAAATATTGGTCTATTAATCAAATAAAAAGGGAAATATTTTAGAACATAAAAGAGGAATTATGATGATAAAAAATACAAAAAAGTTTTTATTAATAAGTTTTTCGATTCTGATTTCTGTATGCATTGTAATGTTTACCATTACGTCTGTGTATGTATCTGGTAAGAGTGATGGAGCAATCAATGAGATTGGTATGATCTATATGTCTGCTATTGCAAAACAGATGCAAGAAAAATTTGATGCAGTGATCGACTCACAAATATTAGAGATGGAAGGAATTGTGGAGAGACACCCGCCAGAGACTATGGTTTATGGTCCAGAGATGATTGAACAGCTTGTGCTTAGTGCGCAAGTACGAGATTTTCTGTATTTGGGACTTTATACAAAAGACGGAGATTGCGAAGTAATCTATGGCAAAGAAGTAGAGTATGAGAGCGAGGAAGTTTTTCATAATGTGTTACAAGATAGTAGTTTGAGAGTGTTTTCTGGCCTTAGTGTGGAAGGTGAGCGGGTGATGTGCCTGCTGATTGATGTTGCTTATCCCATGAAGGAGGGTAAGATCAGTACAGCAATGGTAGCGGCGATGCCAATGGAATATTTGGAAAATGTGCTTGCGCTAGATGGGGAAAATTCCTTAATGTATTCCTATATTATTCGCAGAGACGGCACTTTTGTGATTCGGACAAACAATGAGTCTCTTTTTGAAAATATTAATGAAACTTTTTGCGAATTTAAAGGAAAACAACCAGAAGAATATATTAATGAACTTCGGGAAGCAATTAACCAGAATACAGATTATGCTACTATTGCTTGTGTTAACCAAGATAAAAGATATTTGTTGTGTACAGATTTACCAAATTCAGAATGGTATTTGATCTCTTTGATGCCTTTTGGAATACTAGATAGAATTTTAAAAGATTTAAGTATTGACCGTCAAACTGCAACATTGTTAATGTGTTTTGTGATTATAGGCGGCATTGTGATTATTTTTTTATTGTATTATAGAGTATCGAAACAGCAGCTTTTGGAGCTAGAGAATGCAAGGAAAGATGCAGTTAAGGCAAACAAGGCAAAGAGCGAATTTCTTTCTAGCATGAGTCATGACATTCGCACACCAATGAATGGAATTGTAGGAATGACTGCGATTGCAATGGCAAATATTGACAATCCAGAGCGTGTCAAGGACTGTCTTGCGAAGATTACTCTTTCTAGCAGGCATCTTCTTGGATTAATCAATGATGTTCTGGATATGTCAAAGATTGAAAGTGGGAAACTAACATTAAACATGAATCAAATATCATTGCGGGAGACAATGGACAGTATTGTAAATATTGTACAGCCGCAAGTAAAAGAACGACAACAGCATTTTGACATTTTTATCCAGAAAGTTATAACAGAAGAAGTGCATTGTGACAGTGTACGACTCAATCAGATTTTGATTAATTTGTTGTCCAACGCATTAAAATTTACGCCGGAAGGTGGAAGAATCAATGTTTATTTACGGCAGGAGCCTTCTCCCGTAGGAGAGGATTATGTGCGATGCCATTTTCGCGTGAAGGACAATGGCGTTGGAATGACAGAGGAATTTCAGAAAAAGATTTTTGACACATTTACAAGAGAGGAGAAAGCCCAAGTTGATAAAATTGAAGGAACGGGGCTTGGAATGGCGATTACAAAAGCGATTGTGGATACAATGAAGGGAAGCATTGAGGTGCAGAGCGCGCCTGGAAAGGGAACGGAGTTCCACATTACGCTAGATTTGGAAAAAGCAGATGTCAAAGTGGAGGACATGAAACTACCACCATGGAGGATGTTGGTAGTAGACAATAATGAGGAACTTTGTCAAAGTGCTGCTTTATCGCTGAAAGAAATTGGAATTGATGCACAGTGGGTTGCGGATGGTAAAACTGCTGTTGAAGTGGCCAAAAAATGTCATAATGAACAAAATTCTTTTGAGATTGTACTTTTGGATTGGAAAATGCCTGGTATGGATGGCTTGCATACAGCGCGTGAGATGCGAAAGCATTTGGGTGAAAATGTACCAATTCTAATTATTTCTGCATATGATTGGAGTGAGATCGAGGATGAAGCGACAGAGGCAGGTATTCAAGGATTTATCTCAAAGCCACTATTCAAATCAAATCTATTCCTTGGACTGAGACGTTATATGTTGGATGAGTCTGCAAAGGAGGAAAAAGAGGAATCAAAGATTCACAATAGTTTCTTTGGGAAACGAATTTTGCTTGCGGAAGATAATGATTTGAACTGGGAAATAGCAGAAGACCTTTTGTCTGAGGTAGGCTTTGAATTAGATCGAGCAGAGAATGGAAAAATGTGCATAGAAAAGTTTGAACAGTCTGCACAAGGGTATTATGATGTTGTGTTGATGGATATTCGTATGCCGATTATGAATGGATATGATGCGGCGAAAGGGATTCGTGCCTTGGCGCGTCCCGATGCAAAGTTGCCGATTATTGCGATGACAGCAGATGCCTTTTCTGATGATATTCAGAGATGTCTTGACTGTGGTATGAATGAGCATGTGGCAAAGCCAATTGATGTGAACAGGCTGACGCAGATATTGAAAAAATACTTATAGCGAAAACTGTTGTTCTCGTCCCTGGAAAAATAATATTCAGGGACGAGTTTTTATGCGCAGACCCGTGTAGAGGAAATAAGTCGCTAAAGCGACGCACAGGTCGTGCACGAGTAGGGAGAAGATAAATCTTCCCTACTCGCTTTCTGAGTCACCTTCGATCAAATAATCACAGGAAACGCCAAATATATGCGCTAACGCACGAATTTCAATATCCGTTACATAGCGTTTATTTGTCTCTATGCGGGTAATTACATTTTTATCCATATCATATCCAGCAAGTTGAAGTTTGTTGGATAAGTCTCGCTGTGAGAGGTAATGCTTTTTTCTTAGCGCAATAAGGCGTTTGCTGATTAGATTTTTTTCGCCGGAGCTGGTTTTGGGCTTTGGCATAACGAAAACCTTCTTTCCATGATGTTACGTATCACTTTTACAACCTAATATTAATGATTTTAAGGGATAAAGAAGAAAAATAGGGTTGTAAAAACGGGACAAATAAGGAATTATAAAGGAAGTAGGGAGAGATTGTCATGAAAACAAGTCAATTGAAAAATATTGTTATTCCACTGTTGGACTGGTATCATAACAACAGTAGAAAGCTTCCCTGGAGGGAAAACAAGGACCCATACAGAATATGGATATCAGAGATAATGTTACAACAGACAAGAGTTGAGGCTGTAATTTCATATTATGAGCGCTTTATGAAGCGTTTTCCTACTGTGGAATCGCTCGCAGTGTGTGAGGATGAAGAACTCTTTAAACTGTGGGAAGGGTTGGGATACTATACACGTGCACGAAATCTAAAAAAGGCAGCGCAGGTAATCTGTACGCATTTTCAAGGACAATTTCCAAGCCAGTTTGATCAAATTCTTGCTCTGCCTGGAATTGGCGTATACACAGCAGGAGCAATTGCATCAATTGCCTTTGAGCAGGCGAGAGCGGCTGTGGATGGAAATGTGTTGCGCGTAATTACTAGATTGACAGGAGACAATCGTGATATTACAGATGCAAAGTTTCGAGATGAGATTACAAAGGTGTTGGAGGACAGTTATCCTCAAAGTCAAAGAGGAGATTTTACGCAAAGTTTGATGGAACTTGGAGCGGTTGTTTGTGTACCTAATGGAGCACCTCAATGTAACAGGTGTCCATTAAGCAAATTTTGCGATGCTTACAGCAATGGAACACAGCTTTTATATCCAGTGAAGAAAAAGAAATCCGCTCGTAAGATGGAGCAAAAAACAGTTTTGATACTTTCCTTTCAAGACAAAATTGCCCTTCGCAAGCGGGAAGGTGATGGTGTTTTGTCTGGAATGTGGGAGCTGCCAAATCAGGAAGGAACACTGACAAGGCAGCAGGTTTATCAATGGCTTGCCAAAAAAGGGGTTATAGTGGATACAATAAAAGAACCCTCTAATAAAAAGAAGCAATTAAAGCATATTTTTACCCATATAGAGTGGCATATGACTTACTGGATAATTTCTTGTAGTACGACTGGAACGGATCAGAATTTTGTGTGGGTTACAGACGAACAACTAGAACAGGATATCGCACTTCCGACAGCTTTTAAAAAGGTGTATCAAGCAGCTTTACAAGAGCGTTGTGTACGTGAAAAAATTTAGCAATCCTCTTGATCAGGCACATATTCCATAATATCTTCAACACGACAATCAAGAATACTGCATAATCGATTAATAATAAGTGTTTTGACAATCAAATTTTTGCGTAGCCGTTGAAGTTGTGCTTTGTCAACATTGTATTCCTTAATTAGTTTATATTGGCTGATACTTTTTTTCTTGAGCGTTTTCCATAACGGGTCATATTTTATCATTTTCCTTTCCTCCTCATTTGTATAGTCTCTTGGAATCTCTTTTGCACCTGCTTTTGCGATAATATGCACATAAATTAATTAACGTATGTCCTATGTATGTTAATTAAATTGGTACACATCTTATAAAAAAACTTCTCGCAATATTAGGTGCAAAAAGACTTTGAGAGTCTATTTGTATTTTAATGAAGAAAATAGACAAAGAACATGGTGCGTGTACGCACCACAATACCGCGAGTTTATTTGCTAGAGTATAGAAATAAGTAAAACGGGTTACACTATATTTTGTATCTATACAGGATTTTTGCGTTTTTATACGCGCGGGAAAGGTCTTTCCTATTTGATTTTAGAGAAGGAGGATTTTGTTATGTCATTGATTAATCGTGAAATTGTGGATTTTAAAGTGCAATCATTTGTAAATAATGAGTTTAAGGAGGTGACGAAGAAAGACGTTCTTGGTAAATGGAGTGTGTTCTTTTTCTATCCGGCAGACTTTACATTTGTATGTCCTACAGAGCTTGAAGATCTAGCCAATAAATATGAGGAATTTAAAAAGATTGGTTGTGAGATCTACAGTGTGTCTTGTGATACACACTTTGTTCATAAAGCATGGCATGATGTATCCAAGACAATCCAGAAGATACAATATCCAATGCTTGCTGATCCAACAGCTGTTCTTGCAAGAGGTTTTGAAGTTTTGATTGAGGAGGATGGACTTGCAGAGCGCGGAAGCTTTATTGTCAATCCACAAGGTAAAATTGTGGCGTATGAGGTGATTGCAGGAAATGTTGGACGAAATGCAGAGGAACTGTTTCGACGGGTACAGGCATCACAGTTTGTAGCAGAACATGGCGACCAAGTATGTCCGGCAAAATGGCAACCGGGTGGAGAAACTTTGAAGCCAAGTCTTGACTTGGTAGGGCTATTGTAGGTGAGCCAATGGAAGTACACGACAGATTATATGATGTTATTATAGTTGGAGCTGGGCCAGCAGGTTTGTCAGCTGCAATCTATGCAGCAAGAGCCAAATATAGGGTGCTTGTACTTGAAAAAAACGGAATAGGCGGACAGATTACTATCACTTCAGAGATTGTCAATTACCCTGGTGTGGAGATGGCAGGTGGAAAAGAATTAACAGAGCATATGCGCGTGCAAGCAGAGCGATTTGGAGCAACTTTTGTGGTGGCAGAAGTGTTAGACATGGAGCTTGAACAAGATGTCAAGTGTCTTCACACCACAAAGGGAGATTATGAGGCGTTAGGGGTTATTCTTGCGCCTGGTGCAAATCCTAGAAAACTTGGATTTCAGGGTGAGAAGGAATTTCAGGGGAGAGGTGTGGCGTACTGCGCAACCTGTGACGGAGAGTTTTTTACTGGAAAGGACGTATTTGTTATAGGCGGCGGCTTTGCGGCAGTAGAGGAAGGTATATTTCTTACAAAATACGCTAAAAAAGTCACATTGATTGTACGTGAGCCGGATTATACCTGTGCAAAGATGGTATCCGATCAATTAAAAGATTTTCCCAATATAGAAACAATATTTCATACAGAACTAAAGGAAGTAGGGGGAGAACATGCACTGTCCTATGCAATATTTTTAAATAATGTAGATGGTACACAATGGAGATATGACGCACCACAAGGAGAGACATTTGGAATTTTCGTTTTTGCTGGATATGTGCCAAACACCAAATGGATTACAGACTGTGTGGAACGAAATGAACAGGGGTATTTAATTACAGATATAAACAGGCAAACCAACATTGCAGGGGTGTTTGCAGCGGGTGATGTGTGTGTTAAAAATCTTAGACAGGTTGTGACAGCAGTTTCTGATGGTGCGGTTGCTGCGACTTCGTTGGAGCGTGTTGTGTCGGAGCTTCATACAAAGCTTGATATTCCAGATTTATATCAGACACCAAAGCAGAGTAAAACCTTAGAGAAACAAGATGAACAGACGTATTTTACAAAGGGCGAAGGATTTATTAGCAGCGAAATACGACAGCAACTTACTGGGATTTTTGCAAAGTTTTCTTCGCGCGTTACAGTGCGTGCATGGCTCGATGAAAGTGCTTTTTCCAGTGAGATAAAAGGATTTTTAAATGAGCTTGTCAGTATTACTGATAAAGTTGTATGGACAGAACAGGTGTCAGAGGACGTTGTAAAGCCTGAATATCTGCCGGCGATGGAAGTGCTTGACAGCACAGGAAAAAGCAGTGGAATTTATTTTCATGGGGTGCCGGGAGGGCACGAATTCAATTCTTTTATTATTGCATTGTACAATGTAGCGGGGCCTGGACAGGAATTGGACTGCCAAACACAAGAGCAAATTGCAGCGCTTTCAGAAAAGACAAATATCAAGATTCTAGTCTCACTCACATGTACGATGTGTCCTGAATCTGTGATGGCAGCACAACGAATTGCAGCCATATCAGAACAAGTTACAGCAGAGATGTTTGACTTGTCACATTATCCGAAATTAAAGGAAAAGTATCATGTTATGAGTGTTCCTTGTATTGTGATAAATGATAAGACGATTGTATTTGGAAAGAAGAATGTGGAGGAAATGTTAGCCCTGATTTCCTGATTGTTATCAAAAAGAAAGAATTTTATTTAATTGGATGCGTAACAGTTCGATAAAAAGGAACTGTTACGTTTTTATGCAAAAATTTTTCTTGACAAATAAATGAATATATGATTAAATGTTCATATAAGAAATAAAAACCCTAACAAATTACATACGGAAAAGGGAGGTGACAGTGTGATGGATACAAAAGTCACAACAGAGATAATGGAAGACTTGGCAGCAGTGTTTAAGATATTTGGAGATTATACGCGCCTTACAATTCTTTCGTTACTGATGGATCATGAGGAGCTGTGTGTGGGGGACATTGCAGAGCGACTAAATATGACACAGTCGGGAGTAAGTCACCAACTAGCTCTTTTAAAACAAAGTAAGCTCGTAAAGACAAAACGTGAGGGAAAGAGTATCTTTTACTCTATCGCCGATGAGCATGTCTCTGCGATTATCCGTATTGGAATGGAGCATGTGCTGGAAGAGTAGAAGAAACGAATATCAGAAAGGAGAAAATCAATATGAAAAAAACGTACAAAATTGAGGTGGACTGTGCAGCGTGCGCAGCAAAAATGGAGGAGGCAGCAAAGAAGACGACAGGGGTAAAAGATGCGACGGTCGCATTTATGCCGCAGAAGATGAAAGTTGAGTTTGAGGACGATGCAGATGTGACAGCAGTTATGACAGAAGTGTTAAAGAACTGCAAAAAAGTGGAGTCTGACTGTGAGATATTTTTGTAAAGGTTCAAGGACGTTGATGGCTCTGCAGTAAATGCAAGAGCCATTTGTTTTGGAAAAACTTTGGAAAGGAAGTGAGGAAAATGACAAAGAAACAAAAAAAGGTATTGATTCGGATTATTGTCTCCGCAGTACTTGTGGTAGCACTTAGCTTGATATCAGTGGAAAATCCTTATGTGAGATTGGTATTATTTTTGATTCCCTATTTTATTATTGGATATGACATTCTCCGAAAAGCAGTTTTGGGCATTATAAACGGTCAAGTGTTTGATGAAAATTTTTTGATGGCGATTGCCACAGTAGGGGCTATTGTTTTGGGAGAATATCTTGAGGGAACTGCCGTGATGCTTTTTTATCAGATTGGCGAACTGTTTCAGAGTTATGCGGTAGGAAAAAGCCGCGGAAATATTGCAGCGCTTATGGATATTCGACCAGACTATGCCAATATTGAGCAGGATGGGCAGCTTGAACAAGTTGATCCTGATGATGTAGAGATTGGGACTGTGATTGTTGTACAACCAGGAGAAAAAATTCCAATTGACGGTGTTGTTGTGAGTGGTAATTCAACACTCAATACAAGCGCATTGACCGGTGAGAGCTTGCCTAGAGAAGCTCAGGAAGGAGACGCGGTTATTAGTGGTTGTGTGAACTTATCTGGGGTGCTTCGCATTGAAACGACGCGAGAATTTGGAGAGTCTACAGTGTCAAAAATACTAGATTTGGTTGAAAATTCTAGTATGAAAAAGTCAAAGTCAGAGAATTTTATCACACGGTTTGCAAAGTATTATACTCCAATAGTATGTATTGGCGCACTTGCGCTTGCAGTATTGCCCCCTTTAGGGAATCTTTTGCTGGGAAATCCTGCTAATTGGTCCCAGTGGATTATTCGAGCACTTACAACATTGGTTATTAGTTGCCCTTGTGCGCTTGTTATTTCGATACCACTTAGTTTCTTTGGTGGTATTGGTGGAGCGTCTGCGCAGGGTGTGTTGGTGAAGGGTTCAAACTATTTGGAGGCGCTTTCTGAGACGAGATATGTGGTGTGTGACAAGACTGGAACGTTGACAAAAGGGGTTTTTGAAGTGACCCATATTGCGCCGGCAGAGAAGATGACAGAGGAGGCACTTTTGGAGTTGGCGGCATATGCGGAGAGTTATTCTAATCATCCAATTAGTAGAAGCCTAAAAGAAGCGTATGAAAAAAAAGCAGGAAAAAAGATAGATACTACAAGTGTTTCTGATGTGGAGGAAATCAGCGGGCATGGAGTGTCAGCAGTGATTGACGGCAGAAAAGTTTCAGTAGGAAATGTAAAGTATATGAAATTGTTAAATATTTCATATATAAAACCACAAAAGATTGGAACAGAAGTACATGTTGCAGTTGATGAGAATTATGCGGGGTACCTTTTGATTTCAGATATTATTAAACCCAGTGCAAAGGCGGCGATTGCAGGATTGAAAGCCGCTGGAGTAAAGCAGGTGATTCTGTTGACGGGAGATACAAAAACTGTTGCGGAGGCGGTTGCACAGGAACTTGGTGTGGATGTGGTAAAAAGTGAACTGCTGCCAGCAGATAAGGTTGCGGAGGTAGAGCGGATTCTAGCAAAAAAAGGAGCAAAAGAACGACTTGCTTTTGTTGGCGATGGCATTAACGATGCACCTGTACTTTCCAGAGCAGATATTGGAATTGCTATGGGAGCATTGGGGTCCGATGCAGCGATTGAAGCAGCGGACATTGTACTTATGGATGACGATCCAATTAAGATTGCCACAGCGATGAATATTTCCAGAAAAACACTTCGTATAGTGCATCAGAATATTGTATTTGCGTTGGCTGTCAAGTTTGCATGTCTTGGTTTGGGGGCACTTGGTTTTGTCAATATGTGGTGGGCAATTTTTGCGGATGTTGGCGTTATGATTCTTGCGGTATTAAATGCTACTAGAACCTTAAAAAATGAATAGACTGCAATTTAATATATTTTATTCTCCTAAGTGACTGCAAAGTCTTTGTTCGCTTTGGCGACAGTATCTAAGCGTATTTGTGTACCAAAAGACAGGAATGTTTGTTTGATATTTATTTCTGTCTTTTTTGATGAAATTCTGAAGATATCATTGACATCGGACTGGGATTTTGGCTTAATATAGATATAAGAATATTAAATTTTTATTATGAAAAGAGAGGAAACAATAATGGGTGGCTTTTTTGGAGTAACATCACAACAGGATTGTGTTTTTGATCTATTTTTTGGAATTGACTATCACTCGCATCTGGGAACGAGGCGAGGAGGTATGGCAGTTTACGGAAAGGAAGGGTTTAACCGGGCAATTCATAATATTGAGAATGCCCCATTTCGCACCAAATTTGATAAAGATGTGAGCGAGATGCATGGAAATTATGGGATAGGCTGTATCTCAGACTATGAGCCACAGCCGCTTATTATTCGCTCACATCATGGAACTTATGCGTTGACTACAGTGGGAAAGATTAATAATACAGACGAGTTAATACAACGTTTGTTTGATGTGGGACATGCACATTTTCAGGAGATGAGCGGCGGTGAGGTCAATGCTACAGAACTTGTTGCGGCGTTGATTAACCGCAGGGAAAATTTAATTGAAGGGATTAACTATGCACTGGAATCTATCAATGGTTCGCTGTCAATCCTTTTGATGAACAAAGCAGGAATTTATGCAGCCAGAGATAAATATGGACGAACACCAGTTGTGATTGGCAGAAAAGAAGATGGTTTTTGCGCTTCCTTTGAAAACTTTGCATACAAGAATCTTGGATATGCGGACTACAAAGAATTAGGACCCGGTGAAGTGGTTGTGATGACAGAGAAGAATTGTGTCACATTGGTAAATCCACAGAAGGAAATGAAGATTTGTACTTTTTTGTGGGTATATTATGGATATCCAGCAAGTTCTTATGAGGGAGTGAATGTAGAACAAATGCGTTATCGCTGTGGCGAGAAAATGGCACGACGAGACAATGTGACACCAGATATTGTAGCTGGTGTACCAGATTCTGGTACTGCACATGCAGTAGGATATGCAAATGAATCAGGTATTCCATTTTCCAGACCATTTATTAAATATACACCTACATGGCCAAGATCGTTTATGCCAACAATACAAAGCAAGCGGAATCTAATCGCAAAGATGAAACTTTTGGCAGTTGATGATTTGATTAAAGATAAAAGTTTGCTTTTGATTGATGATTCTATTGTTAGAGGCACACAGTTAAGGGAGACAACAGAGTTTCTGTATCAAAGTGGTGCAAAGGAGGTGCATATTAGACCAGCCTGTCCACCCTTGTTGTATGGATGTAAGTATTTGAATTTTTCTCGTTCTTCCTCAGAGTTAGATTTGATTACCAGACGAGTGATTGAGCGGTTGGAGAATGGCAATATCACCGATGAAATTTTGCAAGAATATGCTGACCCCGAATCTGAAAAATATGAACAGATGGTCGAAGAAATTAGAAAAGAACTGAATTTTACTTCACTGCGTTTTAACCGATTGGATGATATGCTAGATGCGACAGGGATTGAGCACTGCAAGCTTTGTACGTATTGCTGGAATGGAAAGGAATAGAGAGGTGTTTTAACGTTAAGAAAGGCGGCGGCGGATGAAAGAAAAAAGACAAAAGAAAATTGTTTCTATTAAAGTGAAACTGCTGGGTATCATTTTGCCAGTGGTGATTGTGATTATGGTGCTGTTAGTGGGATTTCTATATTAT
>CAJUAE010000065.1 GCA_910583965.1 uncultured Lachnospiraceae bacterium
TTAACCTGTTGTGCTAGTTAAATCTCAAAAGTTGAGTCAATATATTGTATTTGTATCATATTAAAATACTATATATTGAATTTGTGACTATTATTTAGTCCTGTTATCCAACGGTTTGGAATAAAGACTATCATTATATTATGACTCATACAGTCTACGATTTGCTGCATTACATTGTTATATCGAATCAATATGTGGTATTTAAATATGTAAATTATACAATATATTAATTGCTGCAAAAAAATTAACTAGCACAACGAGTTAAATTAACTTGTTGTGTCATATCGCCGAAATTCCATATAATCCACTTCCATGCCGGGTTTAGGAAACTGTAATACAATCTGATAGCATCCGGCTTTCAGATTAACACGCAAAAGTTTTTGTAGATTCCATTTGCCATCTGTGCCATTGGTTTGAAACGTAATCAGTTCTTTGCCATTTAAGATTGCTTTGCATACCGTCTGTGCCATAAAGGTCTGTCGTGACATCAGTCGCACAATGATGTCATAATTGGCTGTCTCTTGAATCATAAAGTGCTTATTGGTTTCTACAGCAGTATTCCATACAATTTGATTATGGTCGTTTAAGGCATTTTCCGCCTGTGGATTTATGTCGAGCGGCTGTATTGATACAACATTCACAACGCCATTTTGTTCATTGTTAAGCGCAGGAGTTTTCATAAGAAAACGACAAATATTCATTGCACTTCTTTGTAGTTCTCCAAGCGTAAGTCTTCCAGTTTCAAGTGCCTCAAGGGTATCATCATTGTAAGAATTAATTTCAGCACCGTTATTATTGACCACCATATAAATATCATTTTGGGATCGAATCATGTCAGCGGTACGCTGATTAGAACCTTCTCCTCCCGCTATCACATCATTAATTTTTGCACCCCAATCTGTCATAACAATGCCTGTAAATCCCCACTCATTTCGCAGTATGGTTGTGTTTAAGTCATATGCTGATGCAGTCCAATAACCATTTACTGGATTGTAGGAGGTCATAACTGACTGTGCATTTCCTTCTTTCACAGCAATCTCAAATGCTTTGAGATAAATTTCGCGCAGTGCTCTCTGAGAAACAACGGCATTGACAATATGCCTTCCTGATTCCTGTGAGTTGCATGCAAAATGTTTGATTGTAGCATGTACACCCTTACTTGCAATTCCGCGCACAATTGCCGCTGCAATTTTTCCAGTTAGTAGCGGATCTTCTGAAAAGTATTCAAAATTTCTGCCGTTGAGTGGGTGCCGATGAATATTAATACCAGGTCCTAGAAGTGTATCAATTTGATTGTGTACCAATTCTTCCCCAATACAAGCAAATAATTCTTCTGCAAGTGCCTCGTCCCATGTGCACGCAATCAGTGTTCCAATTGGAACCTGTGTGGCATAAGCTCCATTGTCCATGCGGATTCCTGACGGTCCGTCTGCACAGCAGCCCACTGGTATACCAAAGTGAAGAAGGTTGTCGGACACGCCACCAAATGCGGCGGCAGTTCCGGGAGTTACTTTTAGACTGCACATGCCTTCTCCTCTGACAACTGCTGCCAAATCTTCTAAAGAAAGCTGGGCAATAAATGTTTCCATAGTACATTTTCCAGAAAGAACATCTTTTAGCAGCAATCCTTGATCGCCTGTGTATGGTATTGGCGTGGGCAACGAGGAAACAATTCGTTCTTTTATATTGATAGTCCGAATCGGAACAGGTTCGTATCCTATGGTTGGTACACCATTGTCTGTAACCAGTGTACGCATACGTACAAATGATTCTGTAGGTGCCATTGCCTCTTTATATTGCATAAGTAAAAGAGTATCTTTTAGATTCCAACCAAGCGTTCCATGTACGGGTGTTTCTACAGCATATCGAATGTTTGTTCCTGTATAAAAGTGGTATAATCCTGCCTCAAGCACATAGGCATCTTTGTACCCGCTAACACCGCTATCATCAAAGGAAGCGAGTCTGTATATAGGGATGTCTATTTGGATTTTTTCTTCTTCAAGGCAATTTAAATCTCGTGTCTTAGCAAATCCAATTAGTTCTCGTGCTGGTCGTCCCATTCCGTTTATTGGTTTTTCTACATACAGTTGGACAATTTCACGTCCTCTATACATTGTTCCAGTATTTTTTACATTACAGGTAAAACGAAACATTCGTTGGGCACCGTTACCATGTATTTCAACCATACTGTCAGATATTGAAAATTTTGTGTAGGAGAGACCATAACCAAAAGGATAGAGTACCGTGTCTGGCGCAAAGGTTTCAAAATATCGATAGCCAACATAAATATCTTCTTGATAGATATTTTTTTCTTTTCCGCCATGATTTTTGTCGGAAGGATAATCTGTGATTTTCTTGGCGATTGTATCTGTAAGTTTTCCCTGAAATACTTCTTTGCCTGTAAGTACATCTGCGATGCCATTTCCACCTTCCATGCCACCTTGCCAAGCATAGACAACTGCTTTGATATGGTCATTATCCTGCATAAATTCCATATCAATAATATTAGATACATTTAATAATACAATTACATTTTCAAAATGTTCGCATACACTATGTAACATTTCTTTTTCTGTGCTGGTCAAAAAATAGCTACCCTCTGCTGTGACATTATCTTTGTCCTCGCCGGCTGTTCTTCCAATAACCACAATTGCCTTGTTGGAAGTGGTGGCAGCGTTGGCGGCAAGTGCTTGTGAGACTGGCATCTCAAGTTGACACCATGGTTCACATGCCCAACCACCTCCGCCATTGTCAAAGGGGTGTTCTGCAAGCCACGATTCATAACAGTTTACCAACATATCATTTATTGTGATATGATTATTTTTAAGACCATCCAATAGGTTTGTTGTGTAAAGAACATTTACTGCGCCTCCTGAGCCAGTACCACTTCTGTAATAATCCTTTTGGCATCTTCCAAATACTGCAACATGGTCCTTTACAGTAAGCGGAAGAACAGCATCTTCATTTTTCAAAAGAACTGCGCCCTGCGCGGCAGTTTTTCTACACAGCGCTGCAATCCGGTCTGTGACAGCATGATTTTTTTTCACTTCCATAGTAATCCCCCATTCTTATTGAAATTTGCCCTGTGAAAAATTTATTTTTTACAGGAATAACCAACTTATTTTATTTCATTCTATAAGTTTATAGTGCTGTCATAACAGAACATTTCAAAATCTGCTGGTGTTCTTTCGCCAGTGGTATCCTGACAGCATAGCGCAATATGTGCCCCGGTAAAACGGTACTCTCCAATTTCGCTATAAGCATCGTCTGACAAATAAGAAATGTCATCTGTATAGACTGTAAAATAGGTTTTATCGTCCAGTGAGTAGGAGAGAACACTATGTTCCATATGAACTTCCATCTTTAAGAATACTTTTCCTTTTGATGGTAATACAATGCCACCATCTAGGGGATAGGACTGTTCCTTTAGACGATTTCTAAGCACATTGAGGATACGCCCTCTGTCTTCGTCCCATGACAGGAAAAGATACAAGTAATTAATCGTATCATAATAGTGTACAATTCCTGCGGTTTTCTGGAAATTGTCTGGATAGAAATCAAGAACTGTTTTTGCAACAAAGTCAAAATGCTCTTGCCGGAATGCTATCAGGCTTTGGCGAAAACGAGAACTGAGGGATTCTTGGCCATAAAGGCGCAAGTATCCTGGTCGCTCTGTCAAGGAGTAATCTTGCGCTGTAAGTGGTACACGCAATGTTCGCAATTCAAATGGAAGCACTTTTTCTTGAAAATTAAAATACACACGGCGATTGCGTTCTTGGATGGCGTCCGATGCAACTTCAACAATATCTTTAGGGTGATTGCCTCCTTCTTTAAGGATTGGCCAGCCGTCTTCTGTCCAGATGATTTCTTGTAGACAGGTTTCTCGTCCTAAGACACAATAGGAGCGGTCTGTAATTGGTCTACCGCACAGATGGGCGATATACCATCGACCGTCACCTGTGTCTACAAGACTAGCATGTCCTGCCTTCTGTAGAGACAGTTCTGGATGTCCGGCACTTGTAAGAAGTGGATGGAAAGGACTTATTATATAAGGTCCTGTAATCTCTTTGGCTCTTGCAATTGTCACTGCATGGTCATATCCGGTTCCTCCTTCTGCTGTCATTAAATAGTAGTAATCTCCAATATGATACAGATGAGGACCTTCTGTTACTCCCAAATTGCTTCCGCGAAAGATTATTTGTTTTTCGCCAACCAGTTTCTTTTTTTCACACGAATATTCTTGTAACTCGATTCCCCCAAATCCGCTTGTGTTTTTCCATGGTCTAAAATCGTTCACCATATTTATCAGCCATTTTCTACCATCTGTATCGTGAAACAAAGATGCGTCAAAACCGCTTGCATTAAGAGATATTGGATCGCTCCATTCCCCGTCGATTCGCTCACAGGTAACAAGATAGTTGGGAGTATCCTTAAAAAATCCAAAAAGACTTTTTACATTTGAGTAGACCAGATAAAAGATTCCGTCGCAGTATGACAGACAGGGCGCCCAAACGCCCCCGGAATCTGGCACACCTGTCATATCTAGTTGACTAACGCGGTTTAAGGGTCTGCTCACTAGCTTCCAGTTTACAAGATTTTGAGAATGGTAGATTTCTGCCCCAGGAAACCATTCAAATGTGGAAACCGCAATATAATAATCATTACCAACTCGAATCAGAGATGGGTCAGGGTGCATCCCTGTCAGAATTGGATTTTTTACCATTGTCATTTTGCTATTACCTTTTTATTAACCTTTCACTGCACCAATTACAATACCTTGTACAAAGTATTTCTGGAAAAATGGATAAATAATAAACATAGGAAGTGCGCCCATAACGGCTACAGCCATCTTGATGCCTGTAGCAGGCAGTTGGATGCTTTGTCCCAAAGAGCTAGCAGCATTGGTCATCAAGTATTGAACATCCATCAACATCTTGTTCAATAACACTTGGATGCTGTACAAACGGTCATCATTTACATAATATAAGCCATTTAGCCAGTCATTCCAGTAGTTTAGACCAACCAAAAGAATAATTGTGGCAATGATTGGCTTGGACATAGGCAGTACAATCTGGATGAGCATTTTGAGTTCTCCGGCGCCGTCAATACGAGCAGCTTCCAGAACTGCTTCTGGAATGTTGGTGGTAAAATAGGTTCGCATCATAATTACATAGAAGGCACCCATCATTAAGTTTGGCACAATCAGCGCCCACAATGTATTTTTTATATTGAATACGCCAGTCCACATCATATAAGTAGGCACAAGACCACCATTGAACAACATTGTAAAAAATACCATAAAAGAGAAGAACCCCTTTCCGGGCAGGTCTTTTCTGGATAGTGGATAGGCAAATAAAAGAGTTAGGATAACATTGCTTAAAGTGCCTGTTACAGTTACGACAAAGGACAACAAATATCCCCGCATAATACTACTCGAATCTACAAGTAGTGCTTTGTAGGCATCAAAGCTAATTTCCGACGGGAAAAAAGAGTAGCCATTTTTTAAGAGCGCTGATTCTGCCGTAAAGGAGGAAACCACCAGAAGCAGAAATGGAATCAGACAAAATAGCATTAATATTATCATAAAACAATGAACTCCAATTTGGAAAACTTTACTTTTTTCGACCATTTCTTTCACCTCCACACGTTAAAATAATGCGCTTTCCTGATCAATTTTCCGCACAAGCATATTAGCGGATAACACCAAGATAAAACCGACTAGAGACTGATAAACTGCCGCAGCAGATGCCATGCCAATATTGTTAAGTTCCATCAAACCGCGGTATACATAGGTGTCAATCGTATTTGTGACATCAATCAATGGGCCACTGTTCATTGGCACTTGATAAAAGAGACCAAAGTCAGAATAAAAGACACGTCCAACCGACATTAACACCAGTGTAATAATTGTTGTTTTTAGACCAGGCAGTGTAATATGCCAGATTCTTTTCCATCTTCCAGCACCGTCAATTGCAGCGGATTCGTACAGGCTAGTATCAAGCCCAACTACGGTAGCATAGTAGATAATACAGTTGTAGCCAAGATTTTTCCACACATTTACGACAACAAGGATGATTGGCCAATATGTAGGGTCCGAGTACCAAGAAATAGAATTTTTCCCCATTGGCTGCAGAATACTTCTGTTGATAAATCCTGTGTCTGTACTTAGAAAACCATAGACGAGATAACTGACTACAACAATAGATATTAGGAAAGGTACTAAGATTACCGTCTGATATATCTTCTTGGCCATAACAGATTTCAGCTCATTGAGTAGGATTGCTACTGCGACGGCAAGTATCGTTCCTATAACGATAAATAGCATGTTGTAAACTAAAGTGTTGCGGGTGATTGTCCATGCTTCTTTTGTCTTAAATAGAAATTCAAAGTTGGACAGTCCAGTCCAAGGGCTACCCAAAATTCCCTTTGCGTAATTAAATTTTTTAAATGCAATAATAATACCGCCCATGGGGATATAGTTGTTGATAATTAAATACACCAACCCTGGAATCATCATAAAGTAGAGCGGTAGATACCGTTTATATTTTTTCATTTTCTTTGACATACCAGACTCCAATCTCAGACGTTAGGAATATCTTTATATCGTTCCTTAGCCTGCGCATAAAGTGAATATGGCGGCAGTTTTCCCGCCGCCATAATAAAATCCGTTGATACTCCTTACTGATTCGCTTCTAGCCATGCATCCAACTGTTTTTGCTTTTCTGCAATAATCGCATTTGCTCCAGCGCTCTCAAGTTCCGCAATAAATTGCGGAATCGTTGTTTCTGGGTCGAGGGAACCTGCCATCAATGCAAGATCGTATTTTGCGACCACGTTGGCACATGCTGCCACTTCGCTTTGCGTTTCCGTATTATCCCAAGCAAAACCCTTTGCAGGTGATACAATTGCGTTTTTATTGAAGCTCTCTGTCTGTGCCCAGATATCTTCTGGATTGCCGTTCCATACGTAAGAAATCATCTCGTTTGGCCATGCCCAAGGAAGACTTACATAACCAGTATTGGTTCCATTGACTCCTTCAGGATAATCGACAATCCCTTTTTCTGCATCTATAATTTCATAGTGCTCGCCTTCAATACCATTGATTAGAATATTTGCAAGTTCAGGATTGGTATAAATTTCATTTAATACTTGAACAGCTCTTTCTGGTTGTTTGCTATTGTGGGGTACATACCATACAATATCGACACGAGTGGTTGTGGTATAAGGGGGAATTAGTTCAACGACTGCAATTTCCTTGTTAGATTCTTTTGCAATCTCTTGCTCAATTCCAGGTTTTGTATTGGAGAATCGTCCGAAGGCTTTCCCAGCACCAATTAGACTGTTTGCATTTTCTGTGCTGGTGGATGCATCTGGCATAATTAATCCTTTCTGTGCCCAATCATAACGAAGTTTTGCTTCATTATAATAAACATCAGAAGCATAGTAGTTGATAACTTCTGTATTATCGGAATCTACGCTAAGCAGGGAACCGATATCTCCACCCAAATCGTCTTGTTTTGTCATGCTGCTACAAGAACCCGTATGGGATACCACTGGATATACATCAGGATACAATTCCTTTACTTTTGTCAGTAGTGGTTCTAATTCCTCTTGCGTTTTGATTGTGGTGTAGTCAATTCCTGTGGCATCTGCCATTTCTTTATTGAAGGCAAATCCCCATCCAGTTGCTTTTTCTTTGTTGGATGGCACTCCATAGATATTTCCGTTAAACGTTACACAGCGCCAATCATCTACACTGATTTGCTCCTTTAGGTCTTTGCCATAGCCCTCCAGATAATCATCGAGCGGAAGAATCTGACCGCTGCTGATTGCCGTTGTCACATTTCCACAGTATTGGTACATCAAATCTAACTTTTCATTGGAAGCTAACATAAGATTTACCTGTTGGTCGTAACTTCCAAAACCAACTCTAGTCACTTCAATTTCCGTGTTAAATTTTTCTTTTGTAATTGCGCTGGCGGCTGCGGAGACTTTCTGACAATCCTCCGTGGAAGCATCTCCCGGCGCTAGAATTTTTACCGTATAGGCATCTTGTCCGCTGGTGTTCTCTCCAGAGGTAGTTCCCTGTGCGGTTGTGGATGACTGGCTGTTATCTCCGGTATTGGTCTGTTTGTCGGAACCACATCCAGTAAGCATACTAACAGATATCAATACGCTTAAACTCAGTGCTGTAAATTTTCTTCGTCTCATAATATATACCTTCCTTTCACCTGTTTTACATAAAAATTGTATCGAAAAACAGTTGATGTGAGCTATAAATATTTTGACCTAAACTTTATATATTATGACTTTTTACGGCACAAAAGTACTACTGTTTTTGGTTATTTTGTCTGTATTCGCTGGGAGACATCTCGTAACTTTTCCGAAAAACTTGTGTAAAATATGAGAAATTTGTATAACCTATATTAGAGGCAATTACACTGACTGGAAGGCTGGTACTTTTGAGCATAGCAGCAGCCATTTTCAGTTTTTCCTGAACAATGTAATCTGTCAAAGAGATGTTTTTTTCTTTCTTAAATAAGCGTGATAAATAGTCAGGGTTCATATAGATATTATCTGCGATATCTGTGCGGCTAATATTTTGATGAATATTTTTTCTGATATAAGCAATTGCCCTATCTACAGGGGCAGTTTCTTTGCTGTTTTCTTCTTCAAGTCCTTTTAGATAAGTGATTATAAAATCTACCAAATGATACATCTGGCTTAAAGATTCTGTTGATTTTTTTAGGGCCATAACATCATATTCCTGTTGAAATGCCTCATGCGCTTTTACGCTGTGTGCACTTAAAAGTTCAAAAAACATTTGAAGAAAATCCTGCTGAAAATAAGCCAATGTCTTTTTGCTAATTCTTCCTTTTCTTTCCATTCTCTCAAAATATTCGTGTACCACATCACCAACAATGTGATATTGCCCTAACAAAAAATAATGTTTCATCTGTTCAAAATTAGGGGCATCATACTCTGTTTCTGTAGAATTATCCTCCAATCCCATATGAAAAACACCCATTTTTCGGACAAGATTGCTTTCCGTCAATTCCATCATTTGTTTCAGACAGTCGGGCAACTGGGTTAGTCCGGTTTCTCTACTTACATAACATGCGATAGACAAGTGTAATTTTTCTTTTGCTAGATTGACAAAATGGCTTAGTTTTTGACACATATTATCTTGATTCCAGACAGAAGTACCATAAAAGACACCCACATAAGTTTCTTCATCTACAGCACAAAAAAACAGACGGCGAGAATAGTCCCCCATTATTTCCATAAAGACATTTTCTATCACAAAACACAAAATCTCATTGTCAAATTTTTCCGATAATTTGTTTCGGTCCAAAAGTTGAATACATACCATCCAACTTTTTTCTTCCGGTTTCACATCGATGGATAATGTTTTTAGATACTGTATTACAGTATCTACGTATTTTTGCCGTCCAGAAAGGTATTCTCTTAGAATAACATCCAGAAGTTCTTTCTCGTGTTTGCTAACATAATTGCCATATACAAGAACTTGTTGTTGTTTTTGTTCTTTTTGTAACTGGAGAAGTGCTCTTTGCAGAGTGCTTTCCACCAATTCATAGGGGGCTGGCTGCACAAGATAGTCAAAACCGCCTAGCTTCAAAGCCTGTTGCGCATAGGCAAAGTCTGCATGGGCGGTCAAAAAAATAAATTTTATATCAGGATAATTTTCACATGCCCACGCAAACAAATCAAGTCCACTTCCATTGGGCATTTCAATATCGCACAGTGCAATATGGACTTTTTCCTGTGTAATGATTGTCTTGGCAGTTGCACTATTGTAGGCATGGAAAACGTTGTGGATTCCTAAAAAATTCCAATCAATTCCTTGTTTGATACCTTCAACCACATCTGGTTGGTCATCAATGATCAATACATTCATCAGTTACCTCTTGTATTTGTTCTGTGTGTGATTCCTTGTGTAAGGGTATGATTAGTTCGCATAAGGCGCCTTGGTAATCATTCATGCAAGTAATCCCTGCTTTCGACTGATAAAAAATTTCTAAGCGTTGTCGAAGATTACGAATACCAGTGGCAGTTCCAGAGTCACAGTCTCGGTTTTTTGTATAATTTTCCAACGCTTCTTCTGGGAAGCCACATCCATTGTCTTGTATGCTAATATCCAGATAGGATTCTTGGTCGGCGCTAATAATATTGGCAGAAATCCGAATTTCCAGATTACGATCTGGACAGACACCATACTTAAAAGAATTTTCCACAAAAGTTTGAATGCACATAATAGGTACATGGATTTGTTTGGCCTCAGACGGAATGTCTATGCTCAACAAGACCTTTGTCGCAATACTTTCTCGTTGAATGTGGACATAATTTTCTACTTGGCGAACTTCCTGTTCTAAAGGTACTAAAATACTGTTGTTGCGAAAGGTATAACGGATATATTCTGATATCCCCAGAATCATTTGCTGGGCCTTATCTGTATGCTTTAATTGAATAATTCCATAAAGCATTTTTAGGCAATTTAAATAAAAATGTGGCTTTAACTGCTGCTGCAAATATTGAAATTCTGCCTTCTGTTTTGCCATTTCTTGTTCATAAGAATCAATTTTTAGCTGTTCAATCTTGTCCATCATATGATTGAATGTACCACTAAATTCATTCAACTCCACAAGCAGACCATCATAGGATAATCTAGGGTGTATGTTATCCTGCCGACTTTCGCGCATTGTATGGATAAAATTCGAGAGCGGCTGAAAAAAGATTCGGATCATAATATAGTATACAAATGGAATTAAAAGTAGCATTAAAAAAGTGAGTAAAACAGCGAACATTTGAGAAAATGTCATGTGGCGAAATCCGCTATATCGTGTAATGTATGACATTGTTACCTTTCCGTAACCGAGCGGAATATGTACTACCATGTAATTATCATCAGAGATTCGCTGTGTGTAGTAATAGTTTTCGTTGTGAAATGTTAGATGTGCATTCCCTAATAAATCCGCTTCATTCATTGGTTCCATTTGCTGGTTGAAATAAATCAGATAAGTTGGCGCTAACACTGGTTCCTCGTAAGTAAAGGCAGGACCAAGGTCAATATCCACAAGACAGGCGCTATATGCGTCTGCGGTGCCAAGAATACGTACCAGAAACCACTTATCACTTATTTTTTGTGTATACCATGTCCTAGAATCTTTAGAAAAATCAATGTCTGCTACATACTTTTTGATATCTTCTCGTAAATCATGGGGATAGTTATTATAATATACACACCTGCATAAGTCGTTTGCTTTCGAGTAAACAGCCATAGAACCGACACAAGAATAGACAGACTGGATTGTCTTGTAGGATTCCAAAATTTTTCGCGTGCTTTCGTGGGCATCAATTGCTTCCTGCTGAAATCGCAGCTTCTTATAATCCCAGTCTTGTGCCCAACTCTGGGCAATTAATAGTTCTAGTTGTTCTAAGTTGGATGAAAGCTCTTGCTGATACAGATAAAGTGCATTTCGGTTTGCGGATGCAACCATTTCTTCTGAACTTTGAATGGTATGTAAAGCGAAGTAGACACTTAACGTTGCAAAGGGCAGCAGAAGTATGACACCCGATATCAGAAAAAATTTTTTTACTGAATATAATTTTCTGTCATGCATAATCATACCTCCGCAAGAATTAATCTAATTACAGATGTGCGAATTGGTTCTATGTCGGTAGAGCTGACTCGCACACTGCAACAAGAATGTCAAGAATATTCTTAAACTAATTCCAATTCATACGTCCATAGCGTTTTGTCACTGCCAAGATTTCTTTTTGTAGTGTACTGCTAAGCTCTTTTTTCTGAATCCGCCAGCGCCAGTTTGTTCCAAGCGTAGATGGTTTGTTGATGCGACAACTATTATCATATCCTAAATAATCCTGGATTGGAATAATACAAGTTTTGGAAATACTGCGCATCACCAGAGAAATAAGCGGTTTATAAAGTTGCTTTTCTGGTGTATATTGATCACACAGATAATCGCGTACCATCTGCAAATCTTTTTTGGGAATACTGTGGAACCAACCTACAAGCGTTTCATTATCGTGCGTTCCTGTGTAGGCAACACTGTTTTCTATAAAATTGTGTGGGAAATAGTCGCTGGCAGAACCAGAATCTCTTGAGTCAAATGCAAATTCCAAAACTTTCATTCCCGGGAAACCGCTGTCGCGAACCAATTGCCGAACAGAATCTGTCACATAACCTAAGTCTTCCGCGATAACTTCATGTTTGCCAAGGCGTCGTTCCATTGTGCGGAACAGTTCAATTCCAGGTCCTTTCTCCCAATGTCCATTCACTGCGGTTTCCTCTCCATAAGGAATAGAATAATATTCATCAAAGCCACGAAAATGGTCAATTCGCACAACATCATACATCTGGAAACAAAACCAAAGTCGCGTAATCCACCAGTCATATCCTGTCTGTTTATGATATTCCCAGCGATAGAGCGGGTTTCCCCAAAGTTGACCGTCCGCCGAAAATCCATCAGGAGGGCAGCCGGCGACAGCCGTCGGTACATTTTCCTCATCTAACTGGAAAAGTTCAGGATGTGCCCATGCGTCAGCGCTGTCCATTGCCACATAGATAGGAATATCTCCTACAATTTGAATGCCTTTGTCATTGGCGTATTCCCGCAGCTTTTTCCACTGACGGAAAAACTGGAATTGCAGATATTGTTGAAATTCAATATCAAAGTATAGTTCTCTACGGTAATAATCCATAGCGTTTGCCCAGCGCAGACGAATATCTTCTGCCCATTCTGTCCAAGGATTTCCTTCAAAACGCTCTTTTACTGCCATAAATAAAGCGTAGTCTGCAAGCCACCAGTTATTTTCTTCAACAAATTTCTGATATTCAGTATTTTTACTAATATCGCTGCGCTCATATGCTTTTCGCAAGAGTGGATAACGGTTTATGTATAACTTTTCGTAATCAATGTCATTTTCAATTTTGCCAAAATCGGCCTTATCACATTCCGCTTTTGTCAGAACACCTTCTTCGATTAATGCTTCTAAACTAATAAAATATGGGTTTCCGGCATATGTGGAAAAAGACTGGTATGGGGAATCCCCATAGCTTGTAGGACCAAGTGGCAAGATTTGCCAGTAGGTCTGCCCAGCCTCTTTTAGCCAGTCTACAAAATCATAAGCGCTTTGGGAAAAACAGCCAATGCCGTATTTTGATGGCAGGCTTGTGATAGGCATTAAGATGCCCGCTGCTCTATTCATATTTGCTTCCTCCTTTTACAGTGCCTGACTGTATGTTAAATTTATTTTTTCGCACAATTGCGCAATTTAACTATAATTCATTTACAAGGAATTTTCAATAAAAAGTCAGGTTGTTTTTTGTGGAAATATTTATTAGAAGTTATGGTTTGTGTACCTATATAAATTAAAGCGCAGGCTAAAGAATCGCTTAAAGATTCCATTGAACAGATGATTTTTGCATTATGAGCTGGCACTGGTATAATTTCTGACAGCTTTTTTCCATAGGATTCGCGCAAGGATAAAAAATAGTACAGGTGCGGCTATTGCCCAGACAAACATGGCAGGATGCAAATTGCCCATTAAAAATAATCCCGGGAAATTGGTGATAATAAATATGGGAAGAATAAATGTACCAATTCGTTGTATCCATTTTCCATAAATCATATAAGGCATATTGTTAAAGTCCCATAGTGCTGACGAGAGACTTTCTATTCCCCCTGTGGATACAATCCAAAAGCACATCAAATAGGGGATTAGGAATAGGCTATAGGTTAGCAAATTAGAACACAACAACAGAAAAAGAAAACCCAATATTTGTTTGACGTTTACAGCAAGTCCAGCCTTTTGCCAGCCAGTTATAATTAAAATGCTACCGACGATAGCATTGGTTAGAAACATGGGAAAGCTCCATTGGCGCAAGGTTACAATAAATTGTAGAGACACAGGTTTTACCAAGTACATGTCAAGTTCGCCCGACTGCACCATCTGTCCTAATCCTGCAAAATTAGGGTAGTAGAGCATATAAAATCCAGTCATTAATACATAGATACCGATAAATATCTGAATATGATTTGGGGTAAATACACTAATATTCACACCGATGCGGTATACTACTGCGACATACAAAAGCTTAACCAACATCCACCCCAATTCAACCGCTACGCCTGCGATAAAATTAACCCGATATTCTAGCTGTGACATAAGTGATAATTTCATTAGAACGCCAATAAGGCGCAGATATTTTTTCATAATAATTCCCCTTATTTTTTATTGATTCAATTGTACAGTTGGAATTTTTAGCCGCCGACAGCAACATAGTGACGTAGTCCTTTTTTCCATAAGGATTCACTTAGAAGTCCGAAGAAAACAATCCAAAAGAGCTGACACAGAAAACCGATGCCCACCATCTGTAAGTTATAACGTCCATTAATAATATTCACTGGAAACTGAGTTGTGTAGCCAAAAGGCAAAAGTTTTGTTAATAACATTGCTTTTTGGCCAAAAATATCAAGCGGTAGGATGCCGCCACTAATCACTACGAATACAATGCTAATCGTTGCAAAAAAATGATTTACATCTGTCAGCCAAAAACTGGTCAGTGCCACAGTAAAGAACAAGAAAAAATTTAGAGCCAATGCAAATAACAGGCTAATAACAAACAGGAAAACCCGCGTTCCAGACAAGGTAAGTCCAAAAACTGTAACCGAAAAGAAAATTACTGCGACTGCCACCAAAAGCAATAGTAGGAGCTGAGGAATTTTTTCTCCCAGAAAGGAACAAAATTGATAAGCACCGTAATGCACTGGACGCACGAGGTATTTGTTTAATCCACCTCGTTTGATATCTTCGTTAATTTGCCATGCAAAACTAGTGCTTACGAATTGGGACACTAATGTTGCCAGCAAGGTGTAAACCATAATTTGGCTATAGGTGTAACCTGTAGATACCGTCGCATCTGTATGACCATAAAAGTAGGTCCACATAATGGTTTGAATCATTATTGGAAATATGCTGCTTGTCATCGTCAGTACAAAATTAGTGCGGTATTCTAAGGATTTTTCAATTCCCATTTGAAAAACACAGCGATAAGGATTCATAGAACAGCGCCCTCCTTTTTGAAAATTAGCGCGATGCTTTCCTCTAAAGGAATTTCTGTTACAGTAAAATCTTCAACTGGTAAGCAGGATAGAATATCTGCCATCGTTTTACGAAGTCCCTCTTTCGGCAGTTCCAATATACCTTCCCTACATTTACACTCGCGCACCTTGCCAAAAGATGTGAGCTGATGGATAGAAATATCCTCTGTAAACTTTAGAGTCAACACTTTCTTATCACCCATTAAATGGTTAATTTTGGAAAGCATGCCATCGTAAACCACCTGTCCTTGACTGATGATTACTGCGCGTTCACACAGTTCTTCTATATCGCGCATATAGTGACTGGTGAGGATAATCGTTGTTTTTTTCTGTTCATTATAATATCGCAGAAAGTTTCTAATTTTCTGCTGTGAAACAATATCTAACCCAATTGTTGGTTCGTCAAGGAAAAGAATATCTGGGCGGTGTATTAGTGCTGCTAGAATTTCCATTTTCATTCGTTCACCGAGAGAGAGCCTGCGCACTTGTACATTCATCAGCTCTTTGACTTCCAAAAGCTCTGAGAGTTCCTCTATTGTTCGGATATATTGTTGATCATCAATGTTGAAAATACATTTGTTGAGATAAAAGCTATCACTTGCAGGCAAGTCCCACCATAGTTGATTTTTCTGTCCCATAACAATAGAGAAGCGTTGTTTAAATGCATTTTTGCGTTCCCAAGGGATAAATCCACCCACCAACGCTTGACCAGAGGTAGGGTACAAAATGCCTGAGAGCATTTTTAAGGTGGTGGTTTTTCCAGCGCCGTTGGGGCCGAGCAGACCAATAATCTCCCCTTTTGCTACAGAGAAAGAAATATCTTGTACGGCTTCCTTTGTTAGGGTTTCTCGATGAAAGAGGTTGTGTAGGGAGCCAGATAGGCCAACCATTTTCTTGTAATAGGAAAACTCTTTCTTTAAATGTTTTACTTCTATTTCCATAGTCTTTTCTCCTTATAAAAAATCCAGATGGCGGATATAATTTTCAAACTGTAGTTTTATATCGGTGTAACGATATCGGCTAATGTAGAGTCGTTTGCCGCAGTCTAAAGTAAGATATTCTTTTCCTAGCTTTGCCACATGATAAAGATTAACTAGGTAGCTCTTGTGGATTCTTGCAAAACCAAAAGCACGCAGTTTTTCTTCACATTGCGCCAGGGTTTCCATCGTAAGATAGCTTGTTTGGTCTGTGTAATTCTGTATATGAATCATAATTTCGTGGCGATTACTTTCCAAATACAGAATTTCTTTTAAACGGATACGAATCAGTTCATTTTTTCCCTGAAAAGAACACCAACGAGGCAGAAGGGAACCTGTCCGCTCAATTTTGCAAAGGACTGCGCCTAGGTCTTGTTCTAGGCTAAATTCTCGCACAACATGAAAAAAAGGGTGTGGGAGAGCGGCAAAAACTTCTTCTGGGTACTCCACGACACAAATAATAGACAAAGCCGGATTTTTCTCCCAGAGTGTTTCGGCGATTGCAAAGGTTTTGTCAATTGTTTTACAGGATAGGATGAGAAAAGAAATCTGCTCTTGCTGTATTATCCATACCTCTGTCAGCATTGACAAGTTCTGTAATGGATAGATTTCGCATGTGCCGCTGTTTGTGTTTTTTAAGCGGGCAATGTTAAATGCAGTTTCAATTGCTAGTAGAAGCTCGTTGTTTTCACAATACAGACCAATCAGAGACATAGCTTTCTTCCTCCTGGTACTCATCATATCAAATAGAAGATAAAATACAAGACGCTCTGCATAACTGGTATGATTTCTATCCCCAATAACAGTACGTTTTATCTATTTTCCTATGGTATCCCATCAATGATAGATTGATGACAGAAAGAATTAAAAATGTACACAATGCTTTGATGGCAGAAAATAAAATAGTTAAAGCATTTGATAAACCAATCTAATAGACTGCATAAAAGTTTGGATTTTTCCCAACTAGAAATTAAAAATATCCGTGTGTTGACTGGATAATCAGCACACGGATATTTTTAATTTGTAATGATAGGCTCGATGGCACCTAATATTTTTTTAAGTGGTTTAATTCTTTGGTGGCAATGTCTTTTTCAAGCCACTGATAACGAAACAATGCATATCCATCACAGCCAAGCTGTTTTGCAGTGATGTATTGATAGGCTAGGTTGTTGTCGCTTGTCGCCCATCCTAAATCTGTCTTGGAATTGGTGCCAACTTGGTATAAAGCAAGACCAACATACATTGGCAAATCCTGTTTATTCAAAGCAACCCATGCCTTACAGCGGTCTGTAAACATATGTTTAGCAGTACCGTTTGTCATATAAATGTCTGTCCAGTAAATTTGCGGCATAATATAATCAATATATCCCGGGGTAGAGAGCCAAGTATCAATGTCTGCGCCTTGACTGCGTGCGTTGTCGGGGTTTCCAGCGGGACTAATGCCAAAAGTACAGTTGGGTTTGACGGATTTGATTGTCTTATATACTTGCGAAATCAATGCATTGACGTTGGCTTTTCGAGAAGCGACATTCAATTGATCTGCCATACCAGATACATAAAAATAGTCATCAAAATGGATTCCATCAACATCATAAGTGCTTACAATTTCCCGAACACCATTGACAATTAAATCGATTGTTTCTTGTTTTGCTGGGTCGAGCACTAAGCAGGTCTGCCCGCCGGGAGCTTTATATTCAATTGTAAAGGGAAGAAAAAGCGTATAGTGTGATGTTGTCTTAAAACTGGCTGTTGATTTGCTGTCGCGCGATAGGCGATATGGGTTAATCCACGCTTCAAACTGCAAATTTTTCGCATGTGCAAGTTTTATCATAATCGCTAAAGGGTCGTAGCCTAAATCGCTTCTGTCGCTGGAAAAGTAAGTTGCCCAGGGGTAATAGCGGGAGGGATACATCGCATCACCCAAAGCGCGCACATGTACAATCACTGTGTTCATACCATAACCCGCGATTTTGTCATACATTTCAGAAACTTTCTTGGTAAAATCTTTTTCCTTTTTATCTTGTAATAATACTTCAACATCCAGAAAAGAAATCCAGCAAGCCTTTTTTGTAATATTTGTGGAAATGGAGGTAGTCTGCAAGACAGGGATGTTTTTGGCATGGATTTCCATAGCGGGTGAAATAGTCAAAAACAAAATGATAGCCAAGATAAAAGCAAGGCTTTTGGTTGGGAAGATATATAACTTTTTAGAATGAGTTTGTTTCATAAAATAGGTTCCTTTCCATATGTAATTATAACAATTAGTGGTTAAACAATAAACCTGTATTTTGGTGTGTACTGCTATCATTTTCTGTATATGTTGAGAGAAAGCTCGGTTTATGTTCTTTACAATTATAAGATTACATCAATATATCTATAATGTTTTCATTTTCTCTATTCCTAAGTGATCTGTTAATTGCTGTTATGCTTTAGGTAAATCAAATGCAACCTTTTTGGTGTTTTCCATATGTTTCTCAAAGAGTTCTTTTGCATACGCATCAAGATTTTTTCTGTCTTGATATACGTTTTTAATAAAATTTACTTAATAACACCTCCAATTTAAAATTTGGTAGATACATTTGATTATAAGATAATTATTTGCTTTTTACAATATATATTTGTAACCTCTTGTGGCAAGAAGTTTTCCCGTTACTTTTCACACCCGCGCCAAAGTAGTGGGAATCATGCGCCAAAATGCTTGCCTTTTAGCATTTTGTGTGCAAAATCTGTTATAATTCACACCTCAATAACTTATAACATGATAAAAACTGGCGTGGGTGTGAATTGTAACGTTTTCCCTTCTAAAACAGGGATGAATTGTGTTCCACCCATTCTTGATAAATACAGAACAATATGATATGCTACAATCAACCAAAACGAAGAAATGAACTGAATATAAATGAAATTAGATAATAATGCAGATTCAGTATTTTTGTTACACGAACCCCTATGATTCCGCTTCACAGAATCTCAAATCATGATAAAAACGCCTGTCTTTTGTATTTTTCGGTTGGAAATTAACACACGAAAGCAAAAGGAACTGTCATATTGTGAGAGGGATTAAGAATTGTAGATGATAATACTTGGATTATGAAGGAGAAATTACCATTATGAATTATAAAATAGTAAAATTGGTAGATAAACCAGAAATGAAAGAACAAGCAGCGCAATGGTTTCACGAGAAATGGGGTATTCCATTGGAAGCTTATCTAGAGAGTATGGAGCAGTGCCTAAACAGAGTAAATCCAGTTCCGCAATGGTATATGGCAATTAAGGATAATAAAATTATTGGCGG
>CAJUAE010000066.1 GCA_910583965.1 uncultured Lachnospiraceae bacterium
TTATGGTTATAAGGTATCTTTAACAGAATACCTTTTGACCCTCAAATCATAATATCCATATCTAAGATATGTTTCTTCCAGTTCTGGCAAACCTCTTTTTCCAAATATTAATGATAGGTTTGCCAGTATGATTCCTGCAATATCTCCGCGACAACATTTCAAACAATGCCTTAGACCTTCCTTTCCTATATCTTCTGCTTTGTCTAACTCATTATGTACTTCAAGAAATCCTGCATAGTTTATATACAATGACATTCCTGGTACTGCATGAAACCGCATATCAACTTTGCTTCTTTTATAACAATTTATCAATTCTTCATAGATGTGAAGTGCGTCTTCTATCTTTCCATCTTTTCTAAGGTTGACTGCTATATGGTTCCAAATTAAATACTCTGTCCGAAAAGGTACACGATAAATCATCTTATCTGATTCCATTGGTGGCATTGTCAGATAAAGCACTTCTTTAAGTTGTTTATTGGCGTCTTCTCGAGATATTTTATTTTGTGAGGTCTGCTCAAAGATACGTCCTCTCCCAATAAACTGCCTGTTAACAGGTCTTGTCATATCCAACTCTTTTTCAATCTCATCCAATAGATTCTTTGCCTCTTTTAAGCATCCTTTTGAAAAACACCGATTATATTCTCGCACCTTTTCATACAATTCATATTTATCTGCCTCAATGAAACCATAATAATTTTCCCGATCCATTCCCATTTTCTTTAGCAATTTATACAAATTTCTTTTGTGGGGACTTCTTTTTCCATTTTCAATCTTAGACAATGTTTCCTGCGCACATATATTTTCGCAAAGATACTCTTGTGAAAACCGATTTGCCTCTCTTAAATCCCTTACCAACTCATTGGTAATGATAAATTCACCCTGAAAACTACTTTTCATAAAATCTACAATTATATTGGATTCCAAACTTGTGTTTGTTACTTCGTATAGAAAAGAAAGCGCTTCTTGATACTTTCTACATTGAATTTGTTCTTTCTCTTTTCCTAGTTTTTCAAGGCAGGATTTCTCTAATTCTAGTATTTTCCACAAAGGACATAGCGAGCCATTCTCTACAAGAGATTCTTTCCCTTTTTTGCAGATGGCATATGCATCTTCTATTTTATTCTGTTCCAAATAAATCTGTCCCAACAGCCACGCACAATGTGGATAGACTTTAACCTGCTCCTCTGTATCTGTATAATGGTGTATTATATATCTGCCAAGCTGTTCTAGTTTCTCTGCAAGTCCTTCTTTATTCTCAAGTTTCCACTTACAATATGCAATCATTAAAATAATTCTAATCTCTTGATTGCACAGACACTGCCTATTCCAAATTTCCTGTTTCCAATCTTTATTCAATGTACATACAAGTGCCTGTTCCATTCCTTGCAGACAAGACCTATAATCTTGTTCTTTTATAAAGCATAACACAGTCTCTAATACAATCATATACTGTTTACGAATTGGACGTTTTTTGTCATTATATACAGGGTAGTTTGCAATCAATTTTTGCAAACTTTGATAGTCCCAGTTTTGTATGCTGTGTTCGATCGCAATTCGATATGCAATAGACTCATATTCAAGTTTTGAGATGGCAAGTTCAAGTTTATCAATAGACTTTCCAAGGCGCTCAAACAATGCCTGTAATGTGAAATAGTCAATCTCCACCTCTCCTCGCTCTACCCTGCACAACTCAGGTATGCTGATAATTCCATCTGCGATATTTCTTTGTTTTACTCCCATTTTTTCACGTTCTTCAAAAAGCATAATTCCCAATTGTTGTAACATGTTTTATCCCCTTTGTATTGTGGCTTATTTAATATCGCCAAAAGCTATTTCTTTTCCTTTCTAGCATAAGGAATTTTTACATCTGTCTGGTCCAGAATATAATCAATACTTGTATTGTAAACGGTCGAGAGATGAATTAATATCTCTGTAGGAATGTCGACATCTCCTCGTTCATAGTTACTATAAATTCGCTGACTACAATGTAGTATCGCTGCTAATTGCTTTTGTGTCATATCCTTATCTTCTCTTAAATTTCTTAATCTTGGATAATGCATAAATAAATCACCTCAATAACATCATATCTTAGTGAAATATTCGCTATGCATTTTTGGCGATATTTTCGCTAAACGATTGCAGTCTCAAAAATAAAAATCGAGTAGGGACCAAGCTCCTACTCGATTTTTATTTTTGAATCCTTTTACATATTTCGTTCATCTTTTTTCTTTAACAATTGCGAGGTATCCAATGTCTCCTCAGATTGTTTCTGTTTTTTATGTCTTCTGTCACCTTTTACTGATTTTCCATGCGGTAGTTCACTGTGTGACAAAGTCTGACCTGTTTCCGGCGTTTGAAACACTTGTATTGAGTTTATATTTTGTGCTGATGAAGTGCCTTCACATGGCCGTTGCATTCTCTTTTGTCGCAAATTTGCTATCAATGGTATTTGTCTTGGTACATATTGGAAGCGGCGCAGCGCCACATCAACCAAAAACAGACAGACTGCCAGCGTCAGAAGCCAGTTTGTCAGTGAATACCCTTCTTTCATTTTGCTGGAAATTTGTGTCCATATTGATTCGTCTTTTGTAATAATCTTACCATATTGTTGGACAAAATTTAAATAGGCATCTGTACTTACATCAAATTTATATTCGTCAGAAAACTGCACTGCTGCAGCAGTTGTCATATAATTTTGAATCGCTCCAGATTCTGTGCGACGTATATTAAAATGATATAGTCCTGTCTGTGGTGTAGAAAGTTCTATCGTATATTTTCCTGGCGCAATTGCACGAAGTTTTTCCTCTGTGGAAATACCTTTTGGGTCAATCACTACTATCGAAACTTCCGTTGCATTGCCATAATCATTGGTTTGATAATCAACTGTAGTTCGTTCTCCTACCGTCACTATATTTACATTGTCGTCCCCCATACCAACATTTCCAGTAGAATAATCTGCAATTCGTTTCCAGAGCTGTACATAATCCTCTTGCCCTGCAAAAGCACCTGTCCACTCCCCAGTAACATCACTGTTCCATGCAACAGTCCTCCCTAATCCATACTGCCATACTGTAAGAATTGGATCCCCCTTTTCTGCTGACTGAATTATTGGACTAGAAGCCGTCTTTGGTGTTGCAGAAATATACCCATAAAGTGATGGCCAACCATTCGGAAAAAGATTTCCAGTCAATTCATGTCCTGCTTGTACTGATAGAGAAAAGACGCCGTTTTGAATATAACTGTCTCCTCCCAAAAATACTTCCTGTGCAAAAATCTTGGGAATATCACTTGAGATATCTGAATAATAATATCTACCACCGCATTCCTCTGCCAAATATTGTAAAAGTCTTTTATCCGATGAACTTCCAACTGCCACTGTAGAGAGCGTTATCTTATTCTCTGCACAACTATTGACAATATCATTATAATTATTGGTCTCTCCCATGCCATCTGTCAAAAGCACTATATGTTTTATTGATGCATCATTCTTCGCAAGTACATTGACCGCCTCTTGTAGTGCTGGCTTAATTGTAGTCCCGCCTCCATCTTGAATCTGTTTTATTTGGTCTTTGATTGCGTTTTTGTCGTCTGCTTCTCTAAGTTCTACTTGCCATTCATACTTGTCATCAAAAGTCAAAATCCCCACATAATCTGTATCATTCAAATTGTCAACTGCCACCGTAGCAGCTCTGACCGCAATATCCAAATTGCTAATACCCAATGTCCCTGCTCGCCCTGTCATACTACTAGAGCGATCGATCACCATAACCATCGCCATAGAAGGCATCTCATTGATTCCTCGAAGCTGCATGTCTACAGGCAATATTGTTTCTAATATGGTATCTCGATACCCTCCTAGTGCAAAGCTATTTTCCCCACCACAACAAACAAAACCACAACCATAATCTTTTACATAAGTTTCAAGATGCTCTAAAAATTTTGCTGGCAAATCATCAATATAAGCATCTACTAATATCATAGCCTTATATTCCAACATTTCATTGATACTATCTGGCACATTCATTGCAGAGACAACACTGTAATCGCAGCCAGCTGCATTTAAAACAGTAGAAAATGCAGCTGTACTAGTGTCATGTCCTGCAATTACCAATATCTTAGGCGAAGTTTCCACCACAGAGTAAGCACTGAAATAATCGTTTTCCTGACAAGTATCTCCTGGTGCTTGAATCTGAATCCGCAAACTTTCCATTGTATTATTGTTTGCATTGGCATCAATCTGTGCACCAAATACAAAGCGATTGCTGCCCTTGTTCAAGTGTATATTGTCTGCTGCTGTCTGGTTACTTCCTCGATAAAGTGTAATCACTGCATCTGTATCATAATTGCTTTCTACCAACACTGTAATCGAATACTTATCACCCGGATGAAGATAAGACGGAAGTGTAACATTGTCAATATAGGCATCTGGCTTTTCCTCGTTTTCATACAGCAAAGTTAGAAACTCTGTCTGTCCTGCTGTCAATGCCTGCGCTATATTGCGTATATCGCCTCGTGTCTCTTTTCCGTCTGTAAGTACAACTAACCGCTTCTTATATGCACTTGGAATTAGTGTAAGTGCTTTAGAAATTGCCTCCTCAAAATTTGTTGCTGCCTTTTCAGGGATTGTCATCAAACCACCATAATGTTTTTCGGTCGTCAAAAACTGTTCTACAAGCGTATCTTTTCCAAAAGTCACAATCCCATAAACATTTCTAGATGGCATCTTGGAAATCGTCTCCTGTAAATATTGCTGTGCCTCGTCAAGATGATCTTCATTACTATTAGAAAAATCCACAACAAAAACAGTTGCTGTCTTGCCACTTCCACGATAAATTTGTATCCCAAATAACGCAAGGACAACACACAATAGCACTACACCGCGTACAAACCAATAAAATTTTCCATGATAACGCATTTGACGCACATAGACAATCCACTCTATCACCAGAAGGATGAATGCAAGTATCATAAATAAGTTTCTAATTGTACGTTTTACTTTCTGACGCTGTAAAAACTTGGCTCCACTGTCTGAAATTCCCTCCATATTTGTTGTCAATCTGCCATCTGATTCCTTGATAGTTTGAAAACGCACCACATAGTCTTCTTGGTGTTCTTCATTTCCAAGCGTATAAAGTCCTGCCTTGACTGGCCGACTTTCAAACTGGCTTCTGTCAAGCTCCGCCCAAGGTTGTAAGGCAATCTTTTCCCCTGCATAATAAACATTTGTTGCAAGCCATGAAGTATCTGATAGATAAATCATAGCATTTGCCAAAAAGACAGGAAACTCTGCGCGCAGTGGAAAATCAGATTCCCGTATATCAAACCCAACAACAATTTCTTTTCTGTCTTCCAACTCTTGATAATATCCTACACACTTTCCTTTGTATGACAGAAAGCTTTCTGCACCCTCTGGAAGTGCAAAACAATATGCAGTATTTACACCAATGGAAAAACCCGACAGCCCCGCAGTCAAATCACAATCCGTCATATCAAGCACTACATTTTCCAGTGTCTCAACAACAGTTCCTCCCATATTGCCAAAAATCAAGCGGTTGGTCTCTGCTACTTGCGGCGTCTGTCCAACATCATAAATCACAATATTATAGCCTTGTTCTTTTAGGGGTGTCCTAATTAGGGAATCTGATGTCTCCTGTATTGCTGCATCTGTCTTTGCCTTGACAATACTCTCCCCAGTGACAGCAAAATACGCCTTCTCAAGAAATGTATTTCCGTCTCCAACCAACAATCCGCGTATTAGATTCTTCTGTTTTTTCACTGCTGCCGAATCATTATCTCGCACGAGGCTGTCAGTCGAACCACCAGAAAAAACAATATTGTCAATTCGAGAAGTAATTGTCTTTCCCTTCCAATCTACCTGCTCAAAAAAGCAGATTTTGCTCTCAGAGGGTGCAAGGTGCATTGATGACAACGCAATTATTTTTGTGTCATATGTCTCGTCATCATACAAACTAACATCAAAAGATACTTCCTCGTCACTATAATTGACAACGCTCACCATAATATCAAAAAAACCATCTTCACGGTTAGAAAATGCTGTATATTCATTTGCAACATTAGCAGTTATATTGCCTGAAACATACAATTCTTTTTTCCCACTTATGCGCAGCGCTTCAAAGTCCGCTGCTCCAGCGCTGTCTGTATAAACCAATAAATCAGCTATGTTTTCATCATCTTCCGTGTTACCAGCCAATGTATCCAGTATACTCTGTGCCTGTGTCAAGTCTCCGCCACTATCACTGCACACAAGACTGCGCAATGTGCGCATTAAACTGTTTGTATCTGCAATATCCACCGCCAAAATTTTTGCACCCACAGCATCATCTACTGTCGCAATGGAAAAACGCGTATTCTGTGCAGTCTGCACAGAATCACACGCCTGTTCCACTGCTTCCTGAAAACGACTTTTTCCAGAAACTCCCACATGCTGCATACTTGCACTGGTATCTATCAACAATATTTTTCTGCCGCGGTTATGTCCTTTCACTTGAATCAATGGGGACATCAGTGCAACCACCAACAATACAATAATTAAAATCTGTAGGTACATCAAAATATTATGAACAAATTTCTCAAAAAATGTTCTTGACTGTTCGTTTTTCAACAGCTTTTTCCATAACAAATTAGATGAAATCAGATAGTCTGTTCCTCTTGGTTTTAACAAATATAAAATGATAATGACTGGAACCGCTGCCAAAAAAAACAGTGGCCATAAACTTTCAAAAATCATATAGCGCTCTCAACTCCTGAAAAATCTGTTGATAAATATCTGTTTCTGTATTGCACACTGCATAGAAAGCCCCCATTCTTGCACACTCTTGCCGCAAATTGGATAAATACTCTTGCAATGCCTGTTCATACACACGAATACTTGCTGTATCCAACGTTAAGCGCAAAGTACTTTTTTCCTCCATATCTATCAAATTCCGTGTACCCGTAAGCGCTACAGCGCTCCTTGCAAAAAGTTCTTCCCCAGCCAAAACATGCAAAAAAATAATTCTCTGTTTCCGATAATCCAACAAGCGCAAAAGTTTTCTTACTGTTGTCAACTCTTTTTTAGAACTTGATTCCATCAAGGCTTCCTGCAAAAAATCACTGATAATAATTGTTACGCCCGGCCCTTTCATTGGCAACTGTCTGACAGATTCGCAAATATCTACTTTTCCGTCAAAAGTACGCTGCGAAAGCCAATCTGTCAATCGGGGCAGTGTGCTCCTTATACCATTTACCATAAAAGGCAACTGCATTTGCTGCAAATCATAAAGTATTACACGGTCCATATTGTTCAATCCCATATAAGCAAATGCTGCTGTCAACATACAAGCATATTCACTCTTTTTCTGGATTCCATAATTCATAGAAGCACTTGTATCCAATAGTATTGAAACAACTGCCTCCTTTTCCTCCATATACTCTTTTACATAAAGCCTGTCTAGACGCCCATAAGCATTCCAATCAATACGACGAATATCATCACCGGGCATATACTCTCGAAAATCTGAAAATTCTATAGAAGAACCTTTCTGTATGGACTTACGATTTCCTGTCAGGTTCATGGAAGCCCGATGTCTCATCGCCAGCCGCAGTCTAGAAAGTCTGTCAAAAAACGCAGTATCTGGTATGACTGTCATCGCTTTCCATTTCCCTCCAATATTTTTTGTATTATATTATCTTCAGTCATACCCTCACTAATGGCATCAAAACTTAAAAGAATACGATGCCTAAGCACAGGAAATGCCGTTTCCTTTACATCTTGAAAAGAAACATTGAACCGCCCTTCCAAAAATGCTTTTGCTCTTGATGCGCGAATCAACGCTTGAGCGGCTCTTGGGCTTGCCCCTTCCTTAATATAAGGATTTGCAACGTGAGTCTGCATTACAATATCCAACAAATAATCCATCACTGCCTCAGCAATTGGTATCTGATTCACTAATGCTCTAGCGGCTAGCAGCCCTTCACTATCCATCTGCTTTGTAATGTCTGGTTCCTGACTGCCTTCTGTCAATGTAACAATCTCCTTTAGCTCCTCTTTTGACGGAAAGCGAACTAAAATTTTAAACATAAATCGATCGAGTTGTGCCTCTGGCAAAGGATAAGTTCCTTCATTTTCAATAGGATTTTGCGTGGCAAGCACAAAAAAGGGTTCTGTGAGCGCATGGCTGTCATTTCCCACAGTCACAGTATGTTCTTGCATTGCCTCCAACAGTGCCGACTGGGTTTTGGGTGTCGCACGGTTAATCTCATCTGCCAGAATTAGATTGGCAAAAATTGGCCCACGCACAAAAGAAAAAGCACTGCCACGCTCATTCTTAATAATAATATTCGTTCCAGTCACATCACTTGGCATTAAATCTGGCGTGAACTGAATCCGCTTAAACGACAAATCAAAAACTTTGCCAATGATACTGACCAATCTAGTTTTTCCCAATCCTGGCATACCCTCTAAAAGTACATTGCCCCCTGTAAGCATGGCAAGCATAACTTGACGAATAATCTCCTGTTGTCCAATAATTCCCTTTTGAATCTCTCGTTCACAGGCAGCAATCCGCTGCGCCATATATGCTGGGTCTTGCAATCCGTTATTCCCCAATTCCCCCATTTTTTACCCTCCATAAACTTTTGTTTAAAATTATACAAATCCTGTTTAGTTAAAATTCGAGAAATATTCTTTTATAATCTCCTCCATGCCATTTGGATACTTTCCTGCTGCAATTCCCTCATAAGCATTCTGTGTATAACTTCCAATCACAGCTTCATGAGACATATGTGTCCCCTTCCAACTCAATCCATTCTGTGCATGAAAATACTCTGATGCATCATGGTCTACTGCATTTCCAGTCAAATTTTCACTCTCTGCAATTTCATTTGGAATGCTGACATAATCATGTGGTGTGCTGCTCGTACCAGTTCCCCTTCCAATCCCAGAACCATCACCCTGATCGCCCTGTCCATTGGAACCATTTACACCGTCACCAGATTGCCCACTCTGCCCAGCTCCATTTTGTCCCGTTCCATTTTGATTGCCAGACTGCCCATTCTGCCCATCTTCATTTTGATTATTAGATGTACTGCCTTGTCCAGTTTCTTTAGTATTACCAGATTGCCCAGCGTTTCCTTGTGCAAGTTCTGTTCCACGCATTCCCTGCAACTTCTCTGATAATGCCTGCATGGACTCTACTGTGACAGATGATACAGTCGCACCATTCTGCAAGCTCTGTGCAAGCGCTGCCAACTCATTTGCTGCGCTTTCATATTTATATTCCAATTTCTGTGACGCAGCCTTTATCATTTCCATGTTAGACGCTTGCTGAAATTCCTCCTGAGAAGCCTGTAAGCTCTCTGCCATCTCCTGCAAAACTGCCTGTTGTGCTACTGTCAAATCCTGCTCTTGAGAAAATTTTTCTAATGTCTCTAAAACCTCTTGCACCTCCTCTGTCTTATTTCGTGCTTCTTCTTTTATATTGTGAAGTTCCTGTGCACGTTCTTTCATTGCAGAAGGCATCAATGCAAGAATAATGAGCACTGCAAACAATCCTGTCAAGCCTGCCAAATGCTTCCATGGTGGCAAGATTGCAATTCGTATTTTATCGTGTTGCGTCTGCAACTGTTTTATAGCATCTGCCCGCTGAAGTTCAACCAATTTTCCTTCTTTTTCTAAGTTTTCATAAGCTGTTACAATCCGTTCCTCAAACCCAAAACGATCGATTGCAAGTGCTGTCTGCTCCATATTTTTACGCTTCAAAAAAGTTCTTATCATTGCAGTCAGCAACGCAAAAATCAATACCACAACTGTACAAAATTTTACATAATAAAAAGGAATGATAAAAGCAATCGCCTGCAATAAAATCCCCACACCAGTACCAATACTGAGAAAAAACACTGTTTTTTTCAAAAACACTGCCGCATTTAATCTAAGGCAACAGGATTGTATTATTTTTACAAATGCTCTCTGACTCATGGACTCCTCCATTACAATCTTTTAGAAACTTGAATCTTCTTTTACAAAAGATTGATCTTTTTTACTTGTTTTTTTATTTTGTGTGGATTTTCTTCTTGAAATATTTTTGGAAGAAGAATGCATTGGATTTACCCTCCATGCAGCAACAATCATAAACAGAATTGCCAATGCTAATATACATGCAGCAGACAAAAACATCCATGTCTTTCCCTGTGACAGGTGATAAGTAAAAAATCCAACCTCATTCCTATTAAAGTTTGAACCTGCCACACCAAAGATAGACTCTCCTGTCATAATCTGCATAAAAAATTCCTCAAAGAACACGCCCGGATTAATCAATAAAAACAGCATTGATTCTCCCGCGCGTTCCCCTTTAGTCCAAAGAAAACTTAATATTAAGGGAACAAATGTCAGAACATAAATCACAAAATATATTGCAAAGGACAGGACAACTGCTACGATAGATCTGTGACAAAACGAAGAACAACAAATTCCAATGCTCCCAGAAAACACAGACAACAGAATAATTGCCAAGATAAAATAGAGTAAACTACTCCATTCCAAACCACCTATCACAAAGGCCAATGCCATAATTGGCATTCCAGCAACGACAAAAAAAAGAATTCGAATCACTGCGGAAATCACTTTTCCCACTACAATAGAAAACGGTGACATACATGTCGTCAACATAATATCGAATGTCTGTCGTTCCTTTTCCCCTGAAATAGCAGGCGCCGTAATAATTGGCACAATCAGCACAACGATAAACGCCTGTACTACTGCCTGCACAGGAAACAGATAAATCAAATAACTGTAAATATTGTTACTACTATAATAACTATTGTTATCTGCCTGAATAATTGCTAATGCTAACAGAAATGCCAATGTTAACACGACCTCATAAGCAAATAGCCCCCAACTCAACCGCATACTGCGAGCAGTTACTTGTAAATCCTTTTTTATAATTGGATTGATTCGTATTTTCACTGCATATCACCTCCTGTCAATTGCATAAACAATGCTTCCAGATTCCCTTCCTCCCGATAAAACCCTGTCAAAACCACTTGATTTTGAATCAAAAGTCCAATGAGCGCACTTATCTGTTGATCTGTATTATTATTAGATATAATAATCTCATTTTCTCTGACAGATTCCACGCTCACTCCTACCTGTTCTTGTAAAAGACGCACTGCAGTTTCCATGCCAGATACAGTCTGAATGTGAATACGTTTTCCACCAGCAGCCTGCTGCATAATATCCTCAATACGCCCCGCCGTAATTAGCTGCCCATGATTCATAATTCCAATACTTGTGCACATCTCTGAAAGCTCTGAAAGAATATGAGAGCTAATAACAATTGTCTTCCCCATAGAATGAAGATTTTTTAATAACTCCTTCATCTCCACACGTGCTCTAGGGTCTAAACCCGAACTTGGTTCATCTAAGATCAACAATTTGGGATTGTGAAGCAGTGCTCTGGCCACACAAAGTCGCTGTTTCATCCCGCGAGAAAGTGTATCCACATAAAATTCTTTCTTGTCAGAAAGATTGACAAGTTCTAGCAAGTCATCTGATAATTTTGCAATATCCCGCGAGCGCATCCCATACATTGAACCATAAAAATCCATATATTCGCGCACTTTTAGATTCTCGTACACTCCAAAGAAATCCGGCACATACCCAATTAAGCGCTTCATTTCTTTTGTCCCTACAGCGGCCTCCGTTCCCCCAATCTGCACCGATCCGCTGCTTGCCTTTAACAGTCCGCAGACAATCCGAATTGTGGTCGTCTTCCCCGCACCATTTGGTCCTACAAATCCAAACAAATCACCTTCTGGAATATGCAGTGACAAATGATTGACAGCCATAAATGAGCCATACCTTTTCGTTAAATCATTAATATATAACATACGAAAATCTCCCCCTACTGTACAGAATACAGACACCCATAAGAAGTTTCACTACAATTGTCATCCACTGCCTTATTCCAGTCCTTCGTCACACCAATTACAATCTTTGCATCAGAATCTTCCTGCAAACTCGCAACAGAAACGCCAATTCCAAGTGCAGCAATAAAATCCACATCTTTCGTTTCCTTGCCACGATAAATCTCATTCATATAGCCATGTAAGTAATCTTCTACCACATTATCATAGCTCTTTGAAGAAAGATATACTGCCTTGCTTAGATCACGTGTCTCCCCCGCAGGAAGATTGTCATATATAAATAAAGTGTCATATGCAATCACCGCAAAATATTCAAAATCCCAATTGGTCTTGTTTGTGACAGTGCCATTCATTCCCAGAACCACAATATCTTTTTCATCCGTAAACGTGCCACTAATTTCCATTCCATTCACTGGCTGTATGTCAAGCAAAATTTTTCCTGATGCTTTGTTCTCCATATTTCCTGCCTTAAAATAAGCATCCTCAAAACCTGCACTTGGATTCAAACCAAAGGAAATTCTATCACCCTCTTTTACAATACGACTGTGATACTTATCATTTTTATTACTAATATTGTAAGAATCAGACCAAAGGGGACCACAATATCCATACCCCTCTGCCAACTGCAACATCCATTCCTTATGTCCAGCATCATAACTATGCATATAAGTTATTGCATCTTGATCGGGAGTGCCCAATTTCTCAATAGTAACAGAATAAACTCTTGTATCCACTACCTCAAAGCCTCTCCCTGCAATATAAATCAAAAGCACTCCGACAAGCGTTGTGATTGGGACTGCAATCCAATAAAAATCTCGTTTTTTCAAAAAGCGCAAGATTAAATAAAGCACAGGCCCCACAAAAACTACATATAAAATTACAATCACTTTAAGCATATTAAAATTCAGCCGGTTACCACCATTTCCAAATGTTCTAAAAATTCTAGAAATAACGTATTTATTGTTATAATAGTTATCCTTAGAATCATATACAATCTTTGTATAAGAATTAACCGGAACCAAAAGCTCATATACATAAGATTCTACATCTTGTAACACAAGTTTTGACAGGGAATATGGTACAAGTTCCACTGCACCATCGCCCTGCGAAGCAATTAAGCCAAGAATATCTAGATTCGTATTATATTGGTTATTCACATCTTTTAGTTCTGCCATATACATTTTTACAAGGTTCTTATCATAATGGTCCTGATAGGGATGCTCGTTCGGTGCATTTACTTTAGAACACGCTATTCCCAGAAAATCCAGTCCGCTCAACACATCTTCTGCGCGCTCTCCTGTACCGACAATCAGCATTCCGCCCTCCTCCACCCAACACTGAATACGTTCCAGTTCTGTGTCCGTCAAAATACTGGTATTATAATTATCAATAACCAAAAAAGTCAAACCATTCTCCAAAGATTGCATCAGATTGTCCTGATTCAACTTGTCTAATTTTATAGGTAATTCAGTACCATTATAGTATAAATTTTCTCCTTCCATGTCCAAATAAGTCAAGGATGCATAGGAATCACTCAAAATTCCCATGGATAACAGATCCATCCCACTCAAAAAAATATTTGGAAAAACCTTTGACGCTGCCAGTTTATTTTCTTTATCTAACAAGGAAACAGACACAGAAGCGCCCATGTCATCAAAACTCTCTTTTGGTATTTTGACTAAAAACTGTTTTGTACTGCCTTGCGGCAAGGAGAGTATTGTATCGTAAACACAGCTTAGCGAATAGTATGTATTTTCTAAGCGAACCCGTGCTATCCCCTGCCAGTTTTCTCCTTGATTGGAGACAGCCACCTGAATATCATATGTAGAAAAATTCTGTGAATGCAACTGCGCATCAATAGAAAACAATTCCTCTTGTGCGCAGGCTGTCACTGCTTTCTTTCCAGCAAATACACCACAAATCAAAATTACTAAAACAAGAACTGCCAGAAGTCTTTTATTGGACTTTACTCTGTCTTTCATGTCTATTTCCTTTCTTTCTGCAGATCTTTAGATTCTGACTGCTCCAACCGCCCTAATATTCATTGGGTAAACATTGCTCTCTCCCACATAATTTGCAATATATTTCACATAATTATCTGCTTCTGCAAGTGGTACCAAACACATAATTACCCCTGCAAATCCACCGCCATGTACACGACATACACCATCTCCAATTCCCTGTAAAAATAATTCTGTAAGCGCAAGTGTACGTGTAATCTTTTGCTCTTTGCAATTCTGAAGTGAATAGCAATTCTGTAAAAGCTCCCATGAAGAAGTGCCTGATTCCTTGACAAGCTTTAATACTTTATTAATATCATCTTTCTCAATTGCCTCTGCCATCTCGTCTACTCTGCGATTTTCCTCAAAGAAATGGATTGCGCGCAACAATACTCTGTCGTTCTCTATCTCATTTGCATGTGCAAGCAATTTTTCAAGATTCGTCTCACATAAAAGCTCTGCCCCAAGAACCTTTGCAGCCTCTTTCATCTCATTTGGAATACCAGAATATTCTTCACTTAGGTCTGCATGTCCTTTCCCTGTGTTTACAATGACAAGTCGATAACCTTTCTTCTCAAAAGAAAAAGTAAGCGGTCGGTACTCCGGCTGACTACCATTTGCAAAGTCAAACAAAACAGGGCCGCCAACCGCACATGCCATCTGATCCATCATTCCAGATGCTTTGTTCCAGTATACATTCTCAGAGTATTTGCCAATTTTGGCATAATCTGCACAACTCATCGCCCCGTCATTAAAGAAATGATTGACAATCGTACATACAAGCATCTCAAAGGAAGCAGACGAGCTAACTCCTGCTGCTGCAATTACATTGGTAGACACATAGGCATCAAATCCACGAACTTGAAAGCCAAACTTTTGCGCACCCTCTATCATACCTGCAAGCAAAGCGACTGTTCCGCCACCCTTGACAACATTGTCCAGTCTGTCAATATCCACAACAACCTCCTTGTCATAGCCTTCACTCGTAATATGAATAACACTGCTGTTATTTGGGTAAGCAGCACCGATTGTATCTAGATCAATACTGCCTGCAATAACTTTACCGCCATTGTGGTCTGTGTGATTCCCAATAATCTCTGTCCTTCCAGGTGCAGAGAAAAACTCCGCCTCGTCATGGCCATACTTTTTCTGAAAGTTCTCTGCCAAAGCACTTAAACGCTCTCCACTTTTTACGCTCTCTCCGTAAACTTTTTCTAATCTCTCAATACTTGGAATATTCATTTTTTAGTTCCTCCTTTTTATTTATAAATGTACTCTCGAAATCTATTTATTGTTTTTCCTACTCCATTATACATCAAAATGTTTCAAAATCCAATAAATTCCTTTTGCAATCCTTATATCAGGTTCTGAAAAATGTCCCCCATGATTCCATTCAAGGATTCCTTGCATATTTTCCTGACATTCACAAAGTCGCTTATATATCCTTTTTGTGTTATCCCCAACTACTGCTATCTTCTTATTTTTTGTCTGTTCCTCTTTGTCGCCAAGACTTAGATAAACATACTTTGTATCAGGACTTAAAACTACCTCTGTTTTTTTCTGAACATAATCAAGTACACCCTCATACCATAACGAACCCGAGCAACTAACCATACCCGAAAAAGCATTACACGCACAGTATACCCACAGGCTAAAAAGACCTGCAAGAGAATATCCAACTGAAAAACGAGCAATTTCACACTCTTTTTCCTCAACATATGGTATATAATACGCATTAAGCCACTTTAGCGTATGTTCCGCATTTCCGCCAAATCCATCTTTTCCGAAAACTGGCTCTGCCACCCAAGGCGAGAAATCATCATTCCAATTTTGAGATTCGTATGCTGCCAAAATAAAATGTGCTTCTGGCAAATGCCCCCTTAAATATGACACAACTGTCATAATTGACTCCTGACTTTCCTCCCCAACACCCCAGTAAAATACAGGTAATTTTTTATTTTGTTTCTTTTGATTTTTATAAATATGACACTTTCTATTGTATATTGTCACTGTTATCAAATCATTTTTCATTAATTCCCCCTCTGCCTGCCTTTGCAGACGCACTAATCAAGATGGGTGAAATCTTTGATTTTACACGATCCTAAACTAATGTTTATTTGAGCGTCGCCAAATCTTTCGCTTCTCTGCCTCTCGAATCAGTTCTTCTCGAAAATCTGGATGCGCAATTGAAATTAACCCCTCTGCCCGTTCCCATGTAGAACGCCCTTCAAGATTAATCACGCCATATTCTGTTGCCAGAAAATAAACTTGACTTCTCGGTGAAGTAATAATATCACCATCAAACTGCGGACGAACACGAGAATGATACACGCCTTCTTTATCCTTATAAATAGAACTCATACAGATAAATGCCTTCCCACCATGTGAAGCGGACGCGCCTATCAAAAAGTCAAGCTGTCCTCCTGTACCACTAATTTGTCTGGAACCAGAACTTTCCGCTGCTACTTGTCCATATAAATCAACAGATACACAACTGTTGATAGACACCATATTGTCAATCTGTGCAATCACCCCTGGTCTATTGACATATTCCAACGGGTATGCTGCAATACCATGATTGTCATCCACCCACTCATAAAGTTCTGGTGAACCAACCGCACAGCCAAATACCCCTTTCCCCCTATCTATCTTTTTTCGACGATTGGTAAGTTTTCCTGCTTTGTACATACTCAAATAAGCATCAGAGCAAAGTTCTGTATGCATTCCCAAGTCTTTAATGTCAGACTCTGCAATCAACTCACCTAACGCGTTAGGCATACTGCCAATACCAAGTTGAAGGGTCGCGCCATCTACAATATAAGGCAAAATCTTTTCTGCAATTTTTCTGTCTGTATCTGTAGGTAAAATTGCCTTGCTCCCCATAAACGGCTCATGTTCTCCCTCCACAATATAATCCACTTCAGAAATATGAATACACTCATCATAGCCGCCATGCACTTTGGGTAAATGCTCATTTACCTCAACAATTACAATATCTGCCATACGCGTTATTGGTGCCGCTACTCCTGTATTAACAGAAAAGTTAAAATATCCATGTTTATCCATAGGAGACACACTCACCATCACTACATTCACTTTTAGGAAGAACTCATAGTATGCTGCATTGTTATGAAACACCATGGGAATATAGTAACAAAGTCCTCTATCGCACAGCTTCCGCTCATAGGAAGAACAATGCCAACTGTGATATACAAAATGCTCTTGTGATATATCACATTCCGCCACTGCTATTGGTCCCGCAATCAAGTTGCCACGTATCTTTACATCATAAAGTTCCTCTTTGCGCTTTGCTAACGCTCTATCCAACAAAACAGGTTTTCCAAGACAACTCGTGTAATCTATCCAGTCACCACTCTTTACCACCTTAACTGCTTCTTCTGGTGTTGTAAGTTTACTTTCGTATTCTGTATGAAAATCGTACAACATAATATCACCTCCATTTCTGTAAAATAACCTTACTTATCTTTATTATATGATGTTGGGGTCAAAAGGTATTTTGCCTCCTATGATACCACGGATTGCTCCGCATTTTATGCTCCCGCAATCCTAAAACACCTCAAATTCGCTCATTTTTCTGTGAAAAATGGCTACTTTTCGGTGTTTTTGCGGGTCCCAAGTTCAAAAATCCTCTTGCAAGCAAGCTTGCATCGGATTTCTTGACCTTTTGACCCTGGTATCATTATATTATTATAATGAAGACAACGCAATTTTATTTTTTGTATTTTAATACTTTAACTGTTTATTTCCTCTGCATCAGTGTTCGTTGCTTATTAATCCTTATGCTGCCTTCAGTGACATAAATTGTAATCGTGGGAAACTTAATATTTCTTAGACAATGTCTTTTCTGACTTTTTCCTTTTGATACCTGTGTGCAAAAAACGCGTAGAGAAGAAAAAATCTTCTCTACACGTTTTTTGGTATATAATATTTCTTGTTTCTTTTGGTATCAAACATTGCATTGTATTGTACTATTTTATAGTCGTAAATCCATTTTGACACCTCTATCGTTTCCTCAAACGAATGCCATACCTCATCCTTTGTCTGATATCCAAAAGCATTCAATATAGGAATCTCTTTTTGCATCTGAACCAAGAATTTCATATAATCAGACCTATCGATTCCAGCTTGGTCCAACAACAAAGCCCCCAAATAATTACTACTGGTATTTAAAGTTTGTGGAGATTTACCCATGTCATAATTTGCCCAAATTATATATGGAACACAATACTTTCTCTGTTGTTCTTCAAAAGTAATTTGCTCCTTTGTCTTCCCCATTACTTCCTCTATCCATAACCCATTGACTCCTGGTTGGTGATCCCCAAATATACATACAATCACAGGTCTATCAACAGTCCTAAAATATTCTAATAATCCCTCTATTGCTTTATCGCTTTCACGAATTAAAGTGAGATATGTTTCAACATCGGAAAAGCCTCTCCATGCTTCCTTTAATTCAACCAATTCAACTCCTGCCATTTTTTTAATGTTATATCCACCATGATTTTGCATTGTCACATTAAAAATAAATTGCGGGCAATCGCTACTTTCAAAGACTTCAATCACTTTGTCAAAAGATGCTCTATCACTAACACTTTCATGAATACGTTCAGGCGATTCAAAATTATCAATACTTAAAAATGTGTCAAAGCCAAAATTTTCATATACGCGAGTTCTTGTTCAATTTCCTTTATATTCTGGGTGTATTGCTGTCGTTTTATATCCATTTCTGTTTAGAATGTCTGTCATATTGCCAGTATCCTTTAAATTATAAATTTGATATGGCACAATTCCTGCTGGCAAATTTCCCATACTATTTCCTGTCAAAAATTCAAACTCTGTATTTGCTGTGCCACCCGCATAAGTTGAAACATAAAGATTTCCACGCAAAATATAATCATTAATGTTGTACCAATTATGCAAATACTCGTCAGAAGTCTCAAAATCTCCTAACACACGTAAATCGCAAAAACTTTCATCCATAATTGCTATAATCGTTGGTTGTATGTCTGTTTCATAACACGCCTTTTCATGAAATGAATCTAAAATCTGACCTGCCAACTTTTTATGATATCCCTTTGGTTTATCAATCGTATAATTTTGCTCATACTTCGCATACTAAAAACAGGCATATCATTGGAAGCTATGCCACCTTGGG
>CAJUAE010000067.1:0-2004 GCA_910583965.1 uncultured Lachnospiraceae bacterium
GCAATCCGTGGTATCATAGGGGGCAAAATACCTTTTGACCCCAACATCATTATATTTTAATACCATAATTGTTATTATACTGCCTTTCGTGTGAAAACCGCTTGCAGCAAAAGCTGCTTCGCAGAGAAGTGCTAAGTTTCATGCCGAAAAACACCAAAGACAGGCATTTTCATCTTGATTTGCGATTAGGAAAAGAAGAATTTTGATTTTTAGTTAAGTTGCACATGTCGTTTACTATATGATATACTGTTAGAAAATACAAACGTTTTCAACGAAAGGGATACTGTATGACAGAAAAAGTAAAGCTTCCTATGGGAATTGAAAATTTTAAAGAAATACGTACACAAGGATTTTATTATGTTGATAAAACTGGACTTATTAAAACACTGATGGAAAATCTGGGAAAGGTAAACCTATTCACGCGCCCAAGACGTTTCGGGAAAACGTTAAACATGAGTATGCTAAAAAATTTTTTTGAAGTTGATAATGACAACATGATTTTTAATGGACTTGAGATTGCAAGGGAAAAAGAATTATGTGAAGAATATATGGGGAAATTTCCGGTAATTTCGATTACCTTAAAAGGGGCAACTGGAGAAAACTTTGAAGAAGCAAAAGTAATGCTCCGAAGAATTATCGGAAAAGAAGCAATGCGATTTCAATTTCTACTGGAAAGCAACAAGATTGATGATACGGAACGCAGTCAGTACAGGGCACTTATCAATACAGACAAAACAGGTACATTTACAATGTCAGATGATTTGTTGAAAGACAGTCTACTAATGTTATCACATTTTCTGCAAAAACATTATGGACAGGATACAGTCATACTGGTTGATGAATATGACGTACCGCTTGATAAGGCATATCAGGCAGGATATTATAATTCTATGGTAGAATTTATCAGGGGTTTGTTTGGAAATGCTTTTAAAACAAACGACAGTCTAAAATTTGCAATACTTACAGGATGTCTTAGAATTTCAAAAGAAAGTATTTTTACAGGGCTGAATAATTTTAGTGTATATACAGTAAAAGATATTCAATATAATGAATTTTTTGGATTTACAGATACAGAAGTTAGGCAGATGCTTGAATATTATGGATTTATGGAAAAATATCATACCATTAAAGAATGGTATGATGGCTATCATTTTAATAACCTTGACATTTATTGTCCGTGGGATGTGGTAAGTTACTGTCATGCCTTGAAAATGAAGTCATCTACAGAACCACAGAATTATTGGGTAAACACAAGCAGCAATGATATTGTTAGACGGTTTATAGCCAGGGCAGATGCCACTACCAGAGATGAAATTGAGCTTTTAATTAACGGCGGTCATGTTAAAAAGATGATTCATCAAGAACTAACTTACCGCGATCTGGATTCTGACATTGACAATCTCTGGAGCCTACTTTTTACAACAGGATATTTGACGCAGGATGGAAAAGATGAGGAAGAAATATCGACTCTTGTCATTCCAAATAAGGAAATTCATTGGATTTATGTTCAGCAAATACGAAAATGGTTTAAGGAAGAAGCAAGAAAAGACACAAAAAAGCTGGAAAACTTCTACAAAGCATTCGAGGAAAACGATGCCGCTACCATTGAAAAAGAATTTGCGTCCTATTTACGAAAAACAATTAGCATTCGTGACACTAATGTCAAAAAGGAAATGAAAGAAAATTTTTATCATGGTATTTTGCTTGGGTTATTCGGAAATAGAAATGATTGGAAAGTCAAATCCAATGCTGAGTCTGGCGACGGTTATAGTGACATTCTTGTGGAAGTTGAGGATAAGGAAATTGGCATCATTATTGAGCTAAAATATGCTGAAAACGCAGCATTTGACGACGCTTGTAAAGAAGCATTCAGGCAAATTTATGACAGAAATTATGAAGAAACTCTGATAGATGATGGTATGAAAACCATCTACAGATATGGAATTGCATGTTACAAAAAACGCTGTAGAGTAATTTCAGAATGATATTCCTATTTTTAAGTCC
>CAJUAE010000067.1:2104-19042 GCA_910583965.1 uncultured Lachnospiraceae bacterium
CACTCGTAGTAAAGACTGTTTTGTGGAGAATTACTAAATTTCACGCCGAAAAACGCAAAAAACAGCGTTTTTCATTTCTATTTGAGTCACCAAAAGGCGGCATGGGGGATTTTTATGAAATATAAAAAACTTAAAACAATAATAATTTTGGCAGTCGTGGGAACGCTATGTATAAGCGGCTGCCAGACTAGCATCTCCGGCAGTGAAAATCAAGAAACGGAGAATGTATATATGAAAATAACCGCAGAAGAAGCAAAGGAAATTATCGATAATTCTGATAATTTCGTGCTTATTGACGTAAGGGAAGCAGATGAATATGCCAGTGAACATATAGAAAACGCCTTACTCATTCCTTATGGAGCGCTTGAGGAACGAGCGGAAACGGAACTTCCAGATAAAGAACAAACAATACTAGTATATTGCCGCAGTGGTAGGCGAAGTGCAATAGCCGCACAGACTCTTATAAGTCTCGGCTACACAGATGTCAAGGATTTTGGTGGGATTATCGATTGGCCTTACGACAAAGTAGTTCCTTAGATGCCACAAAACAACTGGATTAAAAATAGATATATGTCAAACTATTTCGCTTAAAGTTTCCTTCCCCTACTTGCGCGCTGGGCACCCGTCAGCGAACCGATAAATCGGTTTGATGACAAATTTCACTTGCGTGTCTGTGTGTATAAAAAATCCCCCTTAAGCAAATCTTGGTTATTTACCTTGTTTGCTTAAGAGGAATCCTATCAATACTAGTTCTGTTCTTTTTATCCTATTTTTATTGGAACAGATAACAAATTCGTTATTTTCAAACACGTAATCTTCTTATCAGTTTATAATATTCTTATCTCAATTTCCAGATATCTCTATTATACTCCTCAATCGTTCTATCTGATGAGAAGAAACCTGCCTTTGCAATATTTACAAGCATCATGCGTTTCCACTTCGCCTCATCCTTGTAATCTTCAAACATCTTATCCTTTGTAGCAATATAATCTTCAAGGTCCAGAAGTGTCATAAACCAGTCTTTATTAATCAGTTCTCTCTGCAGTCTAGTTAAGCGCTCCTCATTTCCTATCTTGAGCACATCTTCATTTGTAATAAAATCGACTGCTGTTTTAATCACATTGCTCTTTTCATAAAAGTCCTTCGACACATAATCTGCCTTCGCATAATGTTCAATAACCTGTTCTGATTTCTCTCCAAAGATATAGATATTGTCATCTCCTACAAGCTCATGAATCTCCACATTGGCACCATCACTTGTTCCAAGCGTCACAGCACCATTTAACATAAACTTCATATTACCTGTACCACTTGCCTCTTTGGAAGCCAAGGAAATCTGCTCTGAAATATCACATGCTGGTATTAACTTCTCTGCATAGCTTACGTTATAGTTCTCTACCATAACTACTTTCATATAGTCTTTTACATCTGGATCATTATTGACAATCTCCTCCAGACACAACAGTAAATGAATAATATCTTGTGCAATGATATATGCGGGAGCTGCCTTTGCGCCAAAAATAAAGGTGATTGGAGTTGATGGTTTCTTTCCGCCTTTAATCTCAAGATATTTATGAATAATATAAAGCGCATTCATCTGCTGACGTTTGTACTCATGAAGTCTCTTAATCTGAATATCAAAGATAGAATCTGGATTGATGTCCTGTCCCTCATTCTCTTTTAGATAAGCCACAAGTTCTTCTTTCTTTGTTCTCTTAATCGCCTTGATTTCTGTCAAAAGTGCCTCATCATTTAGATATTCCATCAACTTCTCAAGTTCCACAGCATCCTTCTTATAGCCAGCTCCTATTGTTTTTGTAATACATGCTGCCAGCTCCCTGTTGCAGGACAAAAGCCATCTTCTAAAAGTGATACCATTTGTCTTGTTGTTAAATTTCTCTGGATAAATCTTATAGAAGTGATTTAACTCAGAATTCTTCAAAATCTCTGTATGAATCGCCGCTACACCATTTACTGAAAAACCATAGTGAATATCAATATGTGCCATATGCACGCGCATATTATCATCGATAATCTGTACTTTTGGGTCTTTATACTTAATGGACGCCCTCTTATCCAATTCCCAGATAATTGGCATAAGCTGTGGAACAACTTTCTGCAAATACTTTACTGGCCATTTCTCAAGTGCTTCTGCAAGAATTGTATGATTTGTGTATGCACAAGTTCTGCTGACCACATCAATTGCTTCATCCATGTCAAATCTTTCCACTTCTGTAAGGATACGAATCAGTTCAGGAATTACCATAGTTGGATGCGTATCGTTGATTTGAATCACTACATGGTCATACATCTTGTGTAAATCATAACCGTTGTCTTTCATCTCTTTTAAAATCAACTGTGCGCCATTACATACCATAAAGTATTGCTGATAAATACGAAGCTGCTGGCCCGCCTCATCAGAATCATCTGGATAGAGGAATAATGTGAGGTTCTTATCAATATCCGTCTTATCGAAATCAATACCATTTTGAACAATGCTTTCATCGACTGTCTCAATATCGAATAAATGCAGCTTATTCATGCCTTCTTCGTATCCAATTACATCAATATCATAAAGCCTAGACATTACTTTTTTCTTTCCAAAATATACAGGGAAAGAAATATCTGTTTTAGTAAGCCACGACTGGTCCTCAATCCAATCATTCTTTTCCGCTGTCTGCTGTCTATCCTTAAACACTTGTTTAAACAGTCCAAAATGGTAGTTTAGGCCAATACCATCTCCAGGAAGTCCAAGACTTGCAATAGAATCCAAGAAACATGCTGCAAGTCTTCCAAGGCCACCATTTCCAAGAGATGGCTCTGGCTCAACCTCCTCAATGCGGCTAAGTTCCTTACCTTCTTCTTTAAGTGCTGCTTCCAACTCCTCATAAATTCCAAGATTAATTAGGTTGTTGGACAGCAATTTCCCAATCAAAAACTCTGCTGAGATATAATAAATCTTTTTGGTTCCCTTAATTGCACCCTTATCTTTCATCATATCCTTTGTCATATTCAGGATTGCGAGGTAAAGCTGACTGTCATCAAGTTCCTTGACTGTCTTGTTATACATTCTTTGTGTTACTGCTTCCAAATTCTCTTTAACATTCATCTTTCTACTCCTTTTCTTGCTGCCTTTACAGCATTTATTGTATTAATAAGTTCTTTTTACTGTAACAGTTTAGACAAATCTGCAATCCATAATAGTTCAATGAGTTATCTAAACAGTTACCTTTTATTGCAAGCGTACAAATATTCTACGTCGACAAAGCTAACTTGCACGCCGCAGCAAGAATACCAATGGCATTCTTAAATTATATGCATTTTAATAATCCATATTCTGCTACTTTTATGAAATCACATCCAAATATTTGATGCGAATCAGTTTGTGCGGTATCACAATATCCTGCCCACTTCCCCCTTCCATCAAACGAAAAAGTTCTTCCACAGCGTTTGCTGCAATCTGCTGAAAGTCTTGCTTTACAGTATGCATTTGCTTGCCTGCATATCCCATTAAACTTACGCCATCAAACCCACACACAGGTCTGTAAATATCCATATCAATCAATGCTTTCATTGCCCCAATTGCCATTAAATCTGATGCACATATAATCGCATCCTTGCTCTTTGCATACTGCATTGTCAACTTTCTTGCCTCGAGTTCACTAAAGTTTCCAGTTCTAACTAGCACTTGAAGTCCCATCTCCTCCGCCAGCCTATTCATGCCATTTAGTCGCTCCTCCGAGACATAACCATTTTTCTTTCCAGAGAGATACAAAATCTTTTTATTTTGTTTTCCTGTTAGAAATTTCTTCGCCACCTCATATTGCGCCTTTGCATTATCAATGTGAATACTTGATGTATTCTCGCTGATACCTGGCGCATCAATAAGCACACTTTTAAATCCTCCCGCCTCCACCAGCGTTCTCAATGTGACATCATCTTTTGAAAGATCGCATATCAGTAATCCTTCTATCCCTTGGGATTGAAAATATCGTGTCATCCCCTCCACGTTCATCTCAGCAATCATGGTAAAGAATACTGTGATAATATCGATTCCTTTTTCCTTTGCTTTATTAATTGCTCCAATAATATATTGCATTGGAATCTCATCAACCGTCTGTGCATGTCGATTTACATCAAGCACTAGCGCAATTCTTCCTGTTTTCTTGGAAGACAGCGCCGAGGCAATTGTATTAGGAAGAAATCCAAGTTCTTCGATTGCCGCAGTTACTTTCTGTTTTGTTTCCTCACTCACATTTGGATAGTGATTTAGTACCTTAGATACTGTAGAAATCGCCACTCCAGCTTTACCTGCTACATCCCTTATTGAAACCAACTCATAAATCACCCATTTCTCCTAGACTTAATAGAACACCACAGATATCATTGTTGTTTCTTTAAGAAAACGTTTTCCAGAAAACGTTTTCTCTATCATACAATAAAAATAATGGTTTGTCTACCATTATTTTCATTTTTTTCTTTTTTCGTATGTATTTATTGCTGTACTCTTATTTATCAAAGTAATAAAGTTACATTGCCATCACTCTATTCACAGCAGCAACCAATCGTCCTTCTTCAAATGGCTTCACGACAAAGTCCTTTGCACCGCTCTGAATCGCCTGCGCAACCATTGCCTGCTGTCCCATCGCAGAACAGATAATCACTCTCGCTTTTGCATCGACTTCTTTTATTCGCTTCAATGCATCTACCCCGTTCATCTCAGGCATTGTTATATCAAGCAGTACAACATCTGGTCTTATCTCCACATATTTTTTTACCGCTTCCACACCATTTCCTGCTTCTCCAATTACCGAATGTCCATGTGCCTCAAGCATTTTTTTAATTGTCATCCTCATAAAAACAGCGTCATCCACTACCATTACATTTGCCATAGTCTCACCACCTTTCAGGCATTCTGTATCATTATAACACAGTTTTAGATTCAAGCAACCCTTTTTTATCCATTTAATGAAAAATTTTGATTAAGCATTGTTAAAAAGAACTTTTAAAAATATGTAGGATTTTTCTTCAAAAATATAATTTAAAAGTCAGATGCATAGCAGACTATACAAATGATTTTCAAGTAATGCTATCAAAGAAAAAGTAAGCAAGATTCAATTTTTGAACAATTTCTTACATCCGTTTTAAAAATTCTTGGACGTTCGCCTCTATATCACCTTTAAATATGGCAGATCCTGTCACGATAACATTCGCCCCTACCTCAAGATTTTTCTCCAAATTGTCCAGAGTCACACCACCATCAATCTCCAACTTTACTTCAGGATAGCTCTCATTGATTACACGTCGCATTTCCCGAATCTTTTCAAAACAACCAGTTATATATTTCTGTCCGCCAAATCCCGGATGCACTGTCATCACCAACACCATATCAACCAATTCCATATAAGGAAATACTGCACTCACAAGAGTCTCTGGATTAATCGCAAGCCCTGTTTTTGCACCAAGCTCTCGTATTTTTAAAAGTGTTTCTGTTATACAATCGCATGCCTCCACATGAATAGTCACGCCATCCGCACCTAGCTGAATTAATTCCTCAATATAGCGCTCAGGATTTTTTACCATCATGTGCACGTCCATAAAAAGTTTCGATTTTTTTCTTACACATTCAAGCACTGGCATTCCAAAAGAGATGGACGGTACAAACATGCCATCCATCACATCAATATGCAAATAAGGGACCCCTGCCTTTTCTACAATTGCAATTTGTCTGCCAAGCTCCCAAAAATCTGCTGCAAGTATTGAAGGACATAGATAATTCATACTAATATTTCCTCTTTTCTTTCTCTTTTAGTTCCCTATAAAGTGCTGCATAATTGTCATACCTTATCTGACTGATGAGCCCCTTTGTTAATGCCTCACGCACTCCACATATCGGTTCATGAATATGAGTACATGTCAAAAAATGGCATTCAGACTCATACGACGCAAATTCTGGATAATAATCTTTTAATTGCTCCTTTTCCAGTGAGAACAAAGACAAAGCACTAAATCCCGGCGTATCCATAATGTAAGTATTTCCAGAAATTGTAATTAGCTCTGAATGTCTCGTTGTATGTTTTCCACGAGCAATCTTCTCACTGATTTCTCCAGTCTCCATCTGTTTGTCTTTTTGTAAACAGTTTATAATTGATGATTTTCCTACACCACTTGGTCCAGCTACAGCCGTGGTTTTACCATACAGTTTTTGTGCTAACGCATCAATTCCTTCCTTTTTTTCAGCACTTAAAAATAAACTTGAATATTCACTGTGCTTATAAATTTGTGCAATGTATTCCTTTTGTGCACTATCTGAAAGGTCACTTTTATTAAAACACAAAATACACTCTAATCCTTGCTGTCGCATCATAATTAAAAACCGATCAAGAAGATTAAAATTTGGTTCTGGTTTTGTCATAGCAAAAATTAACAATGCCTGATCGATATTGGCAACCGCAGGACGTAAGAGTTCATTCCTTCTTGGAAGAATAGTCTTGATATTTCCTTCAAAATCTTTTACATGTGTAATCTCTATATCAACATTATCACCTACAAGTGGTTTAATATTCTCTTTTCTAAAAATTCCCTTTGCCTTACATGCATAGATACCCTTGTCGGGAACATGAACATAATAAAAACCCGCAATTCCCTTTATAATCTTCCCTTGCATAAACTTATATTACCCATTTCACTTTTATCTTATTTAATGCATCCATATCAACCATCTCAAACACATGCTAATTTTTTGTAAATTGTACATTCTGCTTTGTCTGTGCCGCTTTTGGCACTACCTGCACTGTCTGATTCCCGTCTGCATCTATCACGGGTTCTTCTTCATTTCTTATGTAAGTGACAATCACAATTCCATAAGCAGATGGACTTGTAAAATTATTTAAATTAATAGATACAGGAAACGCTGTTACACTCTGCGCAGACCACAACTGCTGTGACCCATCTGCAGTAGTAAGAAGTACCTCTGCAATACCACCTATATAATCCTCTGGCGCCTGTACAAGCAGATTACAATTGTAAGTTGCTGTCTCCTTTCCAATACTAATCTTTAAATCGATAGCAGTTCCAGCATTGACAGTCGTTCCTGCTTCATAGCTCTGATAACAAATCTGCCCTTCAGGGTATTCACTGTACGACTCCTCAACGCTATTTACTGTTAGTCCTGCGGTTTCTAGAGTACTAACTGCCGTCTCCCTCGCATTACCAAGAACATTTGGCATTTGTACCTCTACCTGATCACTACCATTACTTATAACAATCGTAATCTCGGATTCAAGTGGCGCTGTTGTATCTCCCTCTGGAAACTGTGCAATAATTGTCCCTTTTGGATATTCTGACGAAGCTTCCTGTTTTTTGGCCACTTTAAATCCTTCTTTTGTTAGCGTAGCTGTTCCTTCTGCTTCGGACAATCCTTGAACAGGAGGAACATTAATTCCATTTGTCCCTGCGCTTGCGGTAAGCACAATCGTTGTGTTCACTGGAACCCTATCGTTTGCAAGCACTGTCTGACCATCTTCTAGGGCTGCCGATATCACCTTATTTTTTGTGTATTGTGTTGATTCAATAAATGTAGTTTTGTATCCCAACCCGACAGAATTAAGTGCCTCTTTAACTTCCTCAACATCTTTGTCTGCAAACTCTGGCATCACTACATTTTCAATTTCACTCCCATTGACTTTATTGTGAAGTGGCGTTCCTCCAATCTGCTCGAACATTCCGGTTGCCTGTCCAACAAAATATAGTAAAATACAGCCAATAATCACTGCAGCAATTACTGTGAGAACTGTCGTAAACCCCTCTGCTTTCGGATTGTAATCATACTCATTCTTTCCATAATTATTTGCAAAATCTTCTTCATAATCATATGTACTTTCTCGAACATTTTGTCGGTTGACAATCTCTTGTTCATAATCTTCTTCGTAGTAATCATATGTTTTACTTGTATTTGCACTAGTCTTATTCTGTTTTGTCTTCCCAGTTGTATTCTGTTTGTTATTTCCAGATTTATTTTGTGGTTTTTTCCCAGATTTTTTTGAAGATTTATTTTGTGGTTTTTTCGTTGGCTTTTTGGCATTAGAAGAATTTGTTGTTTTCTGCGTTTTTTGTTTCGCATTTTTTACAGGTTTATCTTCTATTATATCTTCATAATATTCGTCGTTATAATAGGACTCATCATAAGACTCATCCTGATAACTACTGTTTTTTCTTTTTGTAACAGGGGGTATCAGCTCTGGCATAGCCTCCAAATCTGCCTCATCCGCATAAGTTTCCCTCTGTGGCACTTTTTCATCCCAAACGGTATTCAATACTGGAGGTACAGAAATAGAGGCTGTTCGGTCACTATTTGGCATAACCTTGGTCTTTCCAGTATCATCTTCTGTATCCACCTGCGCAATTACAGCATCTGGATTGATCAAAGAACATTTTAAATCTGATATCATCTCACTCATACTCTGATATCGTCTATCTGGACTTTTCTGCGTACATTTCATAACAATGTTTTCTACGCTCTGTGGTACTTCAGGTACAAAATCTCTCAACAAAGGCATAGGATCTTGTATATGCTTAATAGCGATTGCCACTGTTGTATCTCCATTAAATGGCACGCGCCCTGTCAGCATCTCAAACATTGTGATTCCCATAGAATAGATATCACTTTTTTCGTCTGAAAAACCTCCTCTTGCTTGCTCTGGCGACGTATAGTGAACAGATCCCATTACATTAGAAGTAATCGTATTACTTGACGCAGCTTTTGCAATGCCAAAGTCTGTTACCTTAACTTTCCCCTCCTTGGAGATAATAATATTTTGAGGCTTGATATCTCTATGTATAATGTGATTATTGTGTGCAGCCTCAATCCCCATCGCAACTTGTATCGCAATGCTGATGGCTTCCTTTGTTGTGAGTCTAACCTTTTTCTCAATATACTTTTTAAGAGTGATTCCCTCCACAAGCTCCATCACAATATAGTGAATCCCATCTTCTTCCCCCACATCATAGACATTGACAATATTCGGGTGCATAAGTCCTGCCGCTGCCTGCGCCTCCACTCGGAATTTCGACACAAAATTCCGGTTTTCAGAAAACTCCTGCTTTAGTACTTTGACCGCTACAAACCGATTCAGCTTTTGATCTTTTGCCCTGTATACATCCGACATACCGCCAGTGCCAATTTTTTCCAGCACCACATAGCGACCGCCAATCAGCATTCCCAACTTAATCATTCCGACCTCCAAACGGTTCCACAAGAACCACAGCTATATTATCTCGCCCGCCGTTTTGATTGGCAGCTTCAATCAGACGTCTTCCAGCCTCCTCCAAGCTACTGCTCTCAACGATAATCCTGTGTATTTCGTCATCTTTTAGCATATTGGTAAGTCCATCTGTACAGAGCAGCAATTTTTCTGTTGGTCCAATGTGCACATCAAAAAAATCCACAAGTACATACTCTTTTACACCGACTGCTCTTGTGATAATATTTTTATCTGGATGACTTCGTGCCGCTTCTCGGTCTATCCCTCCCATGTCAATCATTTCCTCAACAAGCGAGTGATCTTTAGTGATCTGTGTTATAAAATCATTGATAATATACATTCTGCTGTCCCCTACATTGGCAGCAGTCACATGATTTCCCTCAAAAGTCACTGCGACAAACGTTGTACCCATCCCTTTATATTTACTGTTCTGTCTTGCAATCTGATGGATATGTGTGTTGGCATCATCAATCGCTTTCTGTAGTATATTCTCCGCATCATATTCTTCCGTATACTGTTCAATCACTGATACTGCCTTCTCCACAGCATGTCTTGACGCATAATCTCCAGCATTATGTCCGCCCATACCATCCGCCACAATAAAAAGGTTTGGAAGATTTCCCACTGGCTTATCCGAAGTATATAGATAGTCTTCGTTAATTTCCCTTCTCCTGCCAACATCCGTTATAGAAAATAACTCCACTTTTTCTCCTCCAATCAGTGAAAATGTTTTGTTGCTGTTCAGTTACTTTTCACACCTACACCAAAGTAGTGGGAATCATGCGCCAAAATGCTAAAAGCTTTCGCTTTTTCACTTTAGCATTTTGTGTGCAAAATCTGTTACAATTCACACCTCGATAACTTATAATTTGATAAAAACTGGCGTGGGTGTGAATTGTAACGCTGTTCACACTTCTACTTATATTAGCACATGTGTAATCTTAATTCAAGTCTCCAAACCTTCTCCGCAACTGACCACAAGCTCCATTAATGTCTCTACCCATCTCTCTACGAACTGTGGCGTTAATGTGTTTTTTCTCTAATTTGTTCTGAAAACGAAGAACATCTTTGCGCTCAGATGCAGAATAGTCACGTTCTTTGATAGGATTAACTGGTATGAGGTTGACATGACAGTTCAGCCCGTCCACCAACTTACACAGATTTTCCGCATCTGCTTCTGTATCATTGACTCCGCTCACAAGACTGTACTCAAATGTGATGCGTCTACCTGTCTGCATAAAATAATAGCGACAGGCATCAATTACCTCACTAACCGAATATTTGTTTGCAATCGGCATTAGCTCTTGTCTTTTTTCTTGTGTGGAACCATGGAGAGATAATGCCAGCGTAATCTGCAATTTTTCGTCCGCAAGTCGTCTCATATTCTCCACAATTCCACAGGTCGAGACAGTAATATTTCTCTGGCTAATATGAAGACCACTTTCATCAGAAATCATCTGTAAAAAGCGAAGAAGATTATCATAATTGTCCAGCGGTTCTCCAGTCCCCATCACAACAACATTGGAAACTCGTTCCCCAGTACTTCTAGCAATCGCATATATCTGGTCAAGCATTTCAGACGGTGTAAGATTTCTCTCTAGTCCATCAAGTGTCGAAGCGCAAAATCGACACCCCATACGACACCCTACCTGTGAGGAAATACACACGGAATTACCATGATGATACTGCATCCAAACACTCTCAACACAATTTCCATCTGCCAGCGCAAAAAGAAATTTTTGGGTTCCATCAATCTTTGATTGTTGTACCATTACTTCTTTCAGAGAAGTATATGGATAATTCTCATTCAATCGTTCTCGCAGACTTTTTGGCAGATTGGTCATCTCATCATAGTCTCGTGCGAGTTTGACATGCATCCACTCGTACAGTTGTTTCGCACGAAACGGTTTTTCCCCCATCGCTACAATGATTGCCTTTACTTCTTCTAAAGTCATTGATTTAATATCAAATGATTCCATCTTTATACCTCCGGCTTGCAGAACACACTGATAAAAAATCCATCTGCGTCATGTACCCCTGGCAATAACTGCAAATACCCATTCCTAGTTGTTTCTGTATGTAAACAGGCTGGCAATACCTTATCGAGCGATAATGGTATTAGCTTCAGCGCATCACGCAGCCATACAAAATGCTTTTCATTCTCGTTTTGATTGATAGTACAAGTACTAAACAGCAAACGTCCACCTGGTTTTAGATATCGTACTGCCACTGCAAGTATCTGCTTTTGCAGAATCGTAATCTCCTCAATCATCTCTGGTGTAATCTTATATTTAATATCACGTTTTTTCCCTATCACTCCAAGACCAGAACAAGGAACATCCGCAATCACAATATCCGCTGTCCCCACAAGCTGTTCATCCTCCTCTAGTGCATCTGCTGTCTCGATTGTCATATGATGCAAACCACACCGTTCAAAATTTTCCAGCATTCTACAAGTTTTTTCCGCAGAAATATCTCTTGATAAAATAGTATAATTGACATTACATTGTTCCAAGATATCCGCTACAAACATCGATTTTCCGCCTGGCGCCGCACACAAATCAAGGACATGCACTGTCTTTTTACTGTCTTGTATATCCATCTGCTTCACATATTCTTCTATACCAAGTGCCATCACTGCGAGTATAGAACTGATATCTTGCACCACAAAAGCGCCATCTTGATAGTAGGGCAACTTTGTGAGATCATCTGTTCCAGACACTTTGTATACAAAAGGCACATATCCATGTTGTTCCATTGTCCCACTCTGTGTTGTAAGTGTCTTCCGCACAGCATTTACAGCCATTTCTTTTGTGATCTTTGTCTGGTTTGGTATCTCTCGAAAACGAATTGTCACCAAATGTTCTTCTAAAAGTCCAGCTAATATTGTTTCTGTCTTACTAGCACCTAACTGTTCTGTCCACAGATTAACAATCCAGTCCGACATAGAATATTTTACGGACAAGCTATCATATGAAAGATTATTCTTATTGCGTACAATGCTTCTAAGCACACCATTCACAAAACCTTTTAAAGAAGAAAATCCTTTTTTCTGTGCAAGTTTTACTGCTTCATTGCAGGCAGCCGCATCAGGCACTGCGTCCATGTATAAAATCTGATACACACTTATGCGCATAATCGCACGAATAACCTTCTTCATCTTATTTGTCTTCACTTTAGAATACTGGTCAAGCACATAATCCAACTCTATCTGCCGTTCTAAAGTACCTTCATAAAGTCGTTTGATAAAAGATTTCTCCTGCTGCGGCAGATAATTATATTTGTTTAGTACATCATATACAATCATATGAGAATATACTGTTTCTGTCAAAAGCATCTCTAACACAATCATGCGTTGATTTATAATCTGCGTTTTATTTTGTCTCTGTGTCATCCTTAATCATCCCGTTTTCCAAACAATAGTACAAGCCGCAGCAACTGCAAAATCGATGCCGCTGCTGCCGCAACATAAGTGTATGCTGCAGCCTTCAATACTTTAGCGCTCTTTTTGCGCTCATCACTTGTCACTATCCCGTATTGCTCTATGCAGACAAGTGCTCTTTTTGAAGCGTCAAATTCCACAGGAAGTGTCACTATCTGAAAAAGAACAGCAAGCGAAAATACCCAAATACCAATATTTACTAGCATTGAATTGCTTCCCAGCAGTAACCCAACAAGAATAATAGGAATTCCAAGTTTCGACCCAATATTTGCGGCCGGAACCAGTGCTGTTCTAAAATTGAGTGGCGCATATCCCTCATGATGCTGCATAACATGCCCGCACTCATGCGCTGCGACACCAATTGCTGCAACAGATGTCGATCCATATACACTGTCTGAAAGCCGCACCACCTTCTTTGTTGGATCATAGTGATCTGTCAAATTTCCTCTAATATGCTCCACCCGCACATCATGGATTCCTTTACTGCGTAAAATTGCTTCCGCAGTCTGTGCACCTGTCATTCCAGACATGCTTCGCACCCTTGCAAACTTGCTAAATGTTGCGTTGACCCGCGCAGAAGCAATAATACTGAGCACTGCACCAATAAGAACTAAGATATACGTCGAATCAAAATAATATCCAAAACCAAATGGCATAACGACTCCTTTCTATAGTTTAACAATTATCGTTCCATAAAAATCCCCATTCTTACCAAAATCTGCGAATTTAATGTGAACTCTGTTCACAATGCGTAAGCACAAATTTGCCGTGTGAAAAATTTATTTTTCACACTAACTCCCATCTGCCCGCTTTGGCGGCGTACAAATCAGGAGGTGTGAAATTTTAATTTCACACTATCCCCCATGCCGCCTTTTGGCGGCTCAAATAGAAATGAAAAACGCTGTCCTTTGCGTTTTTCCTGTGTGAAACTTAATCGTTCTAAGGCAGTATTTTTTGCTGCCTTAGAACGATTTTTCACACTATACTATGCTAAAAGCATTCCTGTCTTCCATGGATTCCCCAACAAGAAACTTTTTGTATCCATACGTTTTTTCCCTTCTAATTGTAGCTCATAAACTCTCAAAATCCCTTTTCCACAAACTACATCAAAGAAATCTTTTGAAATACAAACAATAGTTCCCGGCTGTTCTGTATTTTTCACAAGTGCATCTACCACATCACTACGCCAGATTTTTATTGTCTTTCCCTGATAAAAAGTATACGCACTTGGCCAAGGATTCAACCCGCGGACAAGCCGTTCTATAAAAACTGCATCACAGTTCCAATCTATCTTTCCCTTTGCTTTATCCATCATTTTGACGTAACTTACACTGCTTTCCTCTTGCTTTATTGGTGTGAGTACCCCCTGCTCAATCTTTGGGAGCGTCTCTACAATCAACGCTGCACCAGCTTGTGTAAGTTTGTCAAAAAGTGTTTCCGCAGTCTCCTTATCTTCTAGGATAACCTTTTTTTGCGTAAGTATGTCTCCAGTGTCAATTCCAGTATCCATTTGCATAATTGTGACACCTGTTTCTTTCTCGCCATCTATAATACACTGATTGATTGGCGCTGCACCTCTATATTTTGGCAGCAAAGATGCATGAATATTGACGCAGCCAAACTTAGGCATCTCCAAAATTTCTTTTGACAAGATCTGTCCAAATGCCGCTACCACAAAAATATCAGCTTCATATTTTCTCAACTCCGCAATTGCTTCTAGCGTCTTGATTTTAATTGGCTGCAATACTGCAATCCCATAGCTTACAGCACACTCTTTCACCGGTGAACATTGCATCTGGCCACTTCTTCCCTTTGGCCTGTCCGGCTGTGTCACAACGGCTGTCACCTTATGACCTGCCTTGATAAGCGCCTCCAATGCCTTTGCTGCATAATCAGGCGTCCCCATAAATACGATTTTCATTTTTTTATATACCATTTAGAAATTCCTTTATTTTAGGGCTTTCTTCCTTTCTATAAATATTTTCTACACCAATTTTAAATAATTTTAAGCATTTCTTCAATGCTCTTTACTTCCTTTGCCTTTTCATCATCTGTTACATGGACATACAAGTTCATAGTAATACCTATGTTTGAATGTCCTAAAATCATTTGTAAAGTTTTGGGTTTCATTCCCGCTTCAATGCATCTTGTAGCAAATGTGTGTCTAAGAGTGTGCATAGAAAAATGTTTTATTCCTATCTTATCACAATAATAATACAATTTTGTATCATATGCGCTGTTTTTTGTTGGCGTTCCATCTTTACATAGAAAAACCTGCTCAGAAAAATCTACAGATATGACTTTCATTCTTCTAATTTTGTTTTTTGTTCTTTTAAAATTCGTAATGCCTCTTGCGTGAGCGGAATATCACGCACACCACTTTTCGTCTTAGGTTCGCCAATTCTCCATTCTCCAAATTCATGACGGTACTCCATTGTCCTGCGTACATGAAGAACTTTGTTTTCAAAATCTACATCTGACCATCGAAGCCCTATCATTTCACCTGTATGAAGTCCTGTTTGCAAAATTAATGCCCACTGATTATAATTACTTGAATTTTTGACAGTTTCAAGAAATAATTTTTGCTCCTCAATTGTCAATACTCTTGTTTCTTTTGGCATTTTTCCTGATTTACATTTTACATTTTTTGTGACAGGGTTTTTCTCAATTAGTTCGTTTTCCAATGCACTACCAAACATTGCTCCCATAGCTACACGACAATATTCAATCATAGCGTTTGAATAGGTTTTTGACATATTAAGCAAAACGTTTTGACAATGAATAGGTTTTACATCTCTAACTAGCATACTCCCTAAAATTGGTTTAATATTTCGCCTGTAGCGTTCCAAATAATTTCTTTTCGTATTATCTCTTATGGTTTGTCCTTTTATGTTTTCTATCCAATAATCAAACCACGCATCCACCGTTGGATTTTCGCCTTGTAGCACATTTCCATGTTCATTCTCAAACTGTGCATCCGCAAGCCAATTTCGACATTCCTGTAACTTCTTAAAATACTGTTGTTTACGCTTTCCGTTTCTATCTGTAAACCTTGCTGTATATAATCCATCTTTCCGTTGGCTTATTCCAACACCTAACTCCTTCCCTCTTAAATCTTTTCCCATTGAAAAATCTCCTTCCTTTCATAGTTTGAAAAGAAAAGAGCCTTGATATATATTACCATATAAAGATTCATAAGTCTATATCACAGCTCAATTACTTTTTCAAGGTACTTTTCAAACTCATTGCGCTTAATTAATTTTTTTCTTCCTATATAAAGTACAAATGGGCAATTTGGTCGTCTTATCATATCTTCTATTTTATTTATCCCAATATTACTATATATCGCCGCTTCCCTAATCGTCAGATTTAATTTATCCTTTATCTCAACTTTTGGTATTTCTTTCATTCTGTTATCTATCCTCCACAATTTTCTTCATTAAACAAATTATTAAATATCTCTAACATTTTGTTGATAATCAAATATATTTTTTATTTTCCCGTACTTCCAAATCCGCCAACACCTCTCTCTGTATTCGACAATTCATCCACTTCATTAAACTCTACATTTAAATATGGCATTACTACAAGCTGTGCAATTCTATCTCCTGAACTAACAATTTGAGCAGCAGTAGAATCATTATATAATGCAAGCATATATTCTCCACGATATCTTGAATCACATACACCTACACAATTTGCCGGACGCAAGCCATCATCAGTTGCAAGCCCACTTCTTGCAAATATTGCACCAAAATATCCATCAGGTATTTCAATTGCTATTCCTGTTTTTATAAATTCTGTTGTATGCGGTTTGATTGTTACTGATTCCTGAATATCTGCATACAGATCATAGCCAGCATCACCCTCATGTTGCCTTGTTGGTATGATTGCTGTTTCTGTCAATCTTTTAATATTAATTCTCATTTTTACATTCCTTCTTTCCATTTCTGTCACATCAATTCGTACTTAATTTGTCTAAGTATGTAATCATCTTACTACAAAAAGCAATCATTTTATCATATCTTAGGATAGAGAAACTATATATAGCTTTCATGAATTGATTTTACCCTGTCTCAGTTTCATCTCCTTTTTGTATATTTTTTTTAACTTCTTTATAATCACAGGGAATACACTGTCCCCAATAGTAAGTCTTATCTTTCACGCCACAATATATCTTTATTCTTGCTTTATTCTCTTCATTGATTGTTGAGTGAATGCATTGTTCACATT
>CAJUAE010000068.1 GCA_910583965.1 uncultured Lachnospiraceae bacterium
CAGGTTCCGCTTGTTACATATTGCATAATGAATACCCTACCTTTCATATTAAAAATTCTTTCACAAAAATCCCCATTCTTACCAAAATTTGCCGTGTGAAAAATTTATTTTTCACATTAACTCCCATCTGCCTGCTTCAGCAGGCGTACAAATCAGGAGGTGTGAAATTTTAATTTCACATTAACTCCCATCTGCCTGCTTCAGCAGGCGTACAAATCAGGAGGTGTGAAATTTTAATTTCACATTAACTCCCATCTGCCTGCTTCAGCAGGCGTACAAATCAGGAGGTGTGAAATTTTAATTTCACATTACTGATATTATTTTATCAGCCTGTAGGATTGAAGTCAATAAGATTTGTTTTGTCATTTCATATGTCTTGTCATGTGTAAAGATATATGCTATACTGCATAAGAACTGTTTCCTACAGTTCGCTCGCAGCCAAGGCTGCTTTGCGTAGAAGTATTTTTCACGCATTATTATTTGAGCCGTCAAAGGCGGTATGGAGGGTTAATATGACAAAACAAGAGGAGATACAGAAGTTAAAACAGGAAAAAGATGCAATCATTTTGGCACATTATTATGTCCAAGCTGAAATACAGAAGATTGCAGATTACATAGGAGATTCTTATTTTCTAAGCAAAAAAGCGATTGCGCTACCACATAGGGTTATTGTGTTTTGCGGAGTTTCTTTTATGGGGGAAAGTGCAAAATTACTAAATCCGTCAAAGACTGTGTTGATGCCAAATGCACAGGCAGACTGTCCGATGGCGCATATGGTAGATCAAGCAGCAGTACAAAAGGCAAGAGAGCAATATGAGGACCTTGCAGTTGTGTGTTATATTAATTCAACAGCAGAGATTAAGTCATGGTCAAATGTCAGCGTGACTTCTGCAAATGCGGTTTCAATTGTGCGAAATTTGCCAAATAAAAATATTTTATTTATTCCAGATAAAAATCTTGCACAATATACAGCGAAGAATGTTCCAGACAAAAATATTCTTTTTCTGGATGGATTTTGTCCAATTCATGAGCATATGTGCGCACAAGAAATTCAAAAGCTGCGCGCACAGCATCCTACTGCGGAGGTGCTTGCGCACCCTGAATGCAATCAAGAAGTGCTGGAATATGCAGACTATATTGGTTCTACAAGTGGAATTTTGTCCTACGCAGAAAAAAGTTCTGAAATGGAGTTTATTATTGCAACAGAGTCTGGCGTCGAATATGCGCTACAACAGGCAAGACCAGACGCAGCATTTTATTTTCCAGAGACAGAACCTATTTGTTCTGGTATGAAGCAAATAACGCTGGAGAATATAATTGAAGTCCTTAAAACAGGAAAAAATGAGGTACTTTTGCAAGATAATGCAATAAATAAAGCTGCTCGGCAAACGTTAGAACGAATGCTAGAACTTGCACCGTCATAAGCGTTTGACAAGATATGAGATACATTTTGTCAGATTGGAAGAAAAAAGAAAGGATATGGTTGGCAAAAATGACAAGAAAACTGTATTATGATGTAGTTATTGCCGGATGTGGTGTTGCAGGGCTTTACACGGCATTATCTTTGCCACAGGAGAAAAAAATATTGATGTTGTCAAAAGAGGATATTGCAAGTTGTGATTCTATGTTGGCACAGGGTGGAATCTGTGTGTTGCGCGACGAAAGTGATTATAACGCGTATTTTGAGGATACTATGCGTGCGGGACACTATGAAAATCGCAAGGAAAGTGTGGCGATTATGATTCATTCCAGTCGAGCAGTAATTAATCATCTATTAGCGATGGGGGTGCGTTTTGAGAAAAATGCAGATGGAAGCCTTGTCTATACAAGAGAAGGGGCACACTCGCAGCCACGTATTTGTTTTCATAAGGATATTACAGGTGAGGAGATTACAACCACGCTGCTGTCACATGTGTATAAGCTTGAAAATGTCACCATTATGGAATACACGACAATGATTGATCTTATGGAGCAAGATGGCGTTTGTATCGGTATACAGGCAAGAGACCAAAAGGCAAATTTGTTAGAAATATATGCGTCAGATACAGTGATGGCAACTGGTGGGATAGGAGGACTTTATCAGCATTCTACAAATTTTTCATTGATGACAGGGGATGCATGTCGCATTGCAGAGGAGCATAGTGTAGCGTTAGAGCATATGGATTATGTGCAAATTCATCCAACTTGTCTCTATAGTACCAAACCAGGCAGGAGCTTTTTAATATCGGAATCTGCACGAGGAGAGGGAGCTGTCATACAAAATCATAAAGGGGAGCGTTTTGTTGATGAACTTCTTCCGCGTGATGTGGTGACAGATGCGATTCTAAAGGAAATGGAAAAAGAAGGTGTAGATTATGAGTACCTTTCCTTTGAAAAAGTACCAGAATGTATTATTAAAGAACATTTTCCAAACATTTATAGTCATTGTCTTGCAGAAGGATATGATTTGTTGAAAGAACCTGTGCCAATTGTACCAGCACAACACTATTTTATGGGAGGGATTCATGTGGATAGTGATTCCCAGACGACTATGAAACATTTGTACGCAGTAGGAGAGACCAGTTGCAATGGTGTTCACGGGAGGAACAGGCTTGCAAGCAATAGTCTTTTGGAAAGTCTTGTATTTGCAAAACGCGCAGCAGAAAAAATTTGTGGAAAAAAGGAGAAGGAGGAATGGGTATGAATCCAATTACAATAAAACTTGTTGCGGATAAATATATTCAAATGGCGTTGGAGGAGGATATTAATTATGAGGATGTGTCAACCAATGCAGTTATGCCTAACTATAAAAAGGGAGAAGTACAATTAATCTGTAAGGAGGATGGCATTGTGGCCGGACTTACAGTTTTTGAACGGGTATTTACACTGCTAGACAAAGATACAAAGGTGGTTTATAATGTAAAAGATGGTGATGTAGTGCAAAAGGGCACAGTACTTGCCATGGTTACAGGAGATATCCGTGTATTGTTGTCTGGTGAGCGCACAGCGTTGAATTATTTGCAACGTTTAAGTGGGATTGCAACGTACACGTATGATATAGTGCAGCTTTTGAAAGGAACAAAGACGAAGTTACTAGATACTAGAAAAACAACCCCTGGTATGCGGGTGTTTGAGAAGTATGCAGTGCGCGTTGGCGGAGGTGGAAATCATAGGTATAACCTTTCTGATGGCGTATTGTTAAAAGATAATCATATTGATGCGGCTGGAGGAGTGCGCAATGCAGTGGAGGCAGCGAAGGCATATGCGCCTTTTGTTAGAAAAATCGAGGTGGAAGTAGAGAACCTTGATATGGTGCAAGAGGCAGTGGAAGCAGGTGCAGATATCATTATGCTTGACAATATGACATTAGATCAAATGGCAGAGGCGATACAATTGATTGACGGCAGGGCAGAGACGGAGTGTTCTGGCAACATTACAAAAGAAAATATTAAGAAGATTATAGCGTTGGGTGTGGATTATGTATCAAGTGGAGCACTTACACACTCGGCGCCAATCTTAGATATCAGTCTAAAGCATTTGCGTGTAATTGATGTAGACTGATAGATTTGAAAGGGGGTTTGTAAAGCAGATTATGGAGAAAGAATTGACTGGGGACGAGCGCAGAAAGTTTATTTTGACAAAAATGCAGCAGGCACAAGAACCAATTTCTGGCAGTGCACTAGGGAGAGAGACCGGTGTGAGCCGTCAGGTGGTTGTGCAGGATATAGCTCTTTTGCGCACAGAGGGTTATCCTATCAAATCCACAACAAAAGGATATTATCTTGAGCGCACAGCGCAAAATCTCTGTGAGCGCACATTTAAAGTTTGTCATACAGATGCGCAGGTGGAGGATGAGTTGAATACAATTGTAGACTTTGGCGGAAGGGTTTTGAATGTGATGGTAAATCATAGAGCATATGGAAAGGTGTGTGCGACGCTCAACATTAAAAGTCGCAGAGATGTGCGTGCGTTTATTGACAATATTCGGTCTGGAAAGTCTACACCGCTATTGAATGTGACATCAGGCTATCATTTTCATACTGTCAGTGCAGAAAGTGAGACAGTGCTTGATGAGATTGAGGAGATGCTCTGTCAGAGAGGGTATCTTGCGAAACTTTTACCCTATGAGAAAGAGCTATGATAAGGGATTACGGTCAAAAATAAATGTTTCACAGCGTAAATTTGTGTAAAATAGGTGAGAGAATAAGGCAGGAATAAACATGGCAAAGAAGATATATGCGGTTAAAAAAGGAAAGAAAACGGGTATTTTTAAGACATGGGAGGCTTGCAAGGCCTCGGTTGATGGATATTCAGGGGCGCAGTACAAGAGCTTTTTCTCGGAGGATGAAGCGCAGGCATATCTGAGTGGAACAGAAAATCCCTTTCAGAATCTAAGTGATAGCGCTGTAGAAGAATCTAAGACCAATCAGGTAGTTGCTTATGTTGATGGTAGTTTTCAGAAAGAATTAGGAAGATATTCTTTTGGCTGTGTTTTGATTTTGCCAGACGGGAATATTGTTCGCGAGTCTGGCAATGGAAATAATCCAGAATCATTAGAACTGCGCAATGTTACAGGAGAAATGCTTGGGGCGATGTTTGCAGTCAAATGGTGTGAGGTCAATCAGTATTTGGCAGTAAAAATCTGTTATGACTATATGGGAATTGAGATGTGGGCGACTGGCGGTTGGAAAACAAACAACGATTTGACAAAAAAGTACGCTGCATTTATGAAAGCAAGTGGTAAACGAATACAGATAACTTTTCAAAAAATAGCAGCACACACAGGAGATAAATATAATGAGGAGGCGGACAAGCTTGCCAAAGCAGCGCTGACAGAAGGAAATGGGATTCCAAAGATTACCAAAATGATGTGAAGAATTGGGAGAATTTTGCGAAGAATTGGGAGTCGGTATTTTTGGTATTGTATGTTACAATAAAAATGGGATAGCGCGGAGGAGGTAGCAATACATTCCTCACATAAAATTCCCTTCTAACCACCAGGGAAGAATGTTTAATCAGACATTCTTCCTTCTCCGTATATTATCCTTCTGTGAAATGGAAGGGTATAGAATGTCTGCGTTTGGAATCCTGAAGTTGTCTGCGAAGGGTCTTGTAATATTCATATTTACTGATACGCAGTCGTTCTCCAGTGGTGAGAAGTACATAGTCACGGCTGTATCCATCAATGTAGCGGGCATTGACCAGATAGGATTTATGAATGCGTATAAATTGACAGTTTTTTAGGTGAATACGCTTTTCAACAACGTCAAGTTTCTGGTAAAATGTGTCCCTGTAGTTTGACGAGACAATATGGGTACGTCTTCCTTCGGAGACAAAATAACGGATTTCCTTCACTGGAGTATGGATATAGTCGGGTCTGACATAATAGGAAAAAGAATCAGCATCATCAAGAATTGTTTCGTAGGCGAGGGAGGCATATGCCCAGAGTTGCCGACGGCTTTTGTCTGGCATGATATATACAGGTTCTAACAAAATATCTTCCACAGATGGATTATAATCTTTGTTTTGTGTGACTATGGAAATAAGTTGCTTGTTTTGTCGTTTGGCCTGTAAGATGACACTGTGCATTATTCCCCCGTCTTCTGTTCTATCATAGAATATGATATCTGGGCAGTTGCAACAGATGCAGCGCTGTAATTCATAGGCGTTGTGATAGCATTTCACAGCAATTTTTACATCTCGATAGCGAAAACAGTTTAATATTTCTTCTTTAACAAATTCTAATAGTTCATTTTGTTCATAGCAAAAAGCAAAATTAATCATCTATGGAATCTCCTTAGTAAATGCTCGAAAGGCAAAATATCCGTGTCGGCAAAAGATAATATAAACCGAAAAAGTACTTATAGACATAGTACATAAGTACTAAATCAAATTGTTTTTGGAAATTTCTGTAAAATAGAATCGGTTATATTTTGAGGTGCGTGGGAATATAGATTAATACAAAATAGATTTCTATGTAGGAGTTTCTGTTATGACGCGGATATCAAATATGCTGATACCAGCACTGATTTTCTATATTGTTGCGATGGGACTGTCACAGAAAAAGGATATCTATGCTAGTTTTACCAGAGGAGCAAAGGACGGTATGCGCACTGTGATAAATATTGTTCCGACGCTCATCGGATTGATGATTGCAGTAGGAGTGCTGCGGGCATCTGGATTTTTGGAATTTGCAGGGAACATGATTGGACATGTGATTGTTTTGTTTACAGACAATTTTCCGAATGAGTTAGTATCGCTTTTTGTGGTGAAACTTTTTTCCGCGTCTGCGGCGACAGGACTTGCATTGGATATTTTTAAGGAGTATGGTACAGATTCCTTTGCGGGGATTGCTACTTCGCTTGCACTGGCGAGCACAGAAACGGTGTTTTATACAATGTCTGTATATTTTATGGCAGCAAAAATCACAAAAACGAGATGGACACTTGCAGGGGCGTTACTGTCTACGGCTTCTGGACTTGTGGCAAGTGTAGTCCTTGCAGGAATACTTACAGGGTGAGAGAAAATTATGTTACTTTTCACACCCGCGCCATGCACTTGCTGCATGGTGTCGGATCCAGCGCCAAAATGCCTGCTCTTAGGCATTTTGTGTGCATCAATTGTTACAATTCACACCGAATGTTCGTAAATTGGTGCAAAATCTGACGTTGGTGTGAATTGTAACAAAATTATTGTTTGACGAATACCTTTTCTAAAGAATGTATTGATAATATGGCAGATAAGGTCTATAATCTGTTATGAAATTACAAGCGATTACGAAACATTACGAAATAGAAAATAAACATTAAGTTTGACTAATATAGACAGTTCTTGAAAGTAGATTCAAGGACTGTCTATAAATAGTGTCTGTAAAAGGGATAAATGGGTTGTGTAAAGAAAAGGTAGCGATAGCAATATGAACAATATATTGATAATTGAAGCAGACTTCAAACTGGCGGAGCGGATAGGATGGGCAATGAGAGAGGCTGAGACACATGTCTACACTTGTAGTACCTTTGCATCGGCTGTTGCCCTGCTAAAAAGAGAGGTGTTCCAGTTAATAATAATTGAGACAAAGTTGCCGGATGGAGATGGGAATGAACTGATTGACGAGTTGAATAATGGTTTCTATGAATCTAAAAATCCTGCAATTATACTTGTTGTGCCCTATGGGGAAAGGTTGAATGTGCAAAAGTTTAAAGAACTATGTATCTCAGATTATATTACGAAACCGTTTAATACAGCAGTGCTTAAGGCAAAAGTCTGGACACAGTTTAAAAGCAGAAAAAAGGGTATTGGATATTATGCAATCAGTAGATTCGAAGCAATTGGTGCTGGATCTAAGAGAAGTATTATTGGAGAACACCTTGTTGTTATAGATAACTATCAGTTTAATTTTGATGTGGAAGAATATCGTATTGCGGGCAAAAGGGTACGATTGAATCAGCTGGAGCAATGTTTGCTGCGCAATTTGGTGGAAAATAAGGGGATTGTGCTTAAGAAAAAAGCACTTGTGGAGAAATTATGCTCTGAATGCAGAATCTTTATTGATGAGAAGATGCTGGCGGAGACAGTTCATATGCTTTGTAATAAGTTGGATGCGCACAATTATATTAAAATAGTGTATGGTATCGGTTATTTGTGGACTTTAGTGGAGGACAAAAATAAGAGCAGCTAAGGAACCGCTAGGAAATAATTTGTGCTTATAAAAAAGAACAAATGTTTGATTGTAAAGAAGAAAATCACAGACCGGTGAGGAGAAAGGAAAGAACATATGTGGAAACGACTCAGGAAGATGGATATCGATTTTATTGTGAAGATGTTTTACAGTGTTGTTCTAATTATTGCATTTGTTATTACAATAATGATCTGTGTCAATTCGCCAGTCCAGCGTCATTTTAAAAATATGGGAAAAAATGACGTGTGGTTTGGCGATGAATGGTATTATACAGGCACTTCCCAAACTATAACAACACGCGCAAAGCGTTACTTACAAGTTCAAATAGAAGAAGGAGGTGTATCGATATCAAAGACGCTCGATTTTACTCCATCGCCAGAGGAATATCTCTGTTTTAGAGCAAGAGCACTTGACACTACAGTATATGTGAATGATACTTTGTGGTATCAACATTCTTATCAACAGAAATATCGCTCGCATGGTAAAAGAATGTACATGTTTCACCAGGTACAAACGAAGGGGTTTGAAAAGGGAGATGTTATCACGCTTGTGCTGGAAAATATGGCGGACGAGGGTTCTGCTACAATACAGTTCTTGGCAGTTGGAGACCGATATGCGTTGATCCGCTATATCATGGAAAAATCTTATCGCAGTCTTGGTGTGTGTATGGTGATTGGACTAGTTATTTTGTTAAGTCTGATTGCAAGCCGTTCTGCAATATTGGTAGACAAAACGCGCGATGTCCATTCCTTGGGATGGCTTATCTGTTTTTTGGCACTTTCTGTCATATATCTTGCGACGGATTGTGGGTGTATGGAAATCTTTATTGAGCGAACTTCCATTGTGAGTTGGTTCAACAGTCTCTCGCTAATTATGTTGCCAATTCCCCTAATGCTATTTACACAGTGCGCGTTTTTCCCAGGGCAGAGGCGATATGATATACTGGTTTTAATTAACTTTATTATTGTGATAGTGAGTATTACAGCATTTGCAATCTTTGCGTATAGCATGTCAAGTTTTTATTCGATTATACATATTCTAATCGCACTGGATATAGGGACGTGTATCTTGAGCTTTCTTCAGGAAAAGCTGATGCCTGCTGTCGAGGCATTTCTTGGCTATGGCGCAGTGATTTGCAGCGCAGTTGTAAGTATTTTCTTTTATTGGAATAATGCAGTTTATCCATGTTCGGTTGCTTTTGGATATGGTGCATTTGTTTTTGGCGTATGTATGTTAGTTTGGGTTGTACGCAGTCGCAATGAGATTAATCGAATGCGAGCGGAAGCAAATCATGTCATTATGGAAAGAGATAAGATTGCAGCGGAGGAGGCAAATGAGCAAAAGAGCCGTTTTCTGTCACATATGTCTCATGAGATTCGCACACCGCTCAATGCAATTCTTGGATCAAATGAGCTGATTTTGCACGAGACAAAAGATACCAACATTCGCAAACATGCAGTGGATATACAAAGTGCAGGAAGAACCCTGTTGGCACTAATCAATGATGTTCTTGATTTTTCCAAGATAGAAACTGGAAAAATAGATATTATAAAATCAGACTACAGGCTTTCTTCAGTGCTCAGTGATGTTGTAGCGATAATAAAGGATAGAGTGATAAAGGCTGGTTTGGAGTTGCGTCTTGATATAGACCGAACGATTCCAGATTTGCTTTATGGTGATGAAGTGCGCATTAAGCAAGTCATTCTAAACTTGATGACAAATGCTGTGAAGTATACAGAAAAGGGATGGGTGGAACTTTGTGTAAGAAAACAGGAACTTTCTACTTACCTTGACGAGGAAAATATCTTGCTTGACATTCGAGTTTCAGACAGCGGTGTAGGAATCCGTAAGGAGGAGATTCCAAAGCTTTTTGTAGAGTTTGAGCGACTTGATTTGTTGAAGAACAGAAGTGTGGAAGGAACTGGGTTGGGGCTTAATATCACATCTCGGCTTGTGGAATTGATGGAGGGCAAATTGAATGTGGAGAGCGAGTATGGAAAAGGGTCTAGCTTCTGTGTGTTAATTCCGCAGCATGTTCTTTCCAATGTTCCTATTGGAGACTATAAGAATCAGTTTCAAACGCAGAGTGACGAGGAAGAAAGTCTCGAAACAATGTGCTTTCCTGGAAAAAAGGTTTATGTGATAGATGATAATGAGATGAACCTTGAAGTGATTGCATCGATTTTGGAAATGCTTGAGATTGAGGTTGACCGCGCAGATGGAGGTGTGGTAGCAGCTGCACATCTCGACCAAGAAAAGTACGATTTAATTTTGACAGATGACATGATGCCAGAAATGAGTGGTACGGATTTGATGCAGTACTTGCACAGTAATCCAGAAAGTGTTAGTCATAGTACCCCAATTGTTGTTTTGACAGCGAATGCGGTTACAGGCGCGCGGGAAGAATACATTAAGAAAGGCTTTGATGATTTTATGACCAAGCCAATTGATATTGATGTGTTGCAGAAAATACTAATGAAATACTTAAAATAGGCCTGTTTTTCGTGAAAAAGACGGTTTTTGGTCTTTTGAGAAACTTTTTTCAGAAAAAATATTGACTTTTCTTAAAAAAAAATAGACAATAATACCATACAAATTTTAAGCAATTATTACATTAATCAAATATTACATTAATATAAAAAATAAGATTGCTTTGCAAGAGTTTTCATATGTAAATGGCTTTATGAGTCTATGTGTAGATGTAACGGAGGGAACTGGTGTGTTAAAAAGAGAAGTAAGGGTAAAGGAAATTGAGAAAAGATATGATCATCCGCTGGCCGAGATTGTCCAGATTGCTAGCCAATACAAGAGCGAAATTCTGCTAGAGTATGACAAGTACAAAATCAATGCAAAAAGTATTATGGGAATTATTGCATTTAACCCTTCTGAGGGAATGAATGTGACAATCGCCGCAAAGGGGTCTGATGAGGGCGAGGCGGTTGAAGCGCTGGAAAAATTTTTTATCTGTCAATAGCGTTTGTAGAGCACAGGCTTTCTTAAGGAGTCTGTGTTCTTTTTATGCACATGGGCACCCAAAGGAAATATATCAGCGTAGGCTGACGGGTGCCCGGCGCGCGTAGGGGAAGATGAATCTTTTCTATTCGATTGTATGACTGGATTACAATACTTGTTGCATATGCTGGATTTGACCTCATGCAGCAAGTACATAGTGAAAAGTAACAAATTGGTATAAGCTACAAAATAATATTTTCAGAATAAATATACAATTTTATAAAAATGTGCTATACTGTTATAATGAGTATTAGGTTTCTAGTGCATTATTGTGTTGGTTAGGAATTGTACAAAAAGGATTCTGCAAAAGTTAGAAGGTGATTGAAAAATTGGATATTAGGAGGAGATTTAACAGAGGCATTATCAAGCCAGTAAGAATTGCCTTCAGACCGGCATATCGCAGTGAATGGGATGATGCCATGGCACTTGCATGGCGGACTTTCATGCAGTTTGAAGCATGTGATTACACGCCGGAAGGTATCGAAAGTTTTCAAGATTTTATCACAGACACGGTGCTTTACAGAATGTTTATTATGGGGGTATATCAACTTTTCGGGGCGTATGATAACAATCACATGGTTGGGATGATCAGCCTGCGGGACGAGACACACATATCATTGCTTTTTGTAGATAGGAAATATCACAAAATGGGAATTGGCAGGGGATTGATTGAATATGTAAGTCGTTATGTCATGACAGAGGAAGGACGCGACTGCATCACAGTCAATGCAGCGCCTTATGCGACTGGTTTTTATCATCGCATGGGATTTGTGGATACCAACACAGAGCAGGCAAAGGATGGCATTCGGTATACGCCAATGCAGAGAAGATTGATTTATGAATCAGTAAGAAACTGTTGACAAATGACGCGTTATATGCAGTTTCTAAACAAAAAAGCAAGGGGTGAAGAAAATGGCAGTAGAATATATAACGAGCAGAAATATGGTAGATTTGATTTATGAGACGCTGAGGTTGATGAATAAACCTATGGCGCATCACTGTATGCGGGTGAGCTATATTATGGCCAAGATGCTAGAAACCTATGGAACTTATGAAAAATATGAGATTGCCGACCTTATGGTATTAGCACTTCTACATGATATTGGAGCATACAAAACAGATGATGTGCGCAAGCAGTTGACTTTTGAGGCAAAAAATCCAATACCACATTCTGTGTATGGCTATCTTTTCTTAAAGTATCTCTCACCATTAGATGAACAATCAAAAATGGTGCTCTATCACCATACAGATTACAGTAAGACAAAGGATATGGATTATCGTTTCCGCTTTGAATTGGAAGTTTTAAAGGTCGCAGAGATTGCCGATGTTTGGCATCGTTCTTTTGGAGAAAAATTTGACTGTAAAATGATTCATAAGTATGCAGGAACAAAGTATGATCCAGAAGTATGTTCATTGTTGGATGATACAGTGGCACAATTTGATATTTTTACGAAATTAGCGGATCATACATATAGGGAATCATACAGTGAGAGTCTTGAATATGTGCTCTTATCCGATGATGAAAAAGAAAAATATTTGAAGATGCTTATGTATTGTACAGGATTGAAAGACGAGCAAGCAGTGTCGGAGACAATTGCGACAGTGTATGTTTGCCGTGAACTTGGAAGAAAATTAAAGTTGAGTGAACTGGACAAAAACGAAGTATATTACGCTGCGCTATTGCATGATATTGGTATGCTCGCAATCCCTATAGAATTATTGAATGCGCCACGTGCCTTTAGTGACGCAGAGAAAAACCTGATCAAAACACATGTAGAAATTATGGAAAAGACGCTTGAGAAAAAGTTGTCGAAGGAGATTATCAAGGTTGCAGCCGCGCATCATGAGCGATTTGATGGAAATGGCTATCCTAGAGGATTGAAGGCAAGCGGAATGGGACACAAGGAAGCAATTCTGCAAATTTCAGAACAGGTGGTGAACTCTATGGAATCAAAGCCTTACAGAGAAGCGTATACCAAGGAGGAAATTGTCAACGATCTCAACAATGGTATTATTTCTGGAAAATATGAGGCGATTGTGGCAGACACCTTCTTGAAACACTATGACGAAATAATGGATAAGGCGAAAGAGAAAGCAGACCTGGCGCTTGTCACGCATCAGAAGCTATTGCGCAATTACAAGCAGGTATACACCAGCCTTGTCTAAGACTGAGAGGAGATTTTTAATAAAATGTTTAAATTAGACAGCCCGTTAATGAACTTTCTAAGCAAGATTGCGGATATCATGATACTAAATGTATTATTTCTGATTTTTAGTATTCCGTTCTTCACGATTGGAGCTGCTTTTTCCGCCGCATATTATATGGGATTTAAGATGGTAAAAAACGAAGAAACTTACATTGTGCGGGGGTTCTGGAAGGGATTTAAAGAGAATTTTAAGCAGGGAACGATAATATGGTTGCTTCTTGTTGTCGTTTTGGGGATTCTGACAATAGATTTTCGTATTATTTTGTATTCTGGGATTGAATTTGCGCAGTGGATTCGGATTGCTATGTTTGTAGTTACCTTTATTATTTTGTTGGGAGTTATGTTTATGTTTCCGCTTCAAGCGCGATTTGTCAATCCGGTCAAGAATACAATTAAAAATGCATTTTTGATGGCGATTTCACATTTTCCAACAACTGTTTTGCTGATTGCTATTTATGCGGTTCCTGTGATAGTCCTTTATTTTATACCCCAGAGTTTGCCGATTCTTATATTGTTGGCATTTGGAATGGTGATTTATTTAAAATCTATTTTGCTCCTGCGTGTGTTCAAAAGATATGAGGATGCATTGGTTGATATCAGCGGTAAGAATGCGGAGCAGGACGATGGCATATTTGCCGAAAGTGACCGCATGGAACGGGAACAACAGGGAATTGTTGAACAAAATGCAAAGCCTAAAAAAGAGTATCGAAATGGAAAATTCGTCGAAATGCCGGAAAATAATGGGAGTTTAGAGGAGTAGCATAAAAAAGGTAAAATGGGATTGTCTAATTTGTATAGAATTGTGCAAAAAAATTAGACAAATTGTCTATGGGATATGGGAAAACTTGGATTGTGATAGAACTGATAAGCAATTGTAACATAAGCGTTAAAAAATCTTTGTGGATTTGTTGCATAGTAATTTAAGTAATTTTATTTTATACTTAAACCATGTAAAAAATAACTTGTTGAAAGAATGTACGGGTGCACGATACTTTCAACGAAACAAAATAATCATTTTTTCGGGAGGCATTTTAATATGGCAAGTTTATCATTAAAAAACGTTTGTAAAGTATATTCAAATGGATTCGAGGCAGTAAAGAACTTTAATCTTGAGATCGCTGATAAAGAGTTCATCATTTTCGTTGGACCTTCAGGTTGTGGAAAGTCAACTACACTTCGTATGATTGCAGGTCTTGAAGACATTTCTTCCGGCGAGTTAAAGATTGGTGACAGAGTTGTGAATGACGTTGAGCCTAAGGATAGAGATATCGCGATGGTTTTCCAGAACTATGCGTTATACCCACACATGTCAGTATATGATAATATGGCATTTGGTCTGAAATTAAGAAAAGTTCCTAAGAATGAAATTGATAAAATGGTTAAAGAAGCAGCTAAGATTCTTGACTTGACAGCACTCCTTGAAAGAAAGCCAAAGGCATTGTCAGGTGGTCAGAGACAGCGTGTTGCTATGGGACGTGCAATCGTGCGTAATCCTAAGGTGTTCTTGATGGATGAGCCTCTCTCTAACTTGGATGCAAAACTTCGTGTACAGATGCGTATCGAGATTGCAAAACTGCATCAGAGACTTGGCACAACAATCATTTATGTTACACATGACCAGACAGAGGCTATGACTCTTGGTACACGTATCGTTGTTATGAAGGATGGTGTTGTTCAGCAGGTAGATACACCACAGAATCTGTATGAGAAGCCACAGAACTTGTTCGTTGCAGGATTTATGGGATCACCACAGATGAACTTTATTGATGCGAAGGTAGAGGTAAAGGGTGATACAGCATACTTAAAGGTAGCTGGACTTTCTATTCCACTTCCTCCTGCAAAGTCAAAGAAGTTGATTGAGGGTGGCTACAGCGGAAAGACTGTTACATTTGGTATTAGACCAGAAGATATCTATGATTCACAGATGATGGTAGAAGCAAAGTCTGAGAGTACTTTTGAGACAACAATCCGTGTATATGAGCTCCTTGGTGCAGAAGTATTCTTATATGCAGACTTGGCAGAGTTCCCAATCACAGCAAGAGTTGATCCTAGAACAACAGCAAGACCAGGCGACAAAGTGAAGTTTGCAATTGATATCGAGAAGATTCACGTATTTGACAAAGAGACAGAGAAGATTGTCACAAACTAATTTGTGTAGATTTATCTGATAAAAGTTACCCATGTGAAGCAATTCACATGGGTTTCATTATTCAATAAGATTTTTTCAAGGAATTAGACAAACAAATAAAAAGTATAAAGAATCATTAAATCGGTAAAAACAACTATGAGAATATTAATAGAATGCAAAAAGCAAAGCAACTAGAAAAAGAAAACGTAGGTTACAGCGTAGCATATCGAGGGATATGAAAAAATAGGAAAGGAGAAAAATACTGTAAAACAAGTAACATTATAAAAAGAGAAAAAGAACTTTTCAGCTCAAATATGTTAGTCAGGAAACTACGCCTATGAAACTTGTGAGTAGTATCCGAATATATTCGATACAAAAGCATACACAATAAAGTAGGAATGAAACATGAAAGTTTACTACTTTTTATAAGTTTTCAGTAACGGTTCATATATGATTTCAAATCAAATAATTCAGACAAGTATTGACGAGCTAAAGGCTATCACCAAGATTGATCTATGTGTGATTGATATGGAAGGAATCACAGTGGCGGCAACGTTTGACAGCAGGAATATATCACAGGATCTTGTGAAGAATTTTGTTACATCACCGGCTGACAGCCAGATTGTGGGTGGATTTCATATGTTGAAGATTCTCGAGGACGGAGATGTACTGTATGTGCTGATTGCAAAAGGTTCTGGTGCCGATGCATATATGATCGGAAAGGTGGCAGTGAGCCAGATTCAGAATCTGGTGATTGCATATAAAGAACATTTTGATAAAAATAACTTCTTCCAGAATCTATTGCTCGACAACCTGCTGTTGGTTGATATCTATAATCGCGCTAAGAAGCTCCATATCATTCCCGAAGTACCACGAGTGGTATATTTAATTGAGCCACAAAATGATAAGGATAACATTTCTATGGAAATGTTAAAAAACATTTTTGAAGGTCAAGTTGGTTGCTATTTGACTGCTGTAGAACAGAAAAATATTATTTTAATCAAGGAAGTTAGTTCTCTGGAAGCTTATGACGAGGTGGAGCAAACTGCTCAGGTGATTGTGGACATGCTCAATTCAGAGGCAATGTTAATTACAAAAGTGTCTTACGGAACAATTGTTCCTGAGTTGAAGGAGGTCTCCAAATCCTATAAAGAAGCAAAGATGGCTCGTGATGTGGCAATGATATTCTATATGGAAAAGGCAGTTAGCGCCTATAATACATTAGGGATAGGGCGCTTAATATACCAGTTGCCAATTAATTTGTGTCGTATCTTTATGAGAGAGATTTTTGGAGACAATATTCCAGATGATTTGGATGATGAGATTTTAACAACAGTGCAAAAGTTTTTCGATAACAATCTTAATGTGTCGGAGACATCCAGACAGCTTTATGTACACAGAAACACACTTGTGTATCGAATAGAAAAATTGCATCAGTCCACAGGGCTTGACATTAGAAAGTTTGATGATGCGCTGACCTTCAAAATTGCACTGATGGTCGTAAATTATATGAAATATATTGATTCTTTAGAGTAATTATTAGAGATAAAGGCGCTATGTAAAAAGAGCATCCTCTTTTGAGGGTGCTTTTTATGTGTGCAAACGCAAAGAGGAAATATATTAAAAAGCTGCTTGATTCCTGCGCGGCGATACAGAGGAAATAAACCATTATATGATATATAACTTCTGTTTCCAAAAGCATAAAACAGAGAAGGTGGACATACATTAGAATAGGCAGGAACGGAATGGAAAGGAGCTTTCAGATGCAGTTTTTTTATATTGATTATACAAATAATGGAAAGAAGGAACGCAATATTGGGTTCCTGCGGGTGGAGGATGATGGTTTTCATATAGGGTTGAGAGGCGTGCCGCAACAATGTGGCAATCGTTGTAGAGTGTATGCCACAAATATATATGACGAAAAGATATTGATGGGAGAAGTTCCGATTAAGGGTGGATATGGTATGATGAAATTTCAATGGAATGACAAGGCAGATTTTGCGCACTGTATTCGGATTGAGATACCAATGTATGGAACGCGCAAGGGTATCTGTGTGCTTCGGGAACAGCCTACTATCATTCCAAAAGAAAAAGAAAATAGCACTGAATATAATAACAGTTCGGTTCTAGTATCAGAGAGTAAGACGACTAAGTTAGAAGAACAAGAAGATCACTGCCATGATATTTATGAGGAAATTCATGAGGATAAATGGCAACAATTATTAAAGTTATATCCAGAAATTCATATTTGTCCAGAAGCACAAAGTATCTTGATACGGCCAAAAGATGCAGTGATACTAGCGGCAAAGTATCATGAGTTGGCGGCAAATTCATTTGTGTTACACGCATATTATAATTATAGACAATTACTTCTATTTCGCTATACGCAGAAAGAAATTCAGTACTATCTTGGGGTGCCAGGCGTCTATTATGAGCGTGAACAACGAATCGCACAAATGTTTGGGTTTGAAGGATTTGAGAATGGAGAGGCGCGAATGCAGCAGGATGCGGACAAGAAGGTATATAGAGGTTGTTTTGGATATTATATGAAACGCGTAGAAATATAATTATTATACTTCTTTTTATAAGTTGAGAGTATAATTCTGATTATAAAGGGTGATTTTTTGAATACAAAATTTTGCATACTACCCGAATTGTTTACTATAAGCAACTCTTATGCGTGATAATATAATTTATATGCCGCGCAATGTCGTATTGGGAATATATTGGCGACAGAGTGTCACATAGGATTGTAAAGTTTCCGCAGAGTGCGCATGAAGTCCTTTCTGCAATACGCCTTCACTATCCTGATAGGATTGTAGAAAATATGCCTGTGCGCCAGCAATCCATTTGCAAATAGCGCGCAGATCAGCTTCAGTGTGAAATTCTTGTACAATTGTGGTGCGAAATTCATAAGGAATTATTGATTGTTGTATTAGAAATTGAATGGATGTACTCACTGTGGACAGGTCCAAAAAAGAACTGTTCGATAAAGCACCAACAGTAATATTGTATTTTTCAGGAGTATTTTTAATATCCATGGCACAATAATCAATGAGATGAGCATGGATTAGGAATTTTAACATATTAGAATTGGTTCCGTTTGTGTCAAGTTTTACGAGATAACCTAGCGCTTTGATTTGTCGAATCAAATCAGGTAAATCGAAATGCAGGGTGGGTTCTCCGCCTGTAATACACACACCAGTAAGAACATCACGTCGCTTTTCCAAGAAAGAAAAAAGTTCTGTCTTGGAAAGGGGGACAAGCGATTCCGTTGTTTGCACAATGTCCTTGTTGTGACAGTAGGGACAGCGAAAATTACAACCGCCTGTAAAAAGTGTAGCTGCGACATGTCCTGGATAATCCAACAAAGTAGTTTTGTGTAGTCCAAGAATAAGCATGATGGATTCCCCCTAATCTTGTATTAAAGTAGTTTTAATAAAAAGAATGATTTTTAAGACTTTTTGAGCATTCAAAGAGAACAGAAATTACTCAATAAATCTCCAAACAAAACCATAGTTGTTTGGAGATTTATATAAATATTAATATCTTTGATTCTCCGCTTTCAATTTTATTTATTATATCATAGTGATTATAATTTTACTATTCTCAAAATGCAAACTTTTAGTTCTTTTGATTAGGTGCTATGTTTAGATTTAGATAATCTGAAAGTTGCTAATAGTCAATGAGTAAGCAAATTGTGAACTAACTATTATCAAAACGTAAAATTAAATTTTTTATCCTTTTGAAAAAAGATGCATAAATGTTCAATTTCAAAAAACTTTTTGCATCTTTTTTTGATTTTACTTCATTGGTTAATAAAATGTTCATGATACCAGGGTCAAAAGGTCAAGAAATCCGATGCAAGCTTGCTTGCAAGAG
>CAJUAE010000069.1 GCA_910583965.1 uncultured Lachnospiraceae bacterium
TTGTCTTTACCATCAACCATTCCCGTTTTAGCTCCTTCATCTTCTTGTTGAGGTCAATATCTTGTTCTTCCACTCCAAAACAAAACAATTTAGATTGAAGAAGACACGAGGAATTGGGGTCAATATCTTGTTCTTCCACTCCAATTTCTGCTGCCATTTCTCGTTGGAAATCTTTATTGCCCAACACATAAATATTTGAAAATCCTGCTTCTTTTAAGAACATGACAAGCAGCATTCCAATCGTGCCAAGACCGCAGACCGCTATGCTTTTACTTCTGTCTGTATCTTCAGGAAGTGCACTGCGCATGGCATGAACTGCAACTGCCATTGGCTCCATCATTGCTGCCTGCTCATAAGTCACATTGTCAGGAAGCGCAATCAAATTCCACTCTGGAACTGCCACAAACTCCGCAAAACCGCCGTCCCTGCGCGAGCCAAGATAGCTGTAATTGCGGCACAACTCATAGTGCTGCTTTTGACATTGCACACAGCTTGTACATGGTATTAATGGAAAAATGCCAACGCGCTGCCCCAGCCATTTTTCATTGACATTCTTGCCAAGCGCTACCACTTGCCCCGAAAACTCATGTCCCGGTATCAGCGGGTGCACATGTGCTCCTGTCTGATAAATTCGCGGAATATCCGATCCGCAGATGCCTGCTGCCTTCACCGCGACAATCACTTCATTGTCCGCTGGATGCGGTCTGTCCACCTCCTCAAACCGAATATCGTTCACACCATGCAAAACCCATGCTTTCATTCAAATTCCTCCTCTATTATAGTTCAAGAACGCCATCGGCGTTCTTGCTGCAAAGCGCGCATCATGCATAGCATGATAATGTTCTTTTGCGCGCTTCTGCAATCCGCCGGAGGCATATCAGATGGGGGATTGAATCCCGCCACTGATACAAATAAGCAGCTCGCCGCCTATAGAGGCGGGAGTCATACCACATCTGATATAGCTTGTCGCAATATCAGGCACAAAAAGATTTCAAGCGTCTACAGATCGGACATCCAATATACATATTCATCGCCACTTTTGTAATTCTTTTTATGTTTTACCAATCTTATCAACCACTTTACATTTGGATATTGGTCCAAAAAATTTCTAACAATAATTCCATCTGCCAAAAGCGCATCTGGCATATTTTCGTCGTCATAATCATAATCAAACACAGATACTTCCATGCCATCATATATTATAATATCATTTCCATCAGAATCATTTGTAATATCTGTTTGCGAAAATAAATAGATAGGCGCTTTATCCTCTTTGGCAATGGCACAAAATTCATTAAAATCTAGCCAAATTCTAGTTTTATCCAGTGGCATAATAGTCGTACACTTATTCTGTTTCATATGCTGTTTTCCTTATACCAATCGATTCTTTTTCCAATTTCCTGTGCGATACCAACAATAGGAAATCAAATAATTTGCTGTCCACCCCATTGGAACTGCATACCATATCAATTGGATTCCCCACACAGGAGAGCACAGTTGCGCCACTGCGACACGAATTGCCAAGTTAATCAGATTCGCAATCATATAGACTTTGATATCTCCTGCACCTCTTAAAATTCCGTCTGTTATCGCCTTAAATCCCAGAAAAGAAAAGAACAAACCAATAAATCGAAAATAAGACGTCCCTGTCTCAAAAGCCACCGCAGACTCTCCCTGTTCCACAAAAACAGATAGAATTGACTGATAAAAAAGCTGCGAAATTAAAATTAATACCACTCCAAAACCAATGATAATACCATAAGCTGCATGATATCCCTGCCGCACGCGCTCCGATTTTCCCGCACCAAGATTCTGCGCCGTAAAGGTGGACATTGCATTGCCGGTCGCAATCATTGGCACAACACAGAGAGATTCAAGCCGCATTCCTGCCGAATATCCCGCAAGCGCTGACGAGCCAAACTGATTGACCGCTGACTGTGTTAACAGCATACCAATACTCACAATAGACTGCTGCACAATCGATGGAATTGCAATTTTAACTCCGGTGGCAAACATATCTTTGCGAAACCGCTCGACTCTGCCCTCCACTGAATAAGTGGCAAGCAATCTCATTAGGATTACAAAAGAGATAACCGCCGCAATTCCTTGTGCAATCACTGTCGCAACTGCCGCGCCAGACACACCCATATTTAGTCCGCCCACCATCCAGAAATCCAGTACAATATTTAATATCGAAGAAAAAATTAGCAAAAATAGTGGTATCTTAGATCTGCCAAGCGCATTAAAGTTCGCTGACAAAATATTGTACATAAACATAAATGGCAGTCCCACAAAATAAATTTGAAGATACGCCACCGCATCTGGCATAATATTTTCCGGGGTCTTTAATAAATGTAATACTGTTGGATTAATAGAAAATCCAAGTATTGCTAACAAGGTACTAAACACCACAAACGTAATGAAAAATGTGTACACCGAGCTTTTCATTTCCTTGTAATGTCCAGCGCCAAGATACTGACTGGTAAGTACAGAAGCACCAATGCCCCCTCCAATTGCAATCATAATAAACACTGTTGTAAAGGAATAAGATGCCCCTACTGCCGCAAGCGCATCCTCTCCTACCAGATTTCCAACAATAATAGAATCTGCCATGTTATAAAACTGCTGAAATAAATTTCCAATAATCATTGGCAACGCAAAGAAGAATAGGCTGCGCGCCGGCGGTTGTGTAATAAGATTTTCTTTTGCATTCTGTGCCATGTTTTTTCCTCATTCTATCCTTTGTAGTGACAGTCTAGTATTCCATTCGGTCAAAAATTAGAATCATAAATTAGCTGTTTCGCGCAATTGCATTGCTAAAATTTCTAGGCAATGCACAAATAGCAATGTCAAACAACTTTTTGCATCAATTTTCTTGTGGGTGCAAAAAATGATGAAAGTCTCTATAAAATATTACTACAATTACACCCTAAAACACAAGTTATAAATTTATCCGATTTCTGTTTTCCAAAATCCATGCAAATTACAGTACGCATATGCCGCACATGCCTCATCTTGCTCTGACAATACAAAATGGGCTACTGGCGTATCTTGCGGACATAATTTTACAAACTGGCCACCCTTTTTTGTCTCAAGAAAAATCCAGTCAATACTGTGCTCCTCTGACATTGGATGTGCTACACTGCCAACCTTCACCGTAATATTTTTTCCGTTGCACTCCACTACTGGAAGATGCTTTTCGCCTGCGCCCTCCGATGTCGTGCAGTCCAAAATGGGCAGATTCAGCGCATCTTTCTTTCCAGATATCAAATATAATACTGCGTCGTTATTTTTTACAAATACACTCTTACTCATTTTAATCTCCTTTTTTCAAAATATATTTTAATTAACATCTAACGCTAGGCCCGCCTCACACTTAAGACGCTGATATCTTTTGTCTATTTCCTTTTGCAAACTTTCTGTGACTTCCTTGTACTCCTCATTACACAGGTGTTTTGTGCGCCCCATCATTGCAAGCCAATCTGTAACAGGAATTTTCTTACCTGTCGCTTCTGGCGCATAGCTTAGTTGTGTCTTTCCATGTTCTGTCTCAAATAACGGGAAATAACAACAATTTACCCCTGCTTCAATTACCTTTCGCTCGGTAGATGGGGTATCATTCCAATTGAGAGGACACGCAGACAATGCCTTAAGATATGCTGTTCCTTCCGTCTTTGCATAATACGCTGCCTTCGCCGCCTTTTTAATAAAATCTGTCGGGTTGGATTCTGCGGCCGTGGCAACATAGGGAATCCCTGTGGCCGCCATTATGCGGGGCATATCTTTATGGAAAAAAGTCTTTCCATACTGTTTTACACCCACATGGGAAGTAGAACTTTTGGCTCCTTTTGGCGTCGAGTATGACAGTTGATATCCAGTGTTCATATAGCCACCATTATCATATTCAAAAAGCAATAACCGATGCCCGCGAAGCGCAGTTCCCAGCGCTGATCCCATACCGATATCCATGCCGCCGTCCCCACTGACCATAACAAAAATAATATCTCCCTGTGGAATCTCACCTTTTTTCTGTTTTCTATAACAGATTTCTGCTAGACCGCTAAGTGTAGCGGCACCATTCTGAAACAGATTATGGAGATAAGGAACCTTAAAGCTTGTACGCGGATAGGGTGTTGTGACAATCATGCCACACCCTGTCTGAAACAGAAAAATAATTGGGTCCTCAATCGCTCTTGACAGCAGATTAAGATTGACAGGTATTCCGCACCCAGGACATGCACCATGACCTGGTGCCAGACGTTTTGGCATGGCAGCAGTTGCATTTAAGCTACCTCCCTTTACTTGTACCTCTCCCATATTGTTTTTGTCTACCTGCGTTGCGCCGATTGCTGTCCTCTCTGCTGTGACTGGAGCAAAGAAAGGTCCTTTATCGATTGTCTCTTGGACGGTTCCTGGTGTCACGCCATAATAGTCAAAATCTAGCGCTTTTGCATCTGACGCAATGTCTAACAGCTTCTCCACATCCTCCGCAAAGAAATCCTTGCCGCCAAGTCCATAAACACGACTTCTTATTTTTGCTCTGCCGCCAAATTTCTGCATCATGGCACGCACCTCTAACGAAAGGTTGCCACCTCCTGCTCCATAACTATCCTGTCTATCTGCCACTAACATCGTATTTGCCGATGCACAGACTTCATACAATGCCCTTTCAGGAAATGGACGGAGGACATTCAATGTCACAATGCCCGCTTTTCTTCCTTTTTCACGAAGATTATCAATACCTTCCTTCGCCGTCTCATAGGAAGACCCCAAAAGCACCAACAACTCCTGTGCATCCTCACAGTGATACCCTTCCACTTTGCCATACTCCCTTCCAGAGAGCACACCGTACTCCGCAAATAACTTTGGCAGCAGTTCATCTGCCTGTTGCATAGCCAAATGAAGCTGATAGCGGTTATTAATTAAATCTGGTTCATTCATATAAGAACCAACTGTAACTGGATTTGACAAATCCAAAAAAGGGTATGTTTCTTTTTTGGGTCCAATAAACTGTCGCACTGTCTCATCTTTTTCAAATCGCAAACATCGTCTTTTTTGATGGCTGGTAAAAAAACCATCATATGCAACCACCACCGGAAGTCGTACTTGCTCTGCCAAACGCAATGCAATCATATTAAAATCATAGACCTGTTGTACTGTATGCGCAAACAATATTGGCCAGCCTGCATTTAGCAAATACATAATATCGCTGTGGTCCCCTTTAATAGACAACGGACCTGAAACTGTTCTGCAAGCCACATTCATTACCATTGGATAACGGGTGCCCGACTGAACAGGAAACTGCTCTAAAGCATACAACAAACCGTTGGCACTTGTCGCATTGATTACTCTCCCGCCACCGACGGAAGCGCCATAGCAAATACCGGCCGCACTGTGTTCTCCCTCTGCGGCAATCATAATTAAATCAGTCTCACCTCTAGCCCGCATATCATCAAGATTTTCCGCAATCTGTGTAGAAGGCGTAATTGGATAATATCCCATCAAATCATATCCAATCTGCTTAATTGCAATCGCCGCAATCTCATTGCCGCTTGCATACTCAATTACCTGCTTTTCCATTAAACCTCTCCCCCTTCTATCCTTTTTTCAGTCAGATAAGATTCTGAGGTAATATATCCGTCTGGTCCAGTTTTCACATAATAATCTGGTGCGCGCAACATATCCTGATTAGGCAGAAAATACTGTTTATCTGCATGTTCTGCCTCGGCGCCCCGCACCAGTGCATTGACCGGGCAAACATCCACGCAGCGCATACAACCTTTACAGTGATAGTAATCTAGCCCCCGATTTACCATCATTTTCCTACCCTTAAATTCGCCTTCGGCAAATTGAAACACCATATCGGGGCAAGTGGAATCACACAGCCCACAATTAATACATCGCTCTTTGATAAACACTGGAAGATACCCCTGCCTAGAAGGAGACAAATCTGCTGTTACGGTACTGCCAAATTGTGGATTTACACCGCCAATTGGCGCTGTCACATAACCCCATTCTTGTTCTTTGTCAGATATATTGGAAGCATTTTCTTCATTAACTCTGCTCTTAAAAATAGCAATCTCCTCTTTTGATAATTGACGCACCTTCTCATAGCCTTGTTCAAGCCCCTTTAAATTCCCTTCAAGTGCAGCTGGATACTTTCTGCCAAGACTGTCCTTGCAAATCTGTCTAGCGCGATCCAATTCGATAAATCCCATCACCTTTGCCATTGCTCCCAGCATAACCACATTTATTCTTGATTTTGTTTCCATCGCAATCTGCCTTGCATCAACCATATAGCATTCCCCAATTGTCTCTGGTAAATTTCCCATCATTTCTTCTTGTCCACGATCGAGTGCAATAATAACCTGTGTCTGTGGACCACAACCTGCCCATGTCTTTTTATCGCGCATTAATGCCTGATGAAAAATGACGAGCAAGTCAGGGGAAACAATCGGCGAATGTACTCGAATCTCCTGTTCTGGAAGACAAAAACGAATATAGCCTTTCACGGGTGTTCCTGTCTTTTCGGAGCCATAACTAGAAAATCCGGCACTGTTAAGATTTAGATATTTTACTGCCAGTTCTCCCACCATTTTTGCACATAAATTTGCGCCCAACCCGCCAATGCTTTCCAAGCGAATTTCATAATAATCCCTTTGTTTAAAGAACTCTTTGATACTGCCTGCCATAGCTGTTCCTCTTTTCTTTTCTGTATTCATAATAATCCCTCATACCGTCCGGGGACGGCTCAAATAAAAATGAAAAACGCTGTCTTTTGCGTTTTTCTCATGTGAAACTTAATAGTTCTTAGGTAGTGTCTTTTGCTACCTTAGAACTATTTTTCACCCTAACTCCCATCTGCCCGCTTTTGCGGGCGTACCAATCAGGAGGTGTGAAATTTTAATTTCACACTACTCTAACATTCAGTATGGCAATTTCGCAAAAAAATATGCGCGACGGATTATATTTCACCGTCACGCAACTGCTCCCATCAAGACATATACAATTGTTCCTACAACACCGCTTCCCAAAATGATTGTGATGGCATTTAGCTTAAACTTTCTAAGTAAAAACAGTGCCACAACAAAAATCACCAACTCAATATATCTAAGATTTCCAAGCACTACATCTTTCAATTCTGCCTGAAACAAACCCAACATTAGAATAGAGGCACCTGCCGAAGCAATCAGTGCCACAACTGCTGGTCTTAAAGAACCAAGCACTACTTGAACACCACTTACTGTACGATATTTATAATAAAAATGTGCCAGTGTCAAACAGATAATAAAAGATGGAATAATACAGCCTATACTACAAAGCAGCACACCTGGAATCCCCGCAATACGCATCCCCACAAAGGTCGCAGAATTGATAGATATGGGTCCTGGGGTCATCTCTGCCACCGTAATCAAATCGGAAAACTCCTCCATAGTCATCAGATGATGAATGGTCACAATTTGTTCTTGAATCAAAGGAATCGCTGCATAGCCTCCGCCTACGCTAAACATTCCAACCTGGATAAAGGCAAAAAATAATTTTAACAACAGCATTTATGACACCTTTCCCTTCTTTTTGTTATTGAGCGTAACATATAAGTCAGCAAGACCAATTCCAAGACAGACAAAAATAATAAGCATAGCACTGACATCAAATAAATAAGTCGCCACAAATGCTGTTACCATCATCACAATATACAAAATTCGTTTTGTTTTTATTACATTTCCAGCCAGATTGATTACGACATCAAAAATGACCGCCGCAACGCCTGCGCGCATCACCTGAAGTGCTGTGGCAATATAGGGATTTGTGCGAAACTGATCATAAAATAGCGAAATAATTGAGATAATGATCATTGGCGGCAGTATCGTTCCTAAAATCGCTGTCAAAGAACCAATAATACCAGCCATTCGATAACCAATGATAACAGACGCGTTCACTGGTAGTGGCCCTGGCGCAGACTGCGTGATTGCAGTCACATCTAACATTTCGTCCTCCTCAAGCCATTTGAGCTCCTCCACATACTTTTTTTTCATTAGAGAGACAATGACAAATCCACCTCCAAAAGTGCAAGCACTCAGGATAAACATAGATTTAAACAAAGTCCATAGCTTACTATAGTCCTTTTTCATATATCCTCCATTTTACTTTTCAATTTTCTTTTTATTATGCGAAATCATCTGAATTATATGTATCCTTTTCAAAAATTCCCATCTTTAATGATTGTTAAATTTCCAACAAATCCTCACAATCCGTTTTATCACTTCATCTGCATTTCCTGCTGGTTTCAACTTGCGACATTTTACCTCAAAAATGCTGCCGTCTAATATCTCAACCATAAATTTATCTTCTCTGTCAATTGTAGTGATATCTTTAATCTTCATATCCTCTGCTTCATTAAGCAATTCAAATAGTTTATCCTTAAAATAATCCAGTTTCATGTTTTGCTCCTTTTCAGAATATATGTTTGTATAGGTAACAATATATGACTAATAATCGTTTCTTACTACACTATATCAACTTTTTCGTCCTAAAACAAGATAAATCGATTTACACATCTCGACACATCTCGACAAAAGTGACCGCTTCATGTGTGATTTTTAGTTGTTATTCAACAAGAAATTTGTTAGAATAAAGGCGAAGAAAGTAATACAAGGAACAGTACAGACGCAGATTTGCACTGTTTCCGAAATCATTATTTAGGAGAACCGTTTTGGATAAGGAATTTGGACATTTGGAAATAAAATTAAATGATTTACTAAAAGAACGAGGACTAAACAAAAATAAATTATCCCACAAAGCCGAGATGAATTGGAAACAAATTGACAATTATTGTACAAATAGTGTCACACGGTTAGACGTATCTGTTCTGTGCAAGCTCTGTGCTGCCTTAGACTGCGAGATACAAGACCTGCTAGTATTTTATCCGCCAGAAGACAAAACGAAAAAAAACTCGTAATTGAGTAAGGAAAATTTATCTTCCCTACTCGTGCGCCGGTACTCGTCCGCTTCCGCTGACAAATTTCACTTGGGTGTCCGTGTGCAAAAAACAGATGCAAAGTATCGCAACAACACTTCACATCTGTTTTCTTGTATTTCATTATTGATGGATTACTTTTCTTGTCTTATGGAGAAAGCCTCTTACTTTTGTTCGCTGTAGGAAAATATCATAACTCTTAATAATCAGCACAGAACATACTGCTTGCTCCATAATTTTATCTGTGCGGAATCCCGTCACCACTTCTTGGATTCCCCAGTCAAGTGAAGCTCCCATAATAATTAGATCATATTTGTCAGAAAATTCTACCACTCGTTCAATCAAATCACCGCTACAGACCATAATCTCTACGGGTTGGTCAAATTTGGCCGCTGACTTGTCAAGATACGCTTTTGTGCTTTCGACATCCTCCTCATGATCCACCACATTTAAAAGGGTAATTTTCGCCTTATAAGCATTGGCAATTCGATTGACCACCTTTGCTGTCATCTTAGAATATCTTCCGCCGCCATAAGGAAATAAAATATTTTGAAAGGTTTGTTGCTGTCCATGCATCCGCAATACTCCAACATCTGCTGGTGCTTCCTGCAACATGCGATAAGTAATATTTCCATGCATATATTTTGCGAAACCCGAGCCATGCCATCCCATAATCACAAGTGGATTTTTTTCTTTCTTGACAACCGACATAATGGCATGAAATGCATCTCTGGAATTAATCAGAACAGGGCGCATACATGGTTCCGATTCATACTCCTTTAACTTTTGAACCACACTATCCTGAACTCCCATAGATTGCATCATAACATCATAGTCAGCAATTGTAAGTAAATTGTCAGGAAAAACATTAACTTTTATGGGAACTACAGTTGTCGATTCCTCCGACAGAGCAATCTTTCTGCCAAAATTTAAAAGCCCATCCGCTGTTTTTGGATTGGATACAGGAATAATAATCTCGTTCCTTCTATTTTCTTTTTTCTGTTCCTTAATCTCCGGTATATCAACAATCGAAATACCCTTGGAAGCATATTTTAGCCTTGGCATAACAATATAGTAATACAAGATGCCAATCCCAATTACAGAAACAGCAATAATCAGTGCTGGGCGGTCCGAAATCGCCAGATTAAAAATTAAAAATAAATTCATTCCAATGCCAAGTAATGGTGTAATCGGATAGAACGGCACCCGAAATTTCCGCTCAAGTTCTGGTTTTTTCTGCCGAAAAATTATAAGTGCCACATTGACAAGGCTGTATCCTGTCAATGAAAAAATACTGGTTACTGTTGAGATATGTTCCAAATCTCTAATGGACACTGCAATAAACACAATGATAGAGGACACCACAATCGAAAAAACAGGTGTTTTCGTTGTTCTGTTAATCGCCTTAAATAGACTTGGTAAACGCTGGTCTCTCGCCATTGCAAACGAAGTGCGTGAGGACGCCATCACTGCTGTATTAATCGAGGAAAGAGTCGCTAGTATTCCCGCAAAAGCAAACAAATATCCACCTGCCACTCCGCCGATTTTTACCGCAGTATCAATCATAGGTGTGCTGGTAACCTCCGGCACCAACTGTTGCCACGGCAGAATTGCACAACCAATAAAGAAAACAGAAGTCTTTATCACAATGACCGCCGCAATAGAAATTAAAATCGCTTTTGGAATTGTCTTTTCCGGTTCAATAACCTCCTCGCTCGCAGTCGTAATCAACCCATAACCAATATAGGTCATATACAAAAATCCCATCGCATTAAAAACACCAGGCATTCCCTGTGGCATATAGGGTGTTTGATTCTGCATATCAATATGGAAAATCCCAATCACAACATAAAGTGCAAGCAAGGCAACCAACAATGTAGTAATTACATTCTGTAATGCCCCAGAACTTTTTGTACCTTTAATATTCGTGAACATAACATATATCACAAGCAAATATGCTGCTGCCATCTGCGGAATAAACGGAAAGATATAATTAATAAAATTGCCAAATCCAAGTGCAAACAATCCACATGACATTGCATAGCCAAGCCAAAATCCCCATCCGCAGATAAATCCAATAATATTGTTCCCTGTCGCCTCTTTCACATAGACATAACCACCGCCCGCTTTTGGTATAACTGTCACAAGCTCTGCAAAGGACAATCCTGTAAACACCGCTGCAATCCCCGCCAGAAAAATTGCCAATGATGCTCCCGGGCCTGCTGTTGCATAGCTGGTTCCCGCCAGAACAAAAATGGCAGAGCCAATCATGGTCCCAATGCTAATCATCAGTGCAGAATACATTCCAAGTGTTCTGTCCAGTTTTTGTTTCATATCATATCCCTTCTCCCTGTTTATTTTATTTTCTTTAACAAAATCCTCTCCGCTGCGCCTCCTTAAACAATTTGGGTTGAATATCTGGATAGGTATATGCTAAAGGCATTTGATCTGTAATCACAATTTTCTCAATCTCATTCTGTAATTCTGGTTCTAACTGTTTCACTGTTGCAAAATACAGCATCCCAAAAGTTTCTTCTCCATCAAAATTGTCCTCTGCAATCACAGAGTATACACAGATTGGCTGTATCTCAAAATCAATCGCCCCTGTCTTCTCGTACAATTCCCTTTTTGCTGTATCCAATATCATTTCCCCAGGTTCTCTGTGTCCCCCTGGAATTTCTAGTGTCTCTCTAAGTTTATGTTTGCAAAATATGTATTTTCCATCTTTTACTGCAACAATTACTGCGAATTTTAATAACTTGTCATCTATATCTTCATAAAAATTGACAGTCATTATTTCTCCTTTTCTTTTCATAGTTTTTTGGAATCTTATTTCTCAAAAAATTATTACTTCATCTACATTGTTTACTGCTTCTCTATCATATCAAAAAAATCAGTCCCCGTAAACTCCAAAACAAAATTCGTACTGCAAAAGTTATCACCCATTACTTTTCACACCCACACCATGCACTTACTGCAATTCACACCAAATCATTATAAATGAATACGAAATCTAGCGTGGATGTGTATTATAGCATCAGCCTGTGGCTTTACATAAATCTGCAAAACCACAGGCTGACCTATCAAGAACAATCCCAATTGTACAATATATTGCTAAAATCCCGTTTTATTAGCGCTTCCTTATTGATAAATAGATTAGCGACGCCGCAGTCTCCCCACAGCACATAATCCTCTCCATCCTCACCCATATCGGAATCAATCTGAAGCAAAAGTGTGTCATAGTATTTCCTATCTTCTTTATCTTCTCTCGGATCAAACTGGATAAATCCTGGATATCCAAGCATCTTGTGGCCCAATCCAGACAATTCCTCACTCAGATAGTTATCATCATCTGTATCTTCCTCAAAATACTCATACCAATTTTCTTGGTCAATCTCCTCGCCTGTCACCGCTTTCACTGCCTGTACAAACACTGTCGAAAAGCCTTCTATATCACTACTCATATAATCTATCCCTGTGCGGAATGAAAGCGCTGCTTGATGAAAAATCGGGGTACTGTAATCATCCGCTTCCTCTGCTCTTACAATATTTAATGTTTGTACCTGTTCCTCTGTGACATCTTGTCTTACAGTATCATGGAACACCACACGAAAATCTTTCTGCGAGACTGGATCATCAAAGTCCATACCAAACACATCATCATCCACTGTAATAAAAAACTGTAACATTCCCTCTTTTGGCAGTTCTGTATCAAACGCGCACAAATCTGAAAAATTAATCTGTGCAAGCAGCATCACCTTTTCGCCCTTACTATCTGTTGGATATTCCTTCTCCATATCCCAATAAGGCAGTCCACCAAACTTGCTATCTGTTAGAGATGGCTGCACTGTATTTGGCTTCCTGTCGATAAAAATAGCCGGAATCCCTGTCATCTCCTTGATTTTCTCCACTATCTTGACCGCTTTCTCGCTTGGATTGTAATCATCTTCCATTATACTACCTCCAATACATTCAATCAACTTTTAATATCAGTTCCAGTACACGCCGCACACAGATTTCCATATCTGCGCGCGTAAGTACACCTTTATCTAGTGCCTCTTGCAACCGCTCTGGAAAGCCTGTCGCCATCTTAATATCATTTCCCGCCTTAACTTCTTTGTAATGTTCACCGTTTGTCCACCAGTCGGTTGTAACCACACCGTCAAATCCCCACTCGCCGCGCAAGATATCCTCTAACAATTCTCGATTTTCCGAAGCACGATAACCATTTACAATGTTATAAGAAGACATAATCGCCCACGGCTTTGCTTCCTTTACAATAATCTCAAACGCTTTTAGATAAATTTCTCTAACAGCGCGCTCAGATGCTCTTGAATCGCTGTTTTTACGATTTGTTTCTTTATTGTTGAGAGCAAAATGTTTCACTGTCGCACCGACATGATTGCTTTGAATACCACGAACCATTGCCGCTGCAAGCTTTCCTGTAAGGAATGGGTCCTCCGAATAATACTCAAAATTCCGACCACAAAGCGGACTGCGATGAATATTGACAGCCGGAGTAAGCCACATTGCAATATTGTTCTCCTTAACTTCCGCACCGCCAGCTTCTCCAACTTGTTCTACCAATTCCTCATTCCAAGAACATGCAAGCTGTGTCGCACAAGGCCATGCCGTTGTATACACACTGCACTCTGGCGCAATACGCAAGCCAGCCGGACCATCCGCAGTCATAATATTTGGAATCCCATAATCAGGCAGATTTCCCCAGCCAAATGTATTTGCAACGCCTGTGTTTGGTTGTCCACCCAACAAATGCGCAAGCTGCTCATCAGACAGTTGTGCCATAAATTCATCCAGCGTAATTGTCCCCTCTGCCACTTCTTTTAAGAAATGATGTTGCTGTGCAGCAGTATTTGTCCACAAGTGATAACGTTTTCCAGCACGTGCTGCTGGTGTAAAACCATCTGTCTCGTCGACGGTAAGCGGTGTCAACTCATTTGCATCTGTGTCAACAGGTTCCAAAATTGGCAATTCCTCATAACTTCCATCGGCAAGCATCCGCTTTTTTAGGCTTGTAGGTGCACACTTTCTGGACAATTGCTGCACAACTGTATTTTCTTGCACTTCATATTGATAGGACAATTCTACAACATCGCGCACAGATGCACCGACAAAGAATCGATACATGCCTTTTTCCAAAATATATGCAGATGCCTTGATTTTGCCAAGATCATCATAGGACGCCATATCATTCACATCCCATGACAGCACAATACTCTGGCTCTCTCCAGTCTGTAAAAGTCTAGTCTTTTGAAATGCCACAAGCTGTTTTGCCGGTTTTCCAAGCACTCCCTGCGGTGCGCTAAAATACGCCTGCACAACTTCTTTTCCTGCTCTTTTTCCAACATTTGTGACAACAACTGGCACATAAATCTTATTGTTTTGCCCATACGCTTCCCCTGCTGTCAATGTGAAATCTGTGTAGGACAACCCAAATCCAAATGGATAATTCACTTTTTTATCCGCATCAGGAATGGTTTCAAAATAGCGATAACCCACATAAATATCTTCTATATAATCCACAAAACGCTCTGACGCATGGAAATTGTCCGTAGATGGATAGTCTGTCAACGCCCGCGCAAAAGTATCGACTAACTTTCCGCTTGGATTGCCTTCTCCTATCAGGAGTTCTGCCGTGGCAAGTCCTCCTTCAATACCGCCCTGCCATGCCATCAACACCGACTGGATTTTTGCACTGTCATGAAACCAGCAAGAATCTACCATGCCGCCAACATTCATAACAACAATCACTTTTGGAAAATTTGCAGTCACCGTATCAACCATTGCCCGCTCCGCGTGCGTTAGACAAAAATCCCCATCATCAAAAATTTCTGCGGATTGTTTTGCCATTGCCTCCTCAGTAATACAAAGATTTTTGTTCTCGGTATCTACAATGCTCTTTCTGTCCCAACCTTCACCAGAAAAGCGACATATTGTAATAATCGCCGTGTCTGTATAGGCACTTGCCTTCTTTAATAATTCCATTGGAACTTCTGGCTCTACGGTCATACCCGGCACATGTCCCTGTTGATACTGTGCCTTTACATTGTCCCGATAATATGCAGCAAGCTCCTCAAAAACATTTATCTTATCCTTTAAAAGTGATAGCCCCTCATATAAATTTCTCGCGTAGGAAACAGTCACTTCTCCGCTTCCTCCACCTCCGCGCACATAGTCAAAACTTGCCTTGCCAAATAAGGCAACCTTGCTGCCCTTTGCAAGTGGCAATAAATCCCCATCATTTTTGAGAAGCACCATACCCTCTTTTGCTGCTTCCTTTGAGAGTGTAATATGCTTGCTACTTGCCGTTACTTTCTCGCCATTCTCCCCCAATGGAAGATTAGGTTGATACATGACACGTGTCCATTTCTGCATTTTTATTTCCTCCTTATCCTTTCCTCTTATTTTAACAAATTTAACAACAATTTCCAACTAATATTTACGTTTAATATAACTGCTAAAGCTACCCTCTTTTTGCGCGGCAAGTAGAGAAACGAACCTTTTCTACTCGATTGCTTCTACTTGTCGTTGAATAAACCCTTTTGTTCGCCATTTTCCTGATTGCCATCGCAAAAACATAAACATAGCACGCACACATTCATCTGTCGCAAGTCCTATATAAGCACCCACCGCCAACAAATTTAGATGAATTCCAAAAAACCATGTGCCTCCCACCATACACAGATACATAAACAACACCCCTATCATCGTTGTAAATATAGCATCTCCGCTGGTCTTTAACGCCTGCCCAAACACCAGATTGGTCACACGCCCCACTTCAAGTACAATATCAATTGTAAGAAGTATCTTTACTAGCCGAATCATTTCCAAATCTTGCGTAAAAATACGAATCAACACATCTGCACAAAGAACAAATATTATCTCCAATCCTGCTGCCACAACAATTCCAATCCAAGCAGCCTTCTTGGTTCCTTTGTCGCAAGCTTCATAATCCCCTTCGCCAATGCGCCAGCCTGTCATAATGGCGTTTGCCTGTGCCAATGCCGCCCCTGCGCAATAAGAAAAGTTTGCAATCTGCGCAGCATACGCTCTTGCGGTCACATGAAAACCAGATTCATCCATCTGATTCAAAAAACGAATTGTCAGTGTCATTGCGACATTGTACAGAGCAGTTTCCAGCGCAGAAGGCAATCCAACCTTAATAATCTGCACAAAAACCTCTGTGTTTTTTAATCGCTCTGAATCTTCCTTTGCCTTGACCAAAATTTTAGATGCCACTATCACAATCGCTAGATTCAAAATTCTTGAAAGGACTGTCGCCACTGCTACGCCTGCCACACCTGCGTGCAATCCAAACAGAAATACTGCATTTAGACAAAGATTTACTACATTTGCCACAAGTGTTGCAATTAGTGGCTGCTTTGTATAACCAAATGCGCGCAGATAGCTTGAGAAAATTGGAATCAGCGCGTTTAAAAAGCAAAATCCACCCACAATTTTTAGATATGTTTTTGCATAGTCCATCAGAAGCGGCGCCACACCCACAATCTCCAGAATCAACCCAGAAAATACAAACAGGAAAATAGAGAGTGCAACCCCAAGCACCATATTAAAAACTGCGCCTAATTGTCTTGCCTGAAACGCGACTCCTATTCGTTTTGCTCCAATGTACTGTGTCATCACGGCAATCATTCCTGACGATACCACATGAAACATAATGATAAATACATTGATATACGTATTTGCCGTACCAACTGCACCGACGGCACTGTCCCCTACAGTAGAAAGCATAATGGTATCAACCATACCTGCCAACATATAGCACAAAGTTTCCAGCGCAATCGGAATATATAACTTTGTAAATGACTTCATTTGTCCTGCCTTCCCATCTTCTCTATACAAACACTACTGTTTTATAGGTTCAGATTCTACCGCGGATAACTTACAAGCAAAATCTATAAAAGTACTGCTGTCTCATAGGCTCCCAGTGTGCCTAAAAATATTTGTTCTTCTATCAGATTTTGTCTCCCTATTAACTCTGGTAAATTTACCATACCTGTTTTCGTGTGAAAAATCACAGTAATACATTGGTCGTTCAAATGTCTTGTACTATAAAAAAGTCCTTTTTCATCCTCTGTATACTGCTCTTTAATACTTCCTTTTGTAAGTGCTGGATATGTATGTCGAATGTGAATCAGTGTTTGATAATATTGTAACAAAGACTGATTTTGTCTATTTTTATCCCAAATCATGCCACGTCTACAGTCAGGATCAGGTCCACCCTCAATCCCAACTTCATCACCGTAATAAATCATTGGCATACCAGGCAACAAAAGTTGAAGCGCCGCCGCAAGCTTTTGTTTTTCTAAATCCTTATGCGCACTATTCAAAAAGCGTTCAGTGTCATGTGTATCAATAAAATTCCACAGGTATCCTTCCAAATTTGTATGTAAATTTCCTTTCATAAAATTCAAATTTCCTACAAAAGTGGAAATGGACATTTTCTGCGTCACAACCAAATCAAGTACGGAACGAGTAAACTGGTAATTCATAACACTATCCCACTCATCACCTTCCAGAAAGTCCTCTGCAAAATGCCAAATTTCACCGACAATCAGCACATCTTTCTTCACTGCCTTTATCTCTTGTCGAAAACGCTTCCAAAATGTATGACTTACTTCGTCCGCCACATCAAGACGCCAGCCATCAATATCACATTCTCGAATCCAATAGGAGGCAACATTAATTACAAAATCTGCTGTTTCTTTATTTTGAAGATTTAGTTTTGGCATCATGCCAGCATAGCTAAATGTCTTATAATTTGGCTTTTTCCCCCACTCCATAATAAGCGGAAAATCTTCGATATAATACCAGTCAAGATAAGCAGATTGCTCCTTGTTTTCCATAATATCGCGAAATGCGAAAAAATCTACTCCTGTATGATTAAACACTCCATCTAAAATCACATACATTCCAAGTTTGTGTGCCCTGTCAACCAGCTCCTTTAAATCCTCCTTGTCACCAAAAGACGGGTCAATCTTATAATAGTCATCAATATTGTACTTATGGCTAGAGTTCGCGCTAAAAATGGGTGTCATATAGAGAATATCTACACCCAACTTTTTAAGATAATCCAAATGATCAATAATTCCTCGAATGGAACCTTTTAAATCTGCACTGTGATCAATCGGTACCTGATACCAAATTTCATCAGATACTTGCTTCTCTGTGGCAAATCGAGAGGGAAAAATCTGATACAAAACTTTGTTCTCTGCCCACAAAGGCAACGCAAACAATTCTTCTTCTCTAAGATTTTGTGGGCAATCATACATCTTCTCAATATCTGTAATACCTGAATCCGTGAGCTTAGCCTCAAATTAAAACCGGACGAAATTATCCGGT
>CAJUAE010000070.1 GCA_910583965.1 uncultured Lachnospiraceae bacterium
GTTATATTTAATGAAGAAAGGGAGGGAAATTTATGCAAAATAAAGGCAAATATTATATAACGACAGCAATTGCGTACACTTCTGGAAAACCGCATATTGGAAATAATTATGAGATTGTGCTTGCGGACAGTATCGCTCGGTACAAGAGAAAAGACGGCTATGAGGTTTTTTTCCAGACTGGAACGGACGAACATGGACAGAAGATTGAGTTAAAGGCGGCGGAGGCTGGGGTAACTCCCAAGGCGTTTGTAGATAATGTAGCAGGTACAATTCAAGGACTTTGCGATATGCTTAATATTGCCTATGACAAATTTATTCGGACCACAGACCCTTGCCATGAGAAGCAGGTACAGAAAATTTTTAAACGTCTGTATAATCAAGGAGATATCTACAAGGGTGCATATGAAGGAATGTATTGTACCCCTTGTGAATCGTTCTGGACAGAATCCCAGCTAAAAGATGGCAAATGTCCTGATTGTGGCAGGGAAGTGAAGCCCGCGAAAGAAGAAGCGTACTTTTTTAAGATGAGTAAGTATGCAAATAGGCTAATTGACCATATTAATCAACATCCAGAGTTTATTCAACCAGTTTCTCGTAAAAATGAGATGATGAACAATTTTTTGCTCCCCGGTTTACAGGATTTATGTGTATCGCGCACTTCGTTTAAGTGGGGGATTCCTGTAGATTTCGACGAGCGCCATGTTGTCTATGTGTGGTTGGATGCCCTCACAAACTATATTACAGGTATTGGTTACGATGCAGATGGGAATAGTACAGAACAGTATCAAAAATTATGGCCGGCAGATTTGCATTTAATAGGAAAGGATATTATTCGTTTCCATACCATTTACTGGCCGATTTTTTTGATGGCACTTGGAGAGGAATTGCCGCGTCAGGTGTTTGGACATCCATGGCTTTTGCAAAACAATGACAAGATGAGTAAGTCCAAAGGTAATATTATGTACGCGGACGACCTTGTGGAGTTGTTTGGTGTGGATGCAGTTCGGTATTTTGTGTTGCATGAGATGCCATTTGAAAATGATGGTTCTATCACGTGGGATTTAATGGTTGAGCGATTGAATTCTGACCTTGCCAATACACTTGGAAATCTTGTAAATAGAACAATTTCTATGAGTAACAAGTATTTTGGCGGTGTGGTGGAAAATAAAGGTGTTGTTGATGTGATGGACGAGGATTTGAAATCGGTTGCTACTGGGGCATATGATAAAGTTGCAACAAAGATGGCAGAGCTTCGCGTTGCGGATGCACTGACTGAGATTTTTAACTTATTTAAACGCTGCAATAAGTATATTGATGAGACAGAACCATGGGTGCTTGCAAAAGATGAGGCAAAGAAGGACAGGCTTGCAACAGTATTATACAACCTTGTGGAAGGCATTTCAATTGGCGCAGGGTTGCTTGAACCATTTATGCCAGAGACGGCACAGCGGATTATGAAACAGTTAAATAGCGAAATCCGTGATTTTGCATCTACAAAGACATTTGGTGTGCATCCGTCAGGGACTAAAGTGACAGAGACACCAGAAATTTTATTTGCACGTCTTGATCAAAAGGAAATCAATGAAAAAGTGGCAGCACTTGCAGAGAAGGTTGATGTGGCACAGACAGTAGGAAATGACACAAGTGTCATAGATGGTATTGATATAGAACCGAAGGAACAAGTAACCTACGATGATTTTACCAAGATGCAGTTTCAGGTGGGAGAGATTCTTTCCTGTGAGGCGGTGCCAAAGTCAAAGAAGCTTTTGTGCAGCCAAGTGAAAATTGGGTCGCAGGTAAAACAGATTGTGTCTGGTATCAAAGCATTTTATAGTCCTGAAGAAATGGTCGGCAAGAAAGTGATGGTGCTTGTAAATCTGAAGCCCGCAAAACTTGCAGGAGTATTGTCAGAAGGAATGATTTTATGTGCTGAGGATGCAGATGGAAATCTCGCTCTAATGACACCGGAGAAGACAATGCCATCAGGGGCAGAGATTATGTAGATATATAAAAGGTAATATGGACAGTAATAGAAAAATACTGTGAAATGCAGTAGGGAGATAGATATGGGAAATAATATAGAGGCAATTATATTTGACTTGGATGGAACCATGTGGAATGCGCTCGACGGCATTCATAAAACTTGGAATCAGGTAGTGGCAAAACATTCCGAATACAGAAAAGAGCCAATTACATTTGAGGAGCTGCAGGGTTGTCTGGGGCTGCCGATGACAGAGATTGCGGCGAGATTGTTTCCGGGTACAACGACAGAACAACAACAGGTGTTGATGGACGAGTGCTGTGCGAAGGAGAATGCCTATCTTGCAGAATATGGCGGTATTTTGTATCCCAAGCTTGAAGATACTTTAATGGAATTAAAGAAGAAATACAAACTTTTTGTGGTGAGCAACTGCCAGCCAGGATACATTGAAAGTTTTATCAAAGCACATAAACTTGAAAAGTGTTTTGATGATATTGAGTGCTGGGGAAACAACCTGCTGCCAAAAGGTGAAAATAACAAGCTTATTATGAAACGCAATAACGTAACGAGAGCAGTGTATGTAGGAGATACAGCCGGCGATGAAGAATCTGCACAGGTTGCAGGAATTCCATTTATCTTTGCAAAATATGGATTTGGTAAGGCAAAAGCGCCGCATTATATCTTGGAGGAGTTCTCAAATCTTCCAGCGCTTATGGAGCAGATTTGTTGACAGTAATCTAATCGTACAGAAAGTGAAAAGTGCAATAAAAATCAGGAGAAAATATGATACAAAAGGCCACAAAAGAGGATGCAAAGACCATAGCGAAATTAGCAGTTTTAATGTGGGAAGACCATTCTGTTGCGGATTTGGCAAGTGAATTTTCTAAGATTCTCTCCCAAAATGATGCCCTGATACTACTAAAATATGAAAATGATATTCCAGTTGGTTTTGCACAGTGCCAATTGCGATATGACTATGTGGAAGGAACAAAGACAAGCCCCGTTGGCTATTTAGAAGGAATTTTTATATTGGAAAAGCATCGCAACAAGGGATATGCCAAGGCATTATTGAAAAAAGAACTTTAAAAGAAATTTTATTAGAGCCAATCGATTATCAGGTGCAGATAAAATAGGGAAGTTTAAAAATATAGGAGGATAACAGGAATGTGTACACGAATAGGGATTTTAGGGTATGGCAATCTTGGACGCGGCGTTGAGTGCGCAGTGCAGCAAAATGATGATATGGAGTTAGTGGCGGTATTCACGCGCAGGAAACCGGATGAGGTTTCCATTTTGACGGATACTGCGAAGGTTTGTAATGTAACAGAAATGGAAGCGTGGAAGGATAAGATTGATGTGATGATTATCTGCGGTGGCAGTGCGACAGACCTTCCGACACAGACACCAGAGTGTGTAAAGTATTTTCATGTGATTGACAGCTTTGATACTCATGCGCGCATTCCAGAGCATTTTGAAAAGGTGGATGCCGTTGCAAAAGAGACAAAGCATATTGGCATTATCTCTGTGGGTTGGGACCCTGGTATGTTCTCGCTAAATCGTTTGTATGCAAACGCAATTCTGCCAGAAGGCAAAGACTATACATTTTGGGGAAAAGGTGTTAGTCAAGGACATTCTGATGCGATTCGCCGTATTGAAGGGGTAAAGAATGCCAAACAGTATACAATTCCAGTGGAATCCTCGTTAGAAGCAGCGCGTTCTGGCGATAATCCAGAATTGACAACACGGCAGAAACACACGCGAGAGTGCTTTGTCGTTTTGGAGGAAGGAGCTGACGCAGAAAGAGTTGCACAGGAAATTAAGACAATGCCAAACTATTTTGCAGACTATGATACAACGGTTCATTTTATCAGTGAGGAGGAACTGCAGGCAAATCACGGCGGGATTCCGCATGGTGGGTTTGTGTTGCGAAGTGGTGTGACTGGCTGGGAGAAAGAACACAAGCATTTGATTGAGTATCGTCTTAAATTAGATTCCAATCCAGAATTTACAGCGAGTGTGCTAGTTGCATATGCAAGAGCAGCATACCGTCTATCAAAGGAAGGCCAAAGTGGGTGCAAGACCGTTTTTGATATTGCACCAGCATACTTGAGTGCAAAGAGTGCGCAAGAGTTAAGGGCTTATATGTTATAGGAGGCATAAAAGCCAGTCATAGATTTATTCTAGTGACTGGCTTTTATTTTTTTACTTATTATTTTACAATCTTTTTTTGTATGTCAAATTTTTGTGAGATGCTTCCGCCGTAATTAGGGCTGTTTCCGATGATGGTCACACTGCCTTTATTTTTTCCGGCAGTAATGTTGGCTCCATAACTTAGTGTATAATCGTCCTTTTTAAGCAAGATTAATCCAGTTTGTAGTATCTGGCTGTTATCAGTCAGCTTCTCGTTTTTGACTTTTTTGAGTGCCTCGGTATGCTCGGAATCTGCAAAATATACTTGTACTGCAGGTTTGATTTGTTGTCCTGTATAAGTTGCTTCGTCCACTACAATATAGACATTATTTTTGGTGATCTTTGTCTGATAAATTGGCAGCGGTACTTCTATTTCCTGAATGTTATAATTACTGTCAGGTATGCTTGTAATGATTGCAACTGGCTGGTCATTGTTAGTTGCGATTCCTTTTTCAAGTTTTTCAATATAAGCTTTGTAAGAAACCTGGTCATTATGACGATAGGCAAGGGTATAGTCCACTCCTTTTTTCAATGTACTATTTCCGACCTTTATTTTTACAGAAGGAGTATATTGATAACTGTCTGCTTTTCTTTCGTTATATGCGACTGGTGTAATTGTTATATTTTTAGCTGTCAGAGTTGCTTTTGTGATTGTAAAGGGAATTTCTTTGCTGCCTGTGAAATTGCCTTTTCCCTTGATGACCATTATTGGAGGTTTGGTATCATTTTTGGTAGTGACAGCTTTGTTATCCTTATAGCTAACAGTATAATCCTTCCCATATTGGAGCGGTGTGCCATAATAGGTTAAACAAATTTGCTCTGCTGGTTTTGCGCCAGCTTTCTCATAAGGGGCAGTAATATCATATACACTATTATTTTCGCTAGCATCTAAGACTGAAGTAATATTAGCTGCTGTAATTTTAAATGTCTTACTGAAAGAGCCACTGTAGATAGAACCTTCTGCTGCGGTAAAGGTAATGGTTGCGGTTCCTTTGCTAATATTTTTCTTATAGTTGATAGTGTAATCACTGCGGTAGTTTAGTGGAATTTTGTCTTCTTGGCTTTTATACGTCAGTTTAATTTCCTTCATGTCTTGTGTTAGAGGGTTTCCAGTATATACTTTGTCTGCGATGCCTTCAACTGTTACAGTATTGGCTTTGAAGGCTTCTCCTGTAATACGAAACGTTGTGGTTTTTTCGCCGATATATTCGCCTTTTCCAATGATTGTCATAGACGCAGTTCCAACTTTATTATTGTCTGTATAGTCCACATCAAAATCTTTTTTATAGATTAATGAATTTCCGTTGCAAGTGACAAGAAAAACGTCTTTTGCAGAAACTTCTTGACTACTGATATTGCCATTTTTATCTACCCTATAATAAGTATTTCCTTCTTTATAACCAGCGTGCAAGACCACTTCTTTTTCTGTATTTGCATTTGAGAATTTTATGCTTTTTAAATTGGCGCCGAGTGTGATCTTAGCATTTTTTAGCAGTTTGGACTTATCAGAGACATAAATATTTTTTTCAATCGTGCCTTCATAATTTCCCTTGCCGCTGATGATTAATTGGAATGTTCCATAATATCCAGCAGGAATCTGTATATCAGACAGGTTTTGTACAGGTTTGCCATTTTTATCAAACGCCTTGACAGGTTTTATAGAAAGTGCAAAGTCTGTATCTTTTTTCAATGCTTTTCCATACTTTAGGGAACCAAATGGATTTATTGCCCTTGAAGGGTTTGTAACAAGCTGGTCTGTATATTTTAGGGTTACTCCTTTTGCTGGATTTTTGTTCTCATCTGCAATGTTAGCTTTCTGTATTGTAAAGTTTGCACATAGCTCTTGGCTTTGATAATTGCCTTTTCCTGTAATGCGTATAGAAGGAAGTTCAGCCTTATAGTTTGAGTCTATGCCGTTACCAATTTTGCTGCCGACGTTTATATTGTTTTCATACTTTAAACTATAATCCTTGTTCAATTTTAGTAAAGTATCGCCATCATATACACTTACAGAAGGCTTGCAAGCTTTTCCAGTATAATACATATCGGAAATTTCCTGTATACGGAAATCGCTTTTGTTGATTATAATAGACCACTTAGCATACAGAGTAAGGTCGGATTGTACGATATCTGTCCCAAAATTCCAAGCAGTCTTACATTCGGGCTCACGATACCAACCCTCAAATTGATATCCCTGGGCAGATGGAGACATGGGCTCCTTAACAGCAGTACCAGAGGCTATGTTGCTATATGCCTGAGGTGCTGTTCCATGCCCTTGCGTATCAAAAGTAACAGTATAGCCTGTAAATTCTTTTACAACTTCAAGAGTCCCATTGCGATAGGTAATGTTGGCATTATAGTTTGAATCTGCTCTTGCACCGCTAGGGATTATACTGTATGTACCAATTTCTACGGGGTCTGATACATTACATGTAAAGGTTGGCGGTACCATCAGTTGGTCATTATCAACTAGCCCTTCTATTTGATAGTCATATCCATTTGGAGCAGGACGACGAGAACCTGCAAGAAGCGTTCGGTCTAGCGCAGTAATTATCAGTTTTGCGGGTTGTATGGTAAAGTTTTTGTTTACAAATCCCTGATAATTGTTAATGCCTGTTATGGTAACTGTAGCAGTGCCAGCATTTCGATTGTCCTTATAGTTTATGGTATAGTCGCTATCCAATAAAAGTAGCTTGTTTTCATATGTTACAGTCACATCTGGTTCTTGCTGCTTTCCGTTATAGAAGAACGTTTCATTGCTGAGTGTAATGACTGCTTTGGAAATAGATATTTTGTCACTGTCAGGTTCTTGCGTCCCATTTTCCCATTTTGCATAGAGTGTGATATTACCAGAGCTGCCTTTTTCGATTTGCGTGATTGGCAGGGTAAATGCGGCGTCACGATACCAGCCGACAAAGATGTATCCTTCCTTTGTAGGCGCCTGTAAAATAATTGTATCTGTTGCAGCAGTATATGTTGCAGGATTGTTGCCATGATTGGTGCCACCATCTAGTTCATAAGTAATTGTGTAGGTATCAGATGGGGAAGGATCAGTTGATGTACCACTGCAGTAAGCATCAAGATCAGCTTTGATAGCGCTTGCACTTCTGTATCCATTTGTAATGTGTTGCAATTTGTTGTTCGCATCGACATAACAGATCATTGGCGGTGTGATATCTTCATGGTTTGCGGCATCATTATAAGCACGCATAGCGTGGAGATTACCCAATAAATTATCCCATATAAAAGTGATAGAATCATTTCCGTATTGATTCTTAAAATTTATTACACTTTCTTTTGAACTTTGTGTATACTCAATGGCAAAAATATCAACACCTGGCAGTTCTTGCTGTGCAATTCCACGAATTGTATTGATACTATTACCACAGTTGACACTAAAGAAAATAAGTATTTTAGGCTTGTTTTCTACAGTAGTGTATACATACTCGCCGTCAATCGTTATTAATTCACATTCGGGATTATCAACATTTAATTTATCAGTGGCGCCTGATGAGGACCACTTGGCGTACAGGATAATATCGCTGGCAGTACCACGTTCAATCTGTGTGACTTTTTGTGTGAAGGCGGCATCTAAATACCATCCTGCAAATGTTGCACCGTCTTTTGTTGGGTCTTTCAAAATAATAGTGTCCGAATTTTCTTTGAATGTGGTTGGATTATCGCTATGGTTGGTGCCACCGTTTAACGCATAGGTAATCTTATATTGTTTTACTGGCGCGGTGCTACAATAATTTTTTAGATTTACTTCAATCTGGCTTGCATTTTGAACGCCTTGCGTGACATGCTGGAGCATATTGTTGGCGTCAATATAGCAGAGAACAGGAAGTGTAGCACTATACTGGTTTCCATTTGTCAGTCCTGCTGCCTGCATATAGTAAAATAAACTTGTATTATTTACGCCATATGTACCATAGGAAAAAGTAATCGCATCACTGCCATAAGTATTTTTAAAGTTGATTATGTCGTCTTTGCTACGTCCATCAATATCAGCAGCTAGAATATCCAATCCAGTAAATTCATGGCCAGCAATTGCCCGGATTGTACTTTGGCTGTTTGGGCAAGTAGTTCGGAAGAATATCAAAAGTTTAGGTTTTCCATCTGCGTCAGAGCGGACTGTTTTGTCATCAATTGTAGTGAATGTAGCACTGGGATTTTCTTTATTTAATCCTGTAGGAAGTGTACTTTCATCTACATACGAAGTTTCTGACATAGGATACTGTGCATGGAACGCGGAAGTATTATATTCTTCATCTCTCGTATGGTCTTCAAAGTCTTTTTCGTTTAACAGGAAATATTTGTGATAGGTTTGTTGATCCTGTCCGTCCCAGGTACAGTCAATATTGTAATATTTTCCTGATGTTCTGGCGTTATTTCCTATTTTGACAATGTTCCATGCATGTGGCCCACCATTTCCAATCCCTGTAATGATTCTGACAGGAAGTCCGGCTTCCTTGCACATGCGATAGAAGGCAACTGCATAACCTTGGCAGACTGCCTTTCCTGTGCATAAGGCACCATAAGCAGTAAATTTTATCTTGTGTGCATCATTTTCAAGATTTTCGTAGTCATAGTCTGTATTATCACAGATATAATCGTGGATTGCTTTGACTTTTTGGTAATCGGTTTTGCCAGAAAGTGCGAGACTGTCCAAGGCTTCGTTTACCTTTGTGGTTAATTCTTGCTCTTGCGCGAGTGTTGTATAATAAGAAATTGTGTAAGTTACTGTGTAAGTGGACGAAGTGCTACTCATGGACATTTTAGAACCACCATATTGCCATTTTAACGCATCGCCTTCTTGACCAGTACATTCTTCTGTGTGGGCAACAGCGGAATAAAGCAGTGTTTTAGGAAATCCGTCGTCTCCTTTATTTTCCTCGGAAACACTTAAAGGAACCTCTATAGAGACTGTCGATTCTCGTTTTACCATTTGATTTTTCAGATAATCAACTGCTGCATCAAAGGTTTGGAAGGATTGTGCAGTATTCTTTGCACTGTTTTGACTCTTGATTTGTAGGGAATTTAGTTGTTGGGCGAGTTCATCAGGGTCTATAATTCCTTCATAGAGCGGGTTGACTACTACTTCATACTGCCATTCTAATAAATCTGAACTTTGCAATTCTTTCGTAGTGATTTCTGTTTCTTCTTCCGTAGTGATTTCTGTTGTAGATTCTGTTATTTCTTCTGTTATGGTTTCTGTAGTTTCTGAATTTAATTCTTCTGTAAGTATTTCACTTTCTTGTTCTGATTCAGAAGGTTTTTCCTCTGTCTGTTGCTCTGAAGAATTACTTTCTGTTTGTTGTGTAGTGGTTTCTTCTTCTGATTGACTTTCAGACATAGATTCTGACGAATCTGTTTCTGTATCTGTCTGTAACTTATCAGAAGTTTCTTCGGATTCTGTTGTAGTCTCCTCTGGTGACGGTGTACTTTCGATTTCCGACTCATTGGAATCTGTCTCTGACGGTTGCGTCTTTTCAGATGTCTGTTCAAAAGTGGATTGTTCCACTTGGACAGATTCCTCTGTCGCCAAAACCGTTGGCATTTCCAATCCAGTGATTGCCAGAGTCACTGATAATAAAAGGCTCAACAGTCTTCTTTGCATTTTTCCTTTCATAGTTTCATTCCTCCATTCTGTTTTTTGGCAAAATGCGGTTGGTGTGGACACAAAAAGCCAAACATATATCAAACATATATTCTTATATTTGGCTTTGCGTAGATTGCCCACAATTATATATTGACATGCGAGTCACCACTGTCGACATAGAGCGAATTCGCATGCAATAGAGTATAATCAAACTATAATTTAGTGTTGCAAATATTTCAACTAAAGATTATTAAATTTTATTAAATGTATAATATGTTACAATTTTTAATAATTAAATTGGTAAAAATTACTTATATTTTGAATAAACGTATCGGAAACCGAACAAAGATTTTATGAAATTTAGAATTGAATATTATTTTTATTAAGACATAAAGAAGAATATAAACAAATATTTGAAATTAATTTTATAATAGAACAGGAATAAGTAGCACGTCCAGATTAAAACAGATATGCAAAGAGAAAGATAGCTTCTTTATTAATATATACGACTCTGTCGTGTATTTTAGAAGCTTGGTTTTTCTAGAGGAGATTGTATTAGCACTCATTTAAATAATCGAGTAAAAAAGTTTTACCTTTCTTACTCGATTTCTCTATAAATCGTTGCGACAAGATTCGAACTTGCGGCCTCTGCGTCCCGAACGCAGCGCTCTACCAAACTGAGCCACGCAACGAAATAATTTATATGCAATCGTTACGAATTTATTATACTTGATTTTATTAAAAAATCAAGTATTTTTTTCAATTTCCTATAAAAGTACTGATTTTTTGGTTACAATTCACACCCACGCCAGTTTTTATCATGTTATAAGTTATTGAGGTGTGAATTATAACAGATTTTGCACACAAAATGCTAAAAGGCAAGCATTTTGGCGCATGATTCCCACTACTTTGGCGCGGGTGTGAAAAGTAACCCAAAATATTACAACAGATACAATGATTTGTAATTGGATTGACATCTATTTGGATATCGATTATTATAATAACGGCAAAAGTATTTGCCATTTATTACAAATGTTGCAAGAAGATTATGGGAGGCTATCAATATAGGGGAGAAGGTTATGATATTTGAGACACATGCGCACTATGATGATGCGGCATATGACGAGGACAGGGATGCACTTCTTGGCTCTATGCAAGAGAATCAGATTGAATATATCGTAAATGTAGGTGCAAGCCTGTCCAGCACTGCGGCAAGCATTGCACTTGCCGAAATATATCCTTTTGTCTACGCAGCGGCAGGGGTACATCCTAGTGAGACAGCAGCACTAAATGAGAAAGCCTTTGCACAACTTGAAAAGCAGTGTGCACATAAAAAAGTGGTGGCAATTGGCGAAATTGGATTGGACTATTATTGGGAGGAACCGGCGCATGAGATTCAAAAGGTGTGGTTTGCACGCCAGTTAGAGCTGGCAAAAAACATGAAAAAGCCAGTTATTATTCATTCCAGAGAGGCTGCAAAAGATACTTATGATATTTTGGCTATGCATAATGCTAAGGAAATTGGTGGGGTAATTCACTGTTTTTCCTACAGTGTAGAGATGGCAGAAGCTTATATTAAAATGGGATTTTATATTGGCATAGGTGGTGTGATTACATTTAAAAATGCCAAGAAATTAAGAGAGGTTGTGACAGCGATTCCAATTGAGCGCATTTTATTAGAAACAGATTGTCCATATCTTTCCCCAGAGCCAAAACGCGGCAGCAGAAATTCTTCGCAAAACTTACCATATATTGCGCAGAAAATTGCAGAGATAAAAGGAATGTCCTATGATGAGGTCGTGTCTATAACAAAGAGGAATGCCAGACAGATGTATCAGATATAAGAAGGGAGAAAAGTTATGGCAACGCTGGGAAATCCGACGAATACCATTGCAGTATTACAAAAATATCAGTTTCATTTTCAGAAAAAATATGGACAAAATTTTCTGATAGATGCAAATATTCTTGAAAAGATTATTGATGCGGCGGGAGTGCAATCAGAAGATTGTGTTTTGGAAATTGGTCCGGGAATTGGCACAATGACACAATATCTGTGTGAACGTGCGCGGGAAGTTGTTGCAGTGGAAATTGATTCAAAGCTAATTCCAATTCTTGAGCAGGATACCTTGGCGGCATATAACAATATTACCATTCTGAATAAAGATATTTTAAAGGTGGATATCAATGCAATTGTGCAGGAAAGAAATAATGGCAGGCCAGTGAAGGTGGTAGCGAACCTTCCTTATTATATTACAACCCCAATTATTATGGGGCTTTTTGAAAGTCATGTCCCACTTGAAAGTATTACAATTATGGTGCAAAAAGAAGTGGCAGAGCGTATGCAGGCAGAACCAGGTACAAAAGATTACGGGGCACTTTCTCTAGCCGTGAACTATTATGCAAAGCCGCAAGTTATGATGACTGTTCCAGCAGGTTGTTTTATGCCACGCCCCAATGTTGACAGTGCTGTTATAAAACTTACTTGTTCTGAAAAACCACAGATAACAGTCTCAGATGAAAAAAAGATGTTTGATATTATTCGCGCATCTTTTAACCAGCGCAGAAAAACGCTTGTCAATGGACTTGTCAACGCCGCTGGATTAGCAATTGCAAAGGAGAGCGTTTTAGTTGCACTAGAAAAAATGGGATTGCCGTCAACAATTCGCGGCGAGGCGCTCACATTAACGCAGTTTGCTGCGCTGACAGAATTACTTTAATCTTGCTCTTCAAGTTGTGAAGTACAATGTGGACATCTGGTTGCTTCGATTGCAATTTCAGATTTGCAGAACGGGCATTTTTTTGTGGTGGGAGTCTTTGGTGGTTCTGTCTTTTGAATGCGGGACATTGCTTTGTTCATAACCTTGACCATTAGAAATACAATAAGTGCCATAATTAAAAAGTTAACTACAGCAGTGATAAATTTTCCGTAATACAATGTGACATCACCAGTGATATTCCAAGTAAGCTGGTCGAAGTTCATGCCGCCAAACAAACCAAGGATTGGATTGATTACATCGTTTACTAGCGAGGAAACGATACTTGTAAAAGCACCGCCAATAATAATTCCGACGGCCATATCCATCACATTTCCCTTGCTGATAAACTTCCTAAATTCTTCAAAAAATTTTTTCATCGTTTGCAAACTCCTTTTCTGATTACTTTGTAAATTTTTTCAGCATACGAGTCAGTTTTTCTAACGATAGAATCAATTCGCACACCTGCAATTAAAAGTATTTCTCATTATAACATACAAGCTCATAGTATGACAAGATACAAATCGGGTGGTCTTTTATGGGTTGAAAATATGATTATTTTTCACACTTGCACTATATACTTGCTGCATGGTGCGGAGTTAGCACCAGTTGTAATGTGAATATGCATTTGTGAAAAAATGATTCAAGTGTATTGTTCGATTTGCAGGAAGATTTGTGTTGTTCGCTTTCAAATTGTATTAAAGTATGATAAAATTGAAAAATAGTATTATATGTGTGTTTTGGGATTTATTATGAGTGCAGTTCGTTAATAGAAAGGATAAAGGTGCATAAAATGTATGAAAAAGAAGCAGTCGAAATTATGACAAGGTGGCTTAGCCATAAAAATGAGTTAGGGAAGAAACCAGCAAAGATTAAAGCATCAGGAACTTTTACCTACGACGATAACGATTATGTAATTCTAAAATTTAAGCCAGATTTGTTGGCAAAGTGGCAGGTTGGTGTCGTTGGATTTGATGCAGATGGCGACGAATGTGGGCATACATTTAGTGAGTATGAGGAATATGATGAGGCAACAGCTAAAGATAAATGTATTGCAATTATTGAATATATGAAGGAGTATTGGCGAAGTCGTTTTTTTGCAGAGTTGGAAAGACGCGGTATGACTAAAGAAGAATTTGATAGCATGAGCAGTGAGGAGCGCAAAGAAAAGTGGGATGAGACTGGAAAGCAAGACGCAGTGCGTGTTGGCTCTATTCTGTTGAAAGATGCAGATATTGATTTTGATGCACTTTGCGATACCGTAACAAAAGCTTTTCTTGTTGCAGAGGAAAACTACAAACGTGAAGATGGCATTTTGGTGTTTGAGGTAGGAAGTAATATGATTACAATGTCACTAGTGGATGCACCTGTCCCAGATGGCCAAGCAGAATTTTATGCAGAAGGAAATTTTCTGTGGAGAGAGGCTGTGGCGATGACAAAACAGCATCGTGCGCACATGATTGTGGCAGTGATGAACCATGATGGAAATTCAATTGAGGCTGCAAGTTTCTTTACAGATGTGATGAATCTTTGCAGTATTGAGACGGATGCTCTTGGTATTTATACGACAGGAACTGTGTATCAACCAGCGTTTTATCATGAGTGGGCTGAAAAATTGCGAACGAGTGAAATGCCAATTCCGTTGTGGGTGTATTTGGGATTAATTCAAGATGAGAATGGGACTAGCGGTTATACATATGGATTGACAGAGTTTGGAAGGGACGAAATTGAAGTGATTGGCAGCAGCCATAGCTTACAGGAAATTTATGATTTTCTCTATAATGTCTGTGATTGGATGCTAGAAGAAGGAATGTATTTTTGCGATGGTGAGACGCTCAGTTTCACTTCAGATGAGCGTCTGACAGTGACAAAATCAAAGGCAATCTATGTCAATGGAGATAGTTTTAAAATAAATTATTAGAGAGAAAAGACAGTGCAAAGTTTTTTGGCGGCAATGTGGAGATAGCTGTAGTAGAGACTTAGCAAACAGAATTAAAACTTGTGGAGGAGAGTGTTGATATTTTTAATATTAATTCTGTGTTGCATTAGAGAAGTTCTGTACTCCTCGCTAATGACAATAACTGTGGCAGGTGTGATATTGGGAGCGCTGGTGATAATTATTCAGAGGTGTAGCGCATAAAGACTATATATTGATAGTAAAAAGTCAAAATTCGTAACATTACAGTATTTTCCGTAATGATGAAACAAGTATTGTACGAATTTGTCGAACGATTCTCCTTCAAAACGTCTTGTGGGAATCCATGGAAATGATTATACTTAAAATCACAGTGAGTATTTTACGGATTTTCAATTCAATCAAAGGGGGAGATATCATAATGTCAAAGGAAACGACGACGATGTTATTAACACTTGTCTTTATGGCAATCGGTATCTTATATCAGGTGGCGATTGGCGTGATATACCAAAGAATGATACAGCAGGCAGATACACTTTCTGGGGTGGACAATAAACTGCTCAATCAATGCAAGGAACGATTTATTAATTGCTACAAGCTAAATGGCGGTGTGGCGAACATATCAGTGTTTGTAGATAAGTACATCAATCGGATTCGTATCTTGGGAATGAGCATTAATTTTATGAAACATCTTTCAGGACAGTTAATGTTAGCGGGCGTATTTATTGCGGGTTTTGGTGTGTTCAGTGGTATTATTGAAGGACGGCGGTTTGTGGATCTGCTTCCATTTTATATTATCAGTCTGTTTGGTATTTATCTATATTTGAGTGCAATGTCGATTGTGGACATGCCGGGGCGCAGGCAAATGTTAAAGACAAATTTGACAGATTACTTAGAAAATACAGTTGCGCAGCGATTAGAGCATGGCATTGTGGAGAAAGAAAAGCTTTTGTGGGAGCTTGCGCAAGAGAAAAATGCCAAGGCGGATCGACGTGCTAAATCTGAGATTCGGGCTGCGGAGGAAATACCAGAGCAGGAAGTGACAGATGCCACGCTAGAATTAGAGACGAATTTAGAGAAAAAAGCACCACTTTTTTCACAGGAGGAAGCGCACGAATTAGAGGAGCTATTACGCACAATCATAGGCAATCGTGTCTAAATATTTATTTGAATTCACATCCACGCCAGAGTACGGATTCCTTTCACAAGATTTGATGTGAATTGTAACACTTGCTGCATATGCCGGCTCCGATACTATGTAGCAAGTGCATGGTGTGGGTGTGAAAAGTAACTAAATATTCGTCAAAATTTAGAAAAATTTTGTCTTATAATTGATTTATTTGGGAAATTTTGCTAAAATAAAATGCATGGAACGACGATACAATATTTTTTGTAAAGGAGAAAGAGCAGATGAGTAAAGTAACATTTGATTATTCAAAGGCAGCACAGTTTATCAGTGACCATGAGGTTGCGTATATGAAGAAACTCACGCTGGATGCAAAGGAGGTTCTTGTTAGTAAGACTGGCGCTGGCAATGATTTTCTAGGCTGGGTTGATCTGCCAGTGGATTATGATAAGGAGGAATTTGGCAGAATCAAAGAGGCGGCAAAGAAGATCCAAAGTGATAGCGAAGTATTGTTAGTGATTGGGATAGGTGGTTCTTATCTAGGTGCGCGCGCAGCAATTGAGTTTCTGCGTCACAGTTTTTATAACATGGTGGACAAGAGCATTCGCAAGACACCAGAGATTTATTTTGTTGGCAACTCAATCAGTTCTACTTACATCAAGCATTTGATTGATGTGATTGGGGACAGAGATTTCTCTATTAATATGATTAGTAAGTCAGGCACCACAACAGAGCCAGCGATTGCGTTCCGTGTATTTAAAGAAATGATGGAAAAGAAATATGGAAAAGAAGGCGCTGCAAAGAGAATCTATGCGACGACAGACAAGGCAAAGGGGTCTTTAAAGAACCTTGCGACAGAGGAAGGATATGAGACTTTTGTTGTTCCAGATGATGTTGGAGGGCGTTTCTCAGTATTGACAGCGGTTGGCTTACTTCCAATTGCAGTAAGCGGTGCAGATATTGACAAGTTGATGGAAGGTGCTGCAAGCGGTAGAAAGCGTGCTTTGGAGCTTCCATATGAAGAAAATGATGCGATGAAATATGCTGCAGTTAGAAATATTCTGTTGAGAAAAGGCAAAGCGATTGAGATTCTCTGCAATTATGAGCCAAGCGCGCATTATGTATCGGAGTGGTGGAAGCAGCTTTTTGGTGAGTCAGAGGGCAAGGACCAGAAGGGACTTTATCCGTCAAGTGTTGACTTTACAACAGATCTTCATTCTATGGGCCAGTTTATTCAAGACGGTTCTAGGGTGATGTTTGAGACAGTGTTGAATATTGAGAAAGCACGTGAAGAAATCACAATCGGCACAGAGCCTGTGGACCTTGACGGACTGAACTATCTGGCAGGTAAGACAGTGGATTTCGTGAATAAGAGTGCGATGAATGGAACAATACTTGCACACACAGATGGACAAGTTCCAAATCTGATGGTAAATATGCCAGAAGTGAGCGAGTTTTATCTAGGGGAATTGTTTTATTTCTTTGAGTTTGCGTGTGGCTTAAGCGGATATCTGTTAGGTATAAATCCGTTTAATCAGCCAGGTGTGGAGAACTACAAGAAGAATATGTTTGCACTTCTTGGAAAGCCTGGATATGAGGCAGCAAGAGAGGAACTGTTAAAGAGATTATAAGAATTTTATAAAAAAATCCCGCAGGATTTTCTGTGGGATTTTTTATGCACACGGGCACCCAAGTGAAACCTAAGAAACTTAGAATATAAGTTATTCGGAAACAGTTTCTAATTAGTAATTTTCTGCGTGTACTTCAAAATAACTTTGTGGATGATTACAAGTTGGGCAAATTTCGGGTGCCTTTGTTCCAACAACAATGTGCCCACAATTTCGGCATTCCCATACTTTGACTTCGCTTTTTTCAAAAACAGTGGCGGTTTCTACGTTCTGGAGCAGTGCGCGATAGCGTTCTTCGTGGTGTTTTTCAATTGCCCCCACAAGTCGAAATTTCGCCGCAAGTTCAGGAAAACCCTCTTGTTCTGCTGTCTTAGCAAAGTCTTCATACATATCTGTCCATTCATAGTTTTCGCCATCGGCTGCGGCCGCAAGATTTTCTTTTGTATTACCAATTCCTTTTAACTCTTTAAGCCACATTTTGGCATGTTCTTTCTCATTGTCCGCTGTTTTTAAAAATAGAGCGGAAATCTGCTCATAGCCTTCCTTTTTTGCGACAGAAGCGAAGTAGGTGTACTTGTTTCTTGCTTGTGATTCTCCCGCAAATGCTGCCTCCAAATTTTTTTCTGTCTGTGTTCCTGCATATTTTGTTGCTTCCATATTTTTCCTCCTTAATTGATAAATAGCCTCTCGCAATCTGCCTTGCAACATTTGGTACAAAAAGACTCTAAATGTTTATAAAAATAGAGCCTTGCAATCTACCTTGCAACATAAAGTATAGAAGACCTTGAGTGTCTATGGTTATAAGTTCATTCTATTTGCTAATCGTATGAATGTTCCATTGTCTTATGAAATGTCCATATTTTTAGAATGATTCTAATTATAGTCTTTTTTTGTACTTTTGTCGAGTGTATTAATCAAAATTATATGAGGATTGAATGATTATATGTTACAATTCACATCCATGCCAGTTTTTATCAGCCTATAGGTTACTCAGGTGTGAATTATAACAGATTTTGCACACAAAATGCGAAAGCTTTTAGCATTTTGGCGCATAATTCCCACTACTTTGGTGTGGGTGTGAAAAGTAAC